>CAZUKH010000004.1:0-16565 GCA_964620955.1 uncultured Candidatus Saccharibacteria bacterium | reverse complement strand
TGGTTGATTATCTACAGCAGTTGTAAACATATCTTCGGTTTTTTCGGTAGGAATAGTTGTATTTCTTGGAATAAGAATATGCATCTCACCTGCATTTACCTCTAATCCAAGTGAAAGAGGAGTTACATCAAGTAAAGTGATATCTTCAACACTTGAATCACCTGCAAGCACAGCCCCTTGAAGTGCTGCTCCAACTGCTACAACTTCGTCAGGATTAACACTTAAATTGCCTTCTTTACCAAAAAACTCTTTGACTTTCTGCCTAACAAGTGGAGTTCTTGTCATTCCTCCAACCATAATTATCTCGTCTATTTCTTCTTTTTTTACCCCTGCATCTTCTATAGCTTTTTTTACAGATTCAAAAGTTTTCTCTATTAATCCATTTACAAGTGATTCGTATTGGGATTTTGTTAAATTCATTCTAAAGTGTTTAGGACCTTTAGCATCTGCTGTAATATATGGAAGATTTACTTCAGTAGATTCTGCAGAAGAAAGAGTAATTTTTGCTTTTTCGCCAGCTTCTTTAAGTCTTTGTAAGGCAGATGGGTCCTCTTTTAAATCAATTCCTTGCTCTTTTTTAAACTCACTTACAAAAAAGTCAATAAGAACCTGGTCGAAATCATCACCTCCCAAATGAGTATCTCCATTAGTTGATTTAACCTCAAAGACACCATCTCCTATTTCAAGAACAGAAATATCAAATGTCCCACCGCCAAGATCGTAAACGGCAATTGTTTGGTCGTTTTTTTTATCTAACCCGTAAGCAATCGCAGCTGCAGTTGGCTCGTTAATAATTCTTTTTACGTCAAGACCTGCGATTTTTCCTGCATTCTTGGTTGCTTGCCTTTGTGAATCATCGAAGTAGGCTGGCACAGTAATTACTGCTCCTTCAACTTTTTCTCCTAAAAATGCTTCGGCATCGGTTTTAAGCTTTGCTAAGACTTTTGCAGAAATTACTTCAGGAGCAACCCACGCATCACCCATTTGGATTTCAACCCCACCTTTTTCACTACCTCTAATTTTAAACGGCAAAAGTTCTAAATCTTTTTGCACCTCTTCATCTGTATATTTTCTTCCTATAAGCCTTTTTACAGAGTAAAATGTTTGCTCAGGATTAGTTACCATTTGATTTTTAGCTGTAATTCCTACTATTTCGGATTTTACATCTGACTCTATAGCTACAACCGATGGTGTTGTACGGCCACCTTCTTTGTTTGTAATAACTTCTGGCTTACCAGCTTGCACAAATGCTACTGCTGAGTTTGTAGTTCCTAGGTCTATACCTATTATTTTGCCCATTTTTTATTAATATAATATATAGATTTAAGTTATATATAATTTAGCAGTTAAAGTATAAGATTGCTAATATTTAATGTCAAGTAATAATTTTGTATAATTTGTGAATTTAGCAAAAAATACTTGGATTTTTCCCCACCCAATACTCAAGAAAACGGTGCCGAAGAGACTAGGTTTTCGGTTTCATTAAGAGTTAAAACCCCAATTGGAACTTTCGAGTTAGAAGAGTGGACTACTAACTTTCAAACGGATCAAACGGATAAGAATACAACACCTCCAACAATAATAATTAAGGGAGAAACCAGAGAAGAGGCAATGGAAAGTTTTTTACAAAGTAAGATTTTTCCTAATCAATTTGGTCTAAACGGCAACACATCTTATGAAGTTGTATGGTTTGCCGACACCGCTGAGGTGACAATTACTAATCCAAGTGGTAGCGAAAGTGTTAGACTACATCAAGCTATAATTTACTTGGATTCTAACCGTTTACTACGTCTTAAGAAAATTGAAACAGACTCTAGAACAATCCCTACTGAACCATAAGTTCTTTACTTTCCAACAATAACCTTTGCAGGCTTTAAAATCCCTTCTTTGGTAGCATATTTATATGCCGAAGAAATTACTGCGACTACTTTTCCTGCCATTTCGGCATTAGGGATTGCTTGTACAGCTTCCATTTTTTCTTTATCAAAATCATCTCCTGGTTTGACCTCAATTTTTTCTATACCTGAAGTTGCTGCAGCACCAATTAATTTGTCTTGTACAGTTTTAAGAGACTGTTTTGCTCTTTCTAAACTAAGCTCGGAATCTTCAAGCGCAAGTTGAATATCGTCTGAAACCTCAAGTATTTCTCTTAAAATTGTCATATTGGCAAGTGCGCCAAAAATTGCTTTTTCACTTTCGACTCTTTTTTTATAGTTATCAAAATCTGCCATTAATTCTAATCTTTTGCTTTTTTCTTGTTCAATCTGAATATTAATTTCAATATTTTCAGTTGATTGAGGTAAAACAGTACTTTCTTCTTTTTTAGTTTGTAAAGCTTGTTTAGCGTTATTTTTTTTGTTCATACACATTATTTAAAATCTATTAGCGCTTTATTTTAGCAAATCATAGCAAGTTTTCGAAATATTTTAGAATTACAGTCCACTTAAAAAATAGTTGCAAGCTTTATATCATTTAGTAATATTTTAACTATGTCCCATACTCAGGAACCTCATATAGAAACTACACCACAACCTAGTAATCCTCGTCAACTTTTAAGTGATTGGTTAGAAAGAGCCAAACAAACTTATCAAGCTAACGAAATTGTTAGTTCACTTAATCTTCTAAATACCTTTTTAAATCATGCTTCAGTTATAAGCATTAACCCGTTAACATTACAAGGCTACATGGAGTTATTAAATAATGCATCGAATGCTAAGGAAGTACAAAAAACTTTAGAATTTATTTTTAAACCAAAGTTTTTTACTAAAGATTCTCCAGAGGTAAATGGGGAGAAGGGGTTTAGGAAAAAGCACACTAAAATATATAAAGCCAAAGATGAATATTATACAGGTCTTTTAGACAGCTATGGTGTGCTTGTATTTTTAAGCGGAATGTATGGTGGCAAAACAGGCGCTGTTGAAATGCTGGAACAAAAATATGAAGAGGATGGTTACAGAGTATTTAGAACAATAGCAGGTGCGCTCCCAAACTCCAAAAGGCATAATAGAATTACATGCAATGAAATTGAAGTAGAAAGACTTGAAACCCCCACAGATAAACAAGGTAATATTGATTTAAGCCAAATTAGTTTATGGATGGATAAAGTACTACAAGCAAAAGCCGCGAATCCCAAGGTACTTGTAACAATTGACGAGTTTTCATTTATGCCCCAAATAGCAATAGAAAGAATTGTTAAATTTTGCAAATCTAATGACATAAAACTAGTAATGATGGGGCTAGAACATGATCACACTGGTGAAATGCTGCAAACCGCTAGGTATGCATATTACAAAAGCACAGGAGATAATCCACTGTTAGCTGTTGAACATTGCAAATCTTTTACCCCAACTCAGGAAGGCTATGATGAACCAGAGGGTGATAGAACTATGCGGTATTTTATTTATGGAATAGACCCTCAAACTGGAGAGCCTCTTTACGCCCTAGATATAGAAGCACTGCCATTAATTGTAGATAAGGTAAATGAACATCTAGTGCTATACGTCCCAATTGAACAAAAATTGCATTATCGAGCTAAAGTAGGTAGTGTAGTTCAAAAAATGTTAACTGACCATTCTCCAAATAGTCAGCACACTATTTTACAGAACAATTTGCTTTTAACTCTTGCTAAAAGTTTTAATCGAGAGCAGTAAAAATCTTTTTACTATCCTGATATAATTTAGTTTATGACCCATGTACCCAAACCTCCAAAGTTTTCACTGGCTCTTATTGGCCCAGGTATAGTGCTTATTGCTATGGGCCTTGGGTCGGGAGAATTTATTTTATGGCCCTACTTAGTTTCACAATTTGGTTTTGGAATAATTTGGGGAGCTGTAATTGGTATAACACTCCAATATTTTGTTAGCACTGAAGCAACTAGATACACACTTGCGACAGGAGGAAGTATTTATCAAGGTTTTTATAACATCGGAAAGTGGATACCATATTGGTTTATACTATCTACATTTATTTCTTTCGCATGGCCAGGTATAATTGCATCTTCTGGCGCAATATTTTCTTATGTAACAGGTATTAACCCATCTGTTATGACAGTATTTTTACTTCTTTTAATAGGATTAATTTTAACAATAGGTGGAGATGTGTATTCAAGCCTAGAAAATTTTCAAAAGTTGATTATTTTAGTCTCGATCCCACTATTTTTTCTTATTGCTTTGGCATTATTCAATTTCGAAATAGCCGTTGATGCCGGGATCGTTCAGGGATTATTTGGAGCAGGAAAAGATTATTTTTTACTTCCCCAAGGAATTTCTATAGTGGCTTTTTTAGGAGCTGTTGCTTACTCAGGTGCAGGTGGCAACCTTGTTTTATCCAATTCATTTTATGTTCAAGATGAAGGTATGGGAATGGCTGGCCACTTTGACTCAAAAATCAGCAGAAAGGCAAGCCACAAGGGTGCGCCAAGCGGGTCAATATTTATCAAAAACAACGAAAATATTAAAAGATTTAAGCAATGGTTCAAGTTGTCCAATAAAGAGCAGTTTTTAACATTTTGGCTAATTGGAGTTGGGAGCATACTTTTGTTAACCTTCATTGCTTTTGTTTTAACTTATCCGTTTGATGGAAAAGAAGGGTTAGACTTTGTATTTTTGCAGGCAGAAAAGCTTTCGAAATTATTTAGCCCGGCTGTTGGAATATTATTTTTATTGCTTGGAGGTATATTTTTGTTTAAAACCCAGTTAGGTGTTTACGAAACTACGTCAAGAATCATGACAGAAAACATCCAACTTGCTTCAACAAAATTAAAAGAAAAGTATTTTAGAAGAACAATTTATTATTTTTTTCTTTGGGCACAAATAATTGCTGCAATTTTTATTCAAGTATTCATACAAGAACAACCTATAGAGTTTTTACTAATTGGTACTTTTTTTAGTGCACTCTCAATGCTCGTACTATCGTTTCTTGTTTATAGTCTTAATACTTCAAAACAGCTTTATACAGAAATTAAACCAGGAATAGTTCGTAAGTTTTTTTTACTTGTAAGTGTTGCATTTTTTGCCGTTTTTGTATCATTAAGCATGAAAGAATTATTTTTTGTATAATTATTAGGAACTAATCGTAAAACCCTTGACTTTAGTTGAGTGGGGAAGATTAGTCTTTAACTTTTTAAAAAATGGAAACTTTTCAAACACAAGAAACGCTTAAACAACTTACAACGGGCAAAAGGCTTGAGGGGGATTCGGTACTCGCTAGGGTTATTGCAGCTGGCTACAAAAACTTAAAATACTTTGGTGAACCAAATAAATCAATTGTTATTGTAGAAGAGCCAGATTATATTTTGAAGCAGCTTGGCCCCAACAAAGCCCTAGGTAGCGCTGTTTACATATCGTATCCTGGAATAAAAGGACCCGATTTTGCACAAAATGCGATTGACTCTTTAGAGTACATACTGACTAAGGCAGAAGTGCTTTATCAACAAAACAAAGAAGACTTTAAGACCCTAAGCATTACTGATTATAAAACAATAGCCAGCTTTAACAGCATACCAGTAAATCAACTAAAAAGGATTTTAGCTAGATACCCAAAAATGAACTCTTTAAATATTATTACAACTAGCGGCATACTTACTATAATGACGCACATTTTTAACATAATTAGTTTTTTGATTCCACTTGAGCTTGTTAAAAATGTAAAAATGGCAAGTAGTCTGGACAAAGCAGTTGAAATAGCCAAAAGGTTTTAGGTAGATTTTATAAAGTTTGCGTAGATTCTTTAATTAATTCTTTAACAAGCTCATCTAAAAATTTAACTGGATTATTGCCCTCAAGAGCTTCAATGAGTACTGGATATTTGCTAATATTCGAAAAAAAAGTACTAGCACACACTTCTTCTTTACCAGTTTGAGCAAAAAAATTATTGCAATCCACTTTTTGGCCATAAGAGTAAAAGGGATAATTACTTTTTTTATATCTAATAAGGCTATCGGTAACAAATGTATAATCATAATTGGAACCTAACTTAGTTGCAGGATTAGTATCAACTGAATATAAAAAGTTTTCTAAAGTTATTACAGAAGAGTTATTTACAAAAGATATTTGATATAAATTTAGTTCAGGATAAGACCCTTTTGCATCAATTTCTTGAGTTTTTAAGTTAAGTTTAAGCTCCCAATTGCAAGGGTAATTAAGCTTTATGTTTGACCCTTCATCTATAAATGTGTTTTTTACACACACAGATCCATTGTTTGTAACTTTTATTATATACAAACCAAAGATTGAGAGTAAGCAAACAAGTAAAAACACTAATGGAATGTAGGTAATAATTCTTTTATTTTCCACTGCCAATTTTAACACGTTGCAATAAGAATAAATTAAGATAAAATTATATATGCACAAAAGAGTTTTAACTTTTTCTTCGGTTTTTCTTGCATTATTGTTTTATGCACCATTACTGAGTTCAACTATTAATGCAAAAGAAGTTCCAACTTATGTTAATGTAAGTAATTCCATTAACATTTCTCCTTCTAGTACTGGGAGAATATTAGGTATTACTGATTGTAATAAATCTAAAAAAATTAGTGGAACAGTAGCGTATGCTGGACAGGTACCCCAACAGGCAACTATAGATATCATTTTTGAGTATGGTGTAGAAAGAGTCGTTTTTGAGACTGTTGAAGCAGATAGTGCAGGAAAATGGCAGGCAGATGTATGTACTGGCTTTTATGTTGCTGAAGTATCCAAAATCAACAACCAAGATCAATCTCAAAAAACATCAGTGTCAATTAATGCTACAGAATCAGACATAATTGAAAACATTAGTATTAATGTTAAAGCTGCGAGTTTACCAATTGAGTTTTTTTTACTGATTGGAATTTCGGTGTTGCTATTAGTATTGAATTTTAAGTTTTTCAGAAAACTTAAAACCAAGTCCAGTAAGGCTTAATTGAATTTATTTGACAATTGTGGTAAAATGTAGTAGAAAAATATAGATTATGTTTATTTGGGATTTAATATTCAACATAGTTGGAAGTATTTTCAACTTTGGTATTGCCATAATTGGATGGACAGCTTCTACAGTGCTAGAGTTGATTTATTTTATGGCCACTGCTCTTGATCCTTTTGGCATTATTGAATTTCTTTTTGGGGACGATTTTAAAAAGAAATAACTTCCTTTTCCAAGTGCTTTCCTTTTAGAAGTCATAAATTTCTGCCAACGAGCGACGTAAAACACCTATGTGTTGTAGATCTTGAGGCTTCATCCGTTGCATTTTATATTCAATAATGTGAAGTGGGTTCATAATAAGCATGTTAAAACCTGTCAGTTTAAAAGCATGACCTATTAAGCTTACAGGCCCAAGCTTTACACTTTGCTGACAAGCAGCCTCATAAGTAAGTGGTAGAAGCACTGGGTTAGGTTGCCATGTAGTAAAAGCTTCCACTTTTAAATATGGTTTCTGAAGTGTTAGCTGTAAACCTTCTCCTTCACGAATGACAGCCTGTCCATTCGCTCTTGTCTGTAGACCTTCTAAGTCCTCTTGAGATATGAGCAAGTCTATATCCGAAGGCGGTATCATACGGATACGACTGAGATTTAGCCCTTCTTCAACTCCATTTGGTGATTGATAATATGAGGCTAGAACCAGCACGGCTGCACTGCCGCATAAAATTGACTTAGGAAATCTTTTTTGAATATCATTAATAGTTGCTATAAACCTGTCAACGTGAAAACTCTCTTTTCCCAAAAAATCTTCATTTTGCTCATGCATAAATATATTTTGATTAGTTATTCTAAATATATAGATAACTTAATTCTTTTTGGAATAAGTACCTTTTTATAAAAAACTGATTGTAAAACCCTTGATTTTAAGATCTAGTGGGTTGCCAGAACATTAAATTGATACGCGAAGAGTAGTTTAAAGCTCCACGAACTAGCATCGTTTTTGCAATCCAAAAACTTATTACAACTTGAATTACTAAAGATATTATCGCAATAAATACCTCTATAAAAGTTAATTCAACCAAAGCATTTCTTATTAAAAGTACAAAAGGTCCTAAGATTGGAACATAACTCATAGCTATTGAAAACGGGCTTGAAGGAGCAACTAAAACAATTGAAACAAAGTAAAGTGGGATTACTGATAAAATTATAAATATAGATGAAAAGCCTTGAGCTTCTCTTAAAGTTGGAACTGCAGCACCAACACCTACCATTGCATTTGCCAAAACTAAAGAGCTTAGCATTGCAATAAATAATCCAAATAGCATTTCAATTGGGTCAAACTTTATTTGTGAGATAAACGAAAAAACTTCACCTCTGTAAAACCCTAAAAGTACTAGTAACCCCATAACTAATAAAAGTAGAATTTGTGTGACTACAACTGCAGACAAACCTATAAGCTTGCCCAAAATTAGATCTTTATGACTTGCTGAGGTTAAAATGATTTCTATCATCCTACTTTCTTTTTCCTCGGATACGCTGGACAGCATAAAAGAATTACCAAACATTATAAAAACAAAGTAAGCAAGGATAGCTATTCCCGGGGCGACTAAAGAAGTGGCTTCAAAATTAAAAACAGAACCATCTTTATATGTTGTATTTTGAACTTCAAAATTGCTGCTTAAAACTTTTGACTGCAAATCAGCAAGGCTTGCTAGTGTACTTTGTTTTAAAAGTTCTTTTGCAAAGTCGTCAAATCTTTGTACCTGGAAAGGAGATTGGTATCGAGAGTAAATTTGTATGGTTGATCCATTTTCGCTTGCAAGTTCTTGGGGATAATATATTAGGGCTTCTTTAGTTCCAATAATTACTTCATTAAGAGCCGTTTCTTTATTTTCGGATATACTAACACCTGGTGGTAGAAAACTTTGACTTAAAATACCTAGTTTATCAACCACGACTATAGGCTTTTCTTCGGATACAATATTTTGACTTAAAGCGTCCGCCTGGTTAGTCGAAAGATTAATTAAAAAAATTAGTACTCCCATTAGTATTGGGAATATTAATGTAGAAATCCAAAAAGTGGGTTTGGAAATGACTTCTTTAAACTCTCTAGTGGCTATTGTTAAAATTGCTTTGTTACTGTCCATTTTTTGCAACACTAATAAATATTTCTTCAAGGCTTGGATAAATTTTTTCAAAATGGCTTATATTAAAGCCTTTATTAAAAAGCACTTTTAACATTTGGTTGGGATTAATATCGCTTAGCGATTCAATTTTGTAACCTGCTTTATAAAAACTGCACTTATATTTAGATGTATTAACAATTTGGGAATCAGTTTTTATATAAAAAGAGTTTCCTGCGTATTTTTCTTTAATTGATTCTACACTGCCATAAAGTGCTTTGACTCCATTGTTAATCATTAGTACTTTGTGCGCAAACTTTTCAACTTCATCCATCAAGTGCGTACTAAAAATGATAGTTGTGCCTGCTTTATTTAAATCCTTAAGAATTTGCATTAAAAGCTCTCTGTTTAGAGGGTCAAGTCCTTTTGTAGGCTCATCGAGAATAAGTAGTGAAGGGTTATGAATTATTGTTACTCCAAGCTGAATTTTTTGTTGTTGTCCAGAAGAAAGTTTTTTTACAGGTAGATTGATTTTATCTCCTAATCCTACTTTATCTAAATATTCTATTGCCCATTTTTTTGCAGTATAACTCTTTAATCCTTTAAGCTTTCCAAAAAAAATTAGTGTATCCAGTACCTTCATATTTAAGTAAAGTCCTCTTTCTTCGGGAAGGTAGCCAATTTCTTTTGAAAATCGGTTGGTATATTTTTCATCGTTAATTAAAAGACTTCCTTTAGTAGGTTTATATATTCCTAAAAGAGACCTAATTGTTGTTGTTTTACCGGAACCATTAGGTCCTAAAAAAGCGAAAAACTCACCATTTTGCACGTTAAAACTAAGATCGTTAATAACATTTTTTAAGCCAAAACACATTGAAAAGTTTTTTATTTTTACCATTTCGAGAGAGGCATATCCAGATACAATAATAGCATATACGAGCTATTCAATTTCAAGCTGAGTGGTTTTAGTAACCTGCGTACCGTTATCAATAATTTTTGCTTCAATTTTAGTAATGCCTTTTTGAAATGTAAACAAAACCCCACCTGGAAAGTTTTGAGTTAAGTTGTTTTCTATACGCGTTATTGGTGTCAAATTTGTAAAGGTCCAGGTAACATCAAACTCTCTTGTTAAGCTATTTGCCCATGGGTAACCGTTGACTATTGGTGTGGCATTAAGCCTATATAAATTCCCTGCTTGGTTAATTGGCACAATATCAATTTGTATTTCAATTAACTCTGTCTCTTCATCGCCAACAGACACTCCGCCCGAATCGGTGCCACGGTTGATTGTAAGTACTCCAAAAATTCCCCCAAGCGCAAAAAAGCCTACAGCAAATATTACTAGTGGTTTCCCTAAAAATCCAAACTTAGGTGTAGTTAAATTGCGTATTTTGCGGTTCTGTTGAATAACAAGATATGAAAGCACAGCAAGGCATAAAAAGACAATGGTAGTTGATGCAAGAATAACAGAAAGCTCTGTTTGTCCAATAGTTATAGTCATTTAATTTAACGTAGCTAAATTACTAGCAAATGATAAAAATTTATTTAAATTTTCTTCGTGATTTTCGCTTAAAACATCTAAAAAGTTGGAATTAATACAAATCGATTGATTTAAGCAACCAAAAATCTGAGCTTCTTTTGAATCAGCCTCAGCACTCTCATTATCTACTGGTTCATTTGCTATGCTTACTTTGTCAACAGTAAACTCAAACGATTTTCCATTTATTTGTAAAGTTGATTGTTGCCTGTTATCTCCAGGTCTTGACGCTAATTCAATTTCACCTGAAGTTGATAAGTAATATGTAGTAACTAAATCTTCTTTATTTGTAATAAAATAAATTCTGCAAGGTCCTTCATTTATTTTACTGCACAAAAAACGTTCGTTTTCTTTTAAAACGAAAATAGTTGAAATATAAAAATCGTCGGGAATTACTATTTCTTTGTCCGCCAATTTTATTTTAGACTCATCTTCTACAGGTAAAAGCTCAAAGGACTCAATTCTTTCTGATGGGTAAGGCCCAATGGGGTTTTGAAGATTGCTATCACTCTTGAATGTAAGAAAAACCAAAAACAAAAATGCAATTACTACTATTGCAGCTGTTAGCAGAGTTAGAGCTTCTTTAAACTTCATGATATTGTGTTAGCAGTAAATAACAAAGTATAATTAAATTAATACAAAGTGTAAACAAATGCGAAATAATGTAAGAAAGTTACTAAAAAAATCCGAAGTGGAGTTTGCAGTGGTTGATAAAGAAACCGCTGAAAGGATTCACAAACTTGCAAAAACTACAGATGAAAGTGCAACTGCTTTGTTAAATGCAGCTGTTCAAATATTAGAAAAGTCTTTAGGTCGAGAACTTACAGTACATAAGCCTAATTCAAAATGGCGGTTAAAAATTAACCACCTTACTAAATATAAAACTGCTGTAGATTTTGAGCCAAAAGATGAATAATGATATTGAAATAAAACAGGAAGATAGCAATTTAAGGCCGGCAGGTTTGCTTAAACCGCAAAATGTAATCGAGTATGTAGCAAACCTGCCGGCCTTAGAAACTTCATCAAAAAACTCAAATATACCTGCAACACTTGAAGTTGATGAATCACTCACAAGCGATGATTTAGAAGAAGAGTCCGACCAAAGTTATGAAGAAGGACTAATGGCTGGAATTGAGGCAGCATCGGATGCGCCGGATTCAGAAATCGCGAAAGTGGATCAAGATTCAGTTCTTGAAAAAAGAGAAAATACAAGAAGCACTCTCGCAATTGTATTTACCCTGGCGACTTTTGGTGTCTTTGTAATCGCAATGATTATTTCTGTTATAGATGGTCTTAACAGAAATGTAAGTATTATCGACAACATAGCTCAAATAATTCCAATAATTTCTGGAGTGTTTCTTGGCAGCCTTGGATTTGTTTTGGGGTACTACTTTAGAAAAGGTGACGAATAGGTAATCATAACCTCTCCTTGCTTCATTTGTATTTTAAGATTATAATTTTCAAATTAATGGAGAAAAGTTGGCAGTTAGCTGTTAAAAAGTTTTAATGGCAAACTGCTAATTAAATCTCCCATTGCAACAAAATAGTTGCAAATAAACTATTTTTTATTTTTATACCTAATGAAGGAATTTTCACAGGTATTTAATATCGCTGGAAAACAGATCGAGGTTTCCACCGGTAAAATTGGCTTTCAGGCCGCAGGTTCGATAATGCTTAAATCAGGAGGAACTGTCCTTTATGCTACAGCAAGTGTAGATAATAAAGATGCAGGACTCGATTATTTTCCACTTAGTGTTGAATATATAGAAAAAATGTATGCAAGGGGTGCTATGTCAGGCTCTAAATTTAAAAAACGAGAAGGACTGCCTTCAGATGAGGCAATAATTAAAGCAAGAGAAGTTGACCACTCAATTAGATCTTTGTTTCCGAAAAGCTTCAAAAGAGCAGTTTCTATTGTTTTGACTGTACTTGCTTATGATCAAAAAAATGACCCACAATCACTTACTGTATTAGGGGCAAGTTTGGCAGTAATGCAGGCAGGAATCCCTTTTGAGGGCCCTTGTTCTAGTGTAATTGTAGGGCTTGATAAAGAACACAAAGTTATAATAAATCCCGAAAGACAAGTTAGAGATCAACTCGAAGCTGAATTTATTGTTTCTGGCGTAGATAATAAAATTCTTTCTTTCGAGGGCTGGGGTAAAGAAATTCCTGAATCAGTAATGGAAAACGTTCTTGATTCTGCGAACTCAGAAATAGTAAAAATCAACGATCAGCAAACAAAGTTTATAACAAGTACAGGGTCTACTTTAAACATAGATAAAGATGCATACGATAATAAGCCAGCACCATCAGAACTCATAGATATTGCTAAGAAAGAGGTTTATGAACAGCTTAAAAAAGCTATGTATGTCGATGAGAAATCTGACAGAAATGCAGGGCTTGGTTTAATTAAGACCCAATTTATTGCTAAGATGAAAGAATCCGAATCTGGGTACACTGAACTAGATATGGATGCAGCTGTAGAATATGTAGCAAGAGGTATATTAAGAGAAGGTATACTAAAAGATTCAAAAAGAGTTTCAAATAGAAAGCTAGATGAAATACGTGAACTAAAAGCAGATGTTGATGTTTTACCGACTGTTCATGGATCAGCACTTTTCTCTAGAGGCTTAACTCAATCGCTTTCAATTGTGACTCTTGCTCCACAAAGTAATGAACTACTAATTGATGACATGGAGGGAGAAAACAGCAAATCATTTTTCCACCATTACAACATGCCGGGTTATGCAAATGGCGAAGCGTCAAGGTTTAATTACTTTCCTGGTAGAAGAGAAATTGGACACGGAGCGATTGGTGAAAATGCTCTAAAAGTAGTTTTGCCTAGCCAGGAAGATTTTCCTTACACAATAAGAGCTGTATCTGAAATAACCTCTTCAAATGGATCTACTTCAATGGCAGCAACTTGTGCATCCTGTATGGCTCTCATGGCGGCAGGTGTACCAATTACCTCCCCTGTGGCTGGAATTGGTGTGGGACTTGTAACAGAAGATGGGAACGAATCTAATTTCAAACTTTTATTAGATATTGAAGGCATTGAAGATTTTTATGGAGATATGGATTTTAAAGTATGCGGAACAACTAAGGGGGTAACTGCTATCCAGTACGAAAATAAGCTTCAAGGGGTTCCTTTAAGCATTATTAAAGAAGCTTTTGCATTAGCAAAGAAAGGTAGAGAACAAGTGCTTTCGGTAATGTTAAAAACTATTGCAGCGCCAAGAGAAAGTGTTGCAGATAATGCTCCTAAAGTAGAAAAAATTCAAATCGAAATTGATGAAATAGGTGAGTTTATTGGACCAGGTGGTAAAAACATTAAAGGACTTGTAGCAGCAACCGAGCAATTTGCAAGCTCTCCTGCAGATATTAAAGTTGATGATAACGGTACAGTTACAATTAGTGCTTATAATGCAGCTCAAATGAATTTTGTAAAAGGTGAAATTAACTCTATGTTTATGAGGCCTGAAATTGGTCAAATATACGAAGGAGAAGTTGATTCCATTATGAACTTTGGAGCTTTCGTTAAACTAACTCCAAGTATTTCGGGATTATGTCATGTGTCTGAAATGTCCGACAAGTTTGTTAAAGATCCAAACGAGATTGTAAAGAAAGGACAAATTGTAAGAGTTAAAGTCATTAAGATTGAAAATGGCAAAATCGGGCTTACAATGAAAGGTCTGGACAAAAAGAATTAAAGATACTAAGTTTGTAAAAAGAATTTAACCATGATTTAATGGTTAGATAAAAGTAGACTTTAGACTTGATAAAATGCCTGTAGTTAAAAAACACCTGATCAAACTAAGAGATTTGTTAAGTCAGGAACAGACTCAGATTTTGCAAACCGCACTGCTTTTGATGCTGCCTGCTTTACTTACCAAAATCACAGGTCAGGTGTTTAATCTTGTTTTAACTTCAAGTTATCCTGCTTCTGATTCAAGAATAAATCAGTTTTTTATTGCCAACGCCGTACCAGAACTCTTAACAAGTGTTTTGATGATTGGCACGGTGGGTACTGTAATTATTCCAGTTTTAGTAGCTTCAAGAGAAGCAAAAGGCAAAGAGTATTTTTATAGGATTTACAGTTCAATTATTAATGTAAGTATTTTAATATTTGCAGCAATCAGTGCTGTACTTGTGCTTTTTGCTGATAAGTTTATCCCTGCTGCAATAGCTTTGGTAAACACCGAACTACCTCCGTCAGCTGTTGAACTTAATAACATAATATGGATGATGAGGGCACTTATACTTCCACAGCTTTTACTTGGGGTTAGTGTATTTATTTCTACAGGTTTAAACATTTATAATAGATTTTTATTACCTCAACTTTCGCCACTTTTTTATAACATCGGTAGAATAATTGCAATATTGATCCTTCTTCCCCTTACTGATTACAGCCCATGGGCAATTGTGGCTGCAGCATATATTGGTTCAATACTGCACCTTGTAATACAAATTCCACTGTTTATAAGCCTTAAGATCAAATACCTTTTTGTTATTGATTACCGTGATCCACATGTTTCTGAAGTAGCCAAACTTTCTTTACCTCGAATACTTGTTTTAGCATCAGATCAAATTGGGTTTTTAGTGAATAACTTTATTTCACTTGCATTTATTGCTGGTCCTGCAACATTAAATTACGCTAAATCACTTTACCTTGTAATCCCATCTATGTTTGGCTACACATTTTCTTATGCTTCTTATCCAATGATTTCTAAACTTTACTTTGAAAAAAATTTTTCAAAAGTAAAAGAAATAGCTCAAAAAACTATAAACGAAATAATTTTCATGGCGATTCCTTTTGTTGTAGTACTAATTGTTTTGAGGGTACCGATAGTAAGGCTTGTATATGGTATTATCCCTGGAACTGCTTTTACCCTTCAAGATAGCTACCAAGTTGCTTGGATATTGTTTTTTTTCTCATTTGGTTTAATATTCATCACTGCCAGATGGTTTGTGTTTAGCATGTTTTATGCTACAAAAGACACAATAATCCCTTCAATAGTTACAGCTTTTAGTTTGGGAGGAGTAATTTTACTTTCAATATTTTTTACCAACCTTTTAAGCTATAACACTCAGTTTGCAGTTTCAAATATCGAAGTAAACCCACAAGGGGATTCAATTTTTAGTACAACAGCTTTTATAATCTTTAGTGGTTTTGCGTCATTAGGAACAGGTGTCTTGTACCTTTCTTATAGAGTGTTGCGAATGTTTCTTATACTAATTTCAAATAGTTATAAAAAACTCGGCGAAATGATTTTTGCAATTCCTGTTAGGGAAAAAAGATCGATTAAGCTGATTAATAAAACAATTTTTATAACTATAGCAAACGTAATTCTTGTTGTTTTAGGTGTAGTTCTTCTTTCTAATTCAGATATACAATACTTTTTAAACAGAAGTCCTGAGCCCAATAGAGCAGGGGTAGGGGGTATTTCGCTAGCAATGAGCGTGGTTTATACAATAGAGTTTATGCTTATGGTTTTATTATTTAGTAGAACTAAGTTAGATTTAGACCTTCCCACGTTAGTAAAATCTATAAGCAAAAAGTTTATAGCTGCTATTTGTATGTTTGGGTTTATGTATTATACATACAAATTATGGCATGCTTGGAGCTATACAGATAACTTCACAGGATCAACATCTTTAAACATGCTTATTTTAACAGTTGTAACAACAGTGCCAGGTTTTATGATTTACTATCTTGTTTCGCTCTTATTTAAAATCGAAGAATTATCTATATTAAGAAAATATCTAAATCCGATTTTTCGTTTCGGTGGGCTCGAAATACCTGAAAGTAAAGACAAAGTCACCGCCTATCCGCCTTCCAAAAGTTCCTAGCATTTTCAAAAAGCATTTGCCCAGCTATAGCGGTATTTTCTTTAAACTTTCTGGTAAACCAGTTGCTTTTTTGTAAATAGCTTTTTGCTTTATAATTTTTATAAATATCTTTAATAATTCTCTCGCTCCACAAGTCTATAGGAGTAATACTTTTAACATTA
>CAZUKH010000003.1:6586-65660 GCA_964620955.1 uncultured Candidatus Saccharibacteria bacterium | reverse complement strand
GCGGGTCCCCGTCAATTCCTTTGAGTTTTAACCTTGCGGCCGTACTCCCCAGGCGCCCTGCTTAACGCGTTAGCTGCGACACTCATCCAGTCTGTAAACCCTGTTCCGAAGAACAGAATAACAAAGCAGGACAAACATCTAGCAGGGATCGTTTACGGCGTGGACTACACGGGTATCTAATCCGTTTCGCTCCCCACGCTTTCGAGCCTTAGCGTCAGTACAGTTCCAAAGAGGTGCCTTCGCCATTGGTGTTCCTCCTGATATCAACGCATTTAACCGCTCCACCAGGAATTCCCCTCTTCCCTAACTGACTCAATCTTGAAAGTTTTTTATGCGATTCTCCGATTGAGTCGGAGGATTTAACATAAAACTTTTCAAGACGCCTACGCATCTCTTTACGCCCAGTGATTCCGGATAACGCTTGTGCCCCACGTATTACCGATGCTTCTGGCACGTGGTTAGCAGGCACTTATTCCTGAGATACTCTCAGAACTTGATCTCTCAGAAAAGAAGTTTACAATCCTAAGACCTTCTTCCTTCACGCGGCGTTGCTGCGTCAGGGTTTCCCCCATTGCGCACAATTCCTAGTTGCTGCCTCCCGTAGGAGTCTGGGCCGTATCGCAGTCCCAGTCTGGCTGGACATCCTCTCAGACCAGCTACCCGTCATAGCCTTGGTAGGCTTTTACCCTGCCAACTACCTGATAGGACGCGGGCTCATCTCAAACCACCGGAGTTTTATCCCGACAAGTCGGGAGCTATCGAGTTTTACCCCACCTTTCGGTGAGCTATGCTCGAGTTTGAGGAAGATTCCCACGTGTTACTCAGCCGTTTGCCACTCCCACCAAAAGTGCAAGCACTTTTGGTGGGTCGTTCGACTTGCATACCTTAGGCACGCCGCCAGCGTTAATCCTGAGCCAGGATCAAACTCTCCATAAAAACTTTATGAAAGTTTGATTAGCTTAGTTCAATAACGCAAAGTACATAAGTACTTGGCGATTCATGAGCTTTTAAAGTGTATATTTTAGCTAAAACATACAAAAAGTGAGTTCGACCAAAGGTTTACTAAAAAATTAACAGTAGACCTTGTCACATTAAAAGTTTCAATGTGCAAAAATTCAAAATTCTTTCTATGGAACTGCTTCCCAGTTGGGATAAGCAAAAATTAGCGTAGAGAGATTGTATCAAAGAAGTTATGATTTTTCAAGAGAAAAAGCATGGAATTTATACAGATCTACCCGGCAAAGAAGCCCTGTGAAATCAAGACTTTAGAATATATATATATATATATATATCAGGCTTCATTCTTTTTAAGACTTGCGAGAAATCGCCTTGTAGTACTCGGCCAATTCGTCAGGGGAATGTTTCCCAAAAACGCCCTTATTTCATTAATACTTAAGCCAGATTCAAGCAGTCTACTTATAGACAAGAATCCAGATTCAACTAGCTTAAGATACTCCTTACGCACTTCCTCACTAAGTTTTGAGCTGTTATCAGTGCCATCTTTATCATTTTTCAGGGTATAGTTTATAAAATTGTATTGATAGGCATTGTCTTTAAGCATTAAGTCCTTTATGGAACCGGGTTCTTCACTTTTTATCTTTGTACTCGAATCTTAAAAAAATCAGTCCCAACATTGTTTCTGGGAATCTATCCAAAGCTTCTATAAGTCGGAGTTTTTGTTCAAATCTTGTTAGATGCTTTGGGTGCATTTCCTTTACATAATTTACAATACCCTGCATAAACACCTATATTAAGTTTCTCAACTCCATGACATTAAGTTCTTACGAAATCCATATAGCTTTACTTACATTTGCTCAAAACTAGTCTTAGAACCGGGAAAGATTTGCTGTAAGAACAAACAACTAATACTCACTAAACCAAAGATTTGTCATTATTTCCAAAAGTTTCTGACGTTCCAGTAATAGTGCTAGCTATAAGCGACTATACACTATAACGGGATTCAATTATTTTTTTTAAAAAATCAAGTGGTCCAGAAACTTGCCCCACTCCCTGTTGATTAGCCATAAAGTATGAGTATTCACCTTCAGGGTTAATCCTTGCAAGAGATTTTTCATCTAATTTGGGGAATCCTCTATAAAGCTCTGCAATTTCCATATACAATTCATCATCGTTTGGGAGACTCCCAATATAATTAGAAAGTTCTGTAAGATAAAGTACCATTTGCCCTGGTTCGTCACTGTTAATAATTTGTTGTATTCCATTTTGACCAGGGCCAAGGTAGAAATCAATATCAATGTTATTAGTTGAAACTTGATCTTGATTACTAAAGGAATCTCTAATCTTGCTTTCAACATTCTTTACATAATCAACGATATCTGAAACAGCGGCCTCCTGTTGTTGCAAAGTTTCGAGGGAGACTCCGTTTTCGGATAGATTAATTGGGGATTGATCTGACATAAGAAATTAAAAATAATATTTAGGTTAAAATTTTGAAATAGACTCTCCTTTTCCCATAACCTACATCCCAACAATCCACTTTCCTTCCATAGTTATTGAAGTTCCTGTACTATCTACCGAGTCAACATACCCGGCAACCACCACATCCTCACCTTCATTAACAGTTCCAAGGATTGAAGAGAACTTATTAAACACTACTGTAACAGTTGCACCAGTTGTATCCTCTAATACCAAAGTCTTTGAGTCAACTGAAACAACGGTACCCTCAACAAATATTAGTTCCTTTGTAGTCGAAGAAGGGTTTCCTAAACCAGTATCCCGTTTTATTAATTGAATAAACTCACCTCGCATTTGTACAGAACTTCCTGAAGAATCTACTGAAGTAACAAATCCTCTAACCCTTACAACATCACCAACTTCAAAAGAAGATGTAACATCTCTTGTTACTCCAAACCTTACTCTTATTTCAGCACCCATTTCATCTTCCAAAATTACTGTACTCAAACCACTAAAACTCGTAATTTCACCTTTTACATAAACAGCCCTTGTAGCATCAGCTTCAAACTCACTATTCGTAGTTGAACCTCCGGATTGCTCTTTGACAGATTCAGCAATTACAACAACACTCTTACCTGTAGAATCAACACTATCAACAGTACCTGATATTGTTACAGTATCACCAATATTTACTGAAGAAGGAATGTCACTTGACTTTTCAAAATTTGCAACAATATACGTGTCACCATCAACGACAGTAAGTGACTTAGTATCCTTTTCGTATACCACACCTTCAACATTTACAATCTCTTGACTAATTTCATCTGAAGCACTAACACTTACAAGCTCTCTAACCGACAAAACATCTTCAACTTCAGGCTCTTCAACAACTCCACCTTCTTCCTCTTCTATTACTGGAGCTGGGGTGGTTCGCCAAAAGATTCCAGGCCTAAAATAATCTCCAAGTAAAAAAGCTAACCCTGCGACTAAAACTATCCCTATGACTAAAAGCAACTTTTTCATTTAAACTATTAATAATTTATAATGTATTTACTGTAAATTGTATTTAATTATTTAACTAATTTCAACTACCACTACTATTTAATTATAGAGTACTCTGCATTTTTTGTAGAGCCTTTTTTAGCAGCAAACTTTTGCAATACTAAATCTTGCAAATCACGTCGTAAAGTTCTTTCAGATATACCCTTAAACTCTTTGCCTATATCCTTTATTGACGCAACAGTTTTATTGGCAAGGAAATCCATAATTTTTAGCTGCCTTTGATTTAAACCATTTTTATTACGTCTTGGGGTTTTTTGTGTTTTTTTGACTACGTCGTTTTTTGCTTTTTTATAAACATCTTTATCATGTTGAATCGCAAAATAATGCTTGCTACTACCCTGTCTAGTTAACCTCCTCGAAACTAAAGCAGTTGCAGTTATAAATAACAAAAATAGTAAAAACCGGGTTTTATCTTTCATTTATTTTATCTCAAAATATCTGTAATACTCTTTATTAGAAATCCAAGAAGAGACTTTATAAAGACCCTTCCCAGCCATTTCAATCACCACATCGCCAGAGGCATCACAATACCTAATTGTTTTATCCCACACAAGATCTACTTTCCCATTTGGAGCAATTGCTTCATATGCCAGGCTTTCAAGACAATCAATAATATCTGAACCACATATTCCACAAATTAAGGTGTTGGCGCGTTGCCAGTCACCATCATAATAAAAAACCTCTGAGTATGGGTACACTTCTTCTCTTGTTTGATTAGTTATAGAGTATTTAACAACACTTCCGGCATCTTCAACTGTAATGTATAAATCTTCATTTTCACTGGCCTCAATACCTGTAAACTCAACCTCTTCAATATTGTAATTTGTATAAGTAAACTCATTCTTACTACCTGACAAAACCACAAATAAAAAAATACCAAGCGCAAATACAGCTGCCACTAAAATCAAGTAATACTTTTTCAAGAATGAATTCATAAAATTAAGGAGTTTACTTATTAAGTTTCCCATTTTTTCTAAGATTTTTCCACTTTTTTAAGACTACCCCATTTAGTACCAATCTTAAACTCCACCTTATACTCTACTCCAATATCTAATACCGATTGCATAGTATTACTAATGCTTTTTATAAAGTTTGTTATTTCTTTATTATTTTCTTCAGAGATAGAAAACAATAATTCATCGTGAATTTGTGCAAGAAGTTTGGAATTAGGAAATTTTGGCATAACATCTTCAAATATTCTTACCATTGCCTGCTTAATAAGATCTGCTGCTGAACCTTGTATTCTAAAGTTTATAAGCTCTCTTTCTGCTGCACTTTTTACAAACCATTGACCCGATTTTATTAGATTATTTTGTCGCTGCCTTCCCATAATGGTCTCGGCGCATCTGATTTGTGAAACTAATTGTTTTTGTTCTTCAAGATAGTTATAAATTGCAGAATATTTTTCATAAAACTTATCTATAAATTCCTGAGCTTTAGATTTTGGCAAACGTAATCTTTCGGCCAATCCGAAGCCTGAAATACCGTAAATAATGCTGAAGTTTACAGTTTTACCAATTGACCTTTCTTTATCAGAAACCTTGTCCAGTGACTTACCAAAAAGAGAAGCCGCTGTAATCTTATGAATATCTTCACCATTATTAAATGCCTTTATCATTACTTCTTCATTTGCTAATGCTGCAAGAATCCTTAACTCTTGTTGTGAATAATCGAATGATATAAGAAGTTCTCCCTTTTCCGCTACAAAAGCATCTCTAATATTTATTCCATAAGCCTGCCCCAGAGGAATATTTTGCATATTTGGGTTTTTGGACGAAAATCTACCTGAAACAGCACCCATTTGATCAAAAATAGCATGTACTTTGCCATCAGTATTAACAAACTGTGGGAGTGCATTCACATATGTAGACAAAAGCTTATCTACTTCTCTGTAATCTAAAACCTTTTTTACAACTGGATCTAAATCTATAAGTTTTTTTAATTCTCTTTCATTTGTCGATAGAGCCCCTCCTTTTGTCTTTCTTTTTGAAGATAAACCTTTTTCAACAAAAAGAACTTGGGAAACCTGTTTAGGAGAATTTATATTAAACTCATGACCTACTAACTTGTAAATATCTTGTTGCAGTTTTTCTTTTATTTTTTGAAGAACCTGTCCAAATTCGCTAAGTTTTTTTGTGTCTAAAACAATACCACTTCGTTCCATGCTTACAACAACTGGAATAAGGCTAGATTCGAGCAAGAATACATTTTGAAGCTTATCGTTACCTGCAAATTCTTTGCGAAGCTCATTAACTATTTCGGGCAAAATTACTACTGCTTCCTCAAGCTTAGATGGCTGAAAAGGAGCATCTATATAATTGAAAATATCTTGCAAGCTGTGTCCATGAAGCCCTTTGCTAAGTATTTGAACCATGTAGCCAATGTCATAAATTTTAGTCTTAGCTGCTAAAACCAACCCATTGTTTTCAAAAAAATGCATTAACTCCTTTGCATTATTACAATATATTTTTAAGTCATTTTTTTTTAGCTGTGAAAGATTTTGAGCAAAAGAAAGACAATCCACCAAGTAAAGCTCTGCCTCATCTGTAGATATAAATAAATCTTTAATATCCATTTTTAATGGGTGCGAATCTAATGATTCGAAACAAACATAAACTACATCTAAGTTAGCTAAGTTAGGCATTTTCGTTTTCTTACTTAACCGCTGCTCAAAATAGTTTTGAGGACTATTCCCTTTTATTTCTTTAATGTCCGTGTTGCTAATAACTGCATCAAGTTTTTTCTCAAGTGATTTAAACCTGTACTCGGCAAAAACCTTTTTTATATGGTTTACATCTATAGTTTTAAAAAGCCCTTTTTCAAGCCTGAAAGATAAAGGAACATCACATATAATTGTAGCAAGCTGCTTTGACTTTAAGGCCATATCATAGCCATCTACAAGTTTTTTTTGCACTGTTCCTTTTATATCATCGATCTTAGAGTAAATATTTTCTATACTTTCATATTCAGCTATGAGTTTTTGTGCAGTTGTTTTTCCGATGCCTTTTACACCTGGTATGTTGTCTGAAGGGTCGCCACAGAGTGCCTTGTAATCAGTAACCTGAGAAGGAGTAATGCCTAATTTTGAAAAGACTTCTGCACTTTTGTAAAGCTTGGATTCTGAAAAAGACCTGCCTGCTAAATAAACGCTTGTATTCGACTTAACAAGTTGAAAAAGGTCTTGATCTCCAGTGACAATAATAATTTCGTGACCATCAAACTGTTTTGCAAGTGTACCTACTACATCATCAGCTTCATATCCATTTACGTTAATTACCGGCACATCGAAAGACTCAAGAAGTTTCTTAACTAAAGGTATTTGAGCTATTAACTCATTGTCAGTTTCTTTTCGATTAGCTTTATACTCACTAAATTCGGAAGCCCTAACTGTTGGTGTTTCTGACTCATATACTGCAATTACATGAGTTGGCTTAAATTTTAATAAAACATCTAAAAATAAACTCGCGAAACCGTAAACTGCATTTATTTGAGTACCATCAGCCAAAGTAAGAGTTGGTGGATAAGCATAATAAGCCCTGAAAATTAATGCGAATGAATCGATAATGACGATTTTAGTATTCTGAGAAGACATTTGTAGTTATTATAACACTTAAAACTACATAGAACTTTATGCGAAATCAATGAAAGACATTACTCATGTCATGGTCAACCTGTTGGCCTGCCAAAACAGGTGGCGGTAGGAGATTTTTAGTTTACCCTTTTTACCAATTCCTACTTCGTTTTTCCTTTTTACTTATATCTTTTGCCTACTACCTTCCTCTTCTTTAAACAATTTTTCAAACTCTTCACGATCGAGAACTTCTTTATCCAAAAGAAGGTTTGCAAGTTTGTCCAGCAAATATCTTTTGCTTTTTAATAAAGATAAATCGTACTTGTAAGAATCATGTATAAGAGTCCTTACCTCTTCATCTATTTTTTCTGCCGTTTTTTCGGAATAGTCTTTTGAATCTCCGTAGTGGTATCCAAGATACTGACTGTCGAGAGGTTGACCATACTGAATAAGTCCTAGTTGTTCACTCATACCAAAACGCTGAATCATTTTACGTGCAGTTTGAGTAGCTTGTTCAATATCATTTGAAGCACCAGTAGAGATATCATCAAGTGCAATTTCTTCGGCTGCCCTTCCACCTAAAGCCACTTTAATGTCGGCCAATAATCTTTTTTTAGAAACTATATTTTCATCCTTATCGGGTATAAACATAGTTACTCCACCAGAATTACCTCTTGATACTATTGATATTTTTTCTACCGGCACTGCTTTTTCAGTGAACCAAGCAACCAAGGCGTGACCCGCTTCATGGTAGGCAACAAGTTGTAGCTCTTTTTCTGTTCTTTTTCGAGAACGCTTTGCTGGTCCTAAAATAACTTTCTCAACAGCCTCCTCAACATGTTTCATATCTATTTCGTTTGCTTCCACCTTAGCTGCAATTATTGCCGCCTCGTTCATTATGTTTTCTAAGTCTGCACCTGTAAAGCCTACAGTTCTTTTTGCTATTCTTTCTAAATCAACATTTTTAGCTAAAGGTTTATTTTTCGTATGAATAAGTAGGATTTGCATTCTCCCATCCTTATCTGGAAGTTCTATCCTAACTTGTCTATCGAATCGACCTGGACGTAAAATTGCGTCATCCAATACATCTGGCCTATTGGTTGCTGCAATAACTATTACATTTGTATTCTTCTCAAATCCATCCATTTCGACAAGAATTTGGTTTAAAGTCTGTTCAGTAGTACCAGATTGAATTCTTGTGCCTCGTTTTCTTGCTACTGCATCAATTTCATCAATGAAAATTAACGAAGGTGCTGCTTTTTTTGCTTTATCAAAGAGATCTCTTACCCTAGATGCACCAGCACCTACAAGCATTTCTTCGAATTCAGAACCAGATGTATGAAAAAAAGGAACACCTGCTTCACCTGCAATTGCCCTTGCAAGTAAAGTTTTACCTGTACCTGGAGGCCCATACATTAATATTCCCTTTGGGATTCTTGCACCTAACTTTCTAAATTTA
This sequence comes from uncultured Candidatus Saccharibacteria bacterium, assembly GCA_964620955.1. Classification (GTDB taxonomy): domain Bacteria; phylum Patescibacteriota; class Dojkabacteria; order J137; family J137; genus CAZUKH01. Next base: position 57,153 of record CAZUKH010000003.1, on the reverse strand, counting down.
TTTGGTTGTCTTAAAAACTCTACAATTTCATTTAACTCTTCTCGTGCCTCATCAATTCCGGCAACATCTTTAAATGAAACCTCGGTTTTTTTGCCAAAAAACATTTTTGCCTTTGACTGACCAAATTGCATTATGCCCATGCCGGAAGACTGCGCACTTCTAAATATTATGAAGCCTAAAAACACAAACCCAACAATTGTTAACAGAGTTAATATTGTGTCAAGTGTGATACCAGCAGGAATATTTGAAGATAAAACCTCATAAGTAAGGTCACTACCAGAAATTGCGAATCCTTCTTCTTGTAAAGCTTGAACAAATGAGGAGATATTTTGATTCCAATCAATATTAAAAGTCGATACTTTATTGTCTGGAATCTGCATTATTATTATCGAGCCTGTATCAATAATCGCCTCAACTAAACCCGCATCAGCTCTTTGTACAGCTGTATCTCCATTAACTTGCTGACCAAAAACTCTTAGTGGCCTTAGCTTAAAAGGAAGACTATCAAGGGAAATTCCCTCATTTTGTAGTAGATTTTTAAAGTCTTGTTCATTTACCCCTTCAATAATATAACTTTCATCCCCTCCCTGTGTTAGTACAATTGTAAAATCATTAGCAAATAATACTTCAGAAACACTTTGAGTATTACGAATTCTGGTAACCAAATCTTGCTCTTGAAACAAAGATTTTATTTCAGCAAAAGATACTGATTTTAATCCTGCCGAAGGCTTTGCAGTGTCGATTAGCTCTGTGTCTATTGTCTTTACATCAATACTATCTGAGGTAATTAAATATGACTTTTCTTTAGCCTGAATTACGCCATCATTTTGTACAGTTAATTGCGAAAATCTGTTAGTTCTTAAACCATCAAAGACCTCAGTTATACTTAGCGTCTCGCTTGATATTGGTTGATTAAAAAGACTAAACGAAATAAACATCAAAAGTACAACTGTAACTCCAATAATTATTGGATTAAAACTTATCGAGCGAACATTTCTCGGCTTTTTAGATTGAGAATTAAGTTTTTGAATCTTTTTAGCAAGTTGTGTTGTAAACATTTCTATCTCTTTTTCTCTAGGGCTTTTCTCAGTTTCAGCTGCTGGCTTTTTATCTAGTTCTGACTTTGAAGTTGGGTTGGATTTATTGTTACTCATAAAATATGTTTGAATTTTGTATCTTGTAAAGTATAGCAGGGGTTTGCAATTTCTGCATTTGAATCTTAAAAATTTAAGCGGTATTATTATGTTATGTCAACAGAACAAAGTATTTACATTCTTTTTTTGATTATTTTCACTTATTCAGTATTTGCAGTTTTGCAAATATCTATAGTTTTTTTAAATTCCGTAAAAATATCTAAACCAAACTCAATTAAATATAAACTTGACTATTACTTGTCAATTTTTGCAAGCATATTAAATTTGATCACGCTAATACTCTTAGCTATACGGCCATTTAATATATTTTGGATTATTTCAGGTAACAACTTAGATAATCCTTACGCAAAATTAGAAAGCTATTTTTATAGTTCCAGCTTGCTTAGGTTAATTGCGATAATTTTTATTATTCAAGCCATTATTCTTTCTATTGGGTTTTTCAGAAAAAGTCTTTACGCAAACAGAGCTCGTATGCACACATTAACGTTTGGACATTATAGTGGGAAAGATGCGCAAATTCTTTCGACATTTGGTGTAACAATATTTATTGTTTTATTTGTGTGGTTTAGTTACGTTGCTGGCTTGCACGAATAAACCATAAAATTTTATCTGCTCAGGTGAAAAATTGACTATGCCGGGGGTGAGAATCGAACTCACGACCTCAGGTTTATGAATCCTGTGCTCTAACCAACTGAGCTACCCCGGCAATAAAACTAACAATTCTTGGCAATTTTATCAAAAATACCTGAAATTAACTACCCAATTGCTTAGCCGGTAGTGACGGTCAAGACTACAAGGTTGTACAAAATAATGGAACTTTGGGTTTTTACTGGATTTTAAACAATATACGAAGTAGCTCATTCTCTTTATCAAAAATGAGCCTCTGCAAACGTGTAGAGGCTCATTTTTGGTCTTTTTTATTGCGGGGGAACGATTCGAACGTTCGACCTTCAGGTTATGAGCCTGACGAGCTGCCACTGCTCTACCCCGCGATGCTTGAGTTATTGTTATCGCATTTCGTTCGGAATTATACCACCTATTGCAATTCTACATCAACAAAAGCCACCAGTCTAAAAACGATTCTTTTTCCCGTGGGTTAAGGTAGTTAACTTTGACCTCATAAAAGTTTTGTGTAGGCTTTGTTGTAAAGATTGTCTCACCTGGCCTTACGAGGTTTAAAACATCTCTTGCTAAAAGCATTAAATATTCATCTGAAGTGACTATTTGAAATTCTCGGCTTAATTGTTGATTCCTTGCTCTTTCTTCTTCAAGGCCTTGTACCTCACTTCTATAAACATTGTAATTTTTAACTCCATTATCTAAAACTCTGAATATATTTGCGAAAAGAATTCCAGATACTAAAAGAAGAACAACTGTGAGAGCGAAACCATTAGGTGCGACCCTGGAAATATTAACTCTAAATTGACGAAATAACTTTGATAAGATTTTTTTGAATAATCGCATATCTTATTTTACATCAGAAAACCTCAAAGATCGTAGTAAAAAACCACGGGCTAAAGACAAGGGCCTTACGATAAGTTTCTAATAATCCTGAAAATATTGTAAAATATAGGGTATGGGAGCTAACGAAAAAATAATCGCAACATTCAAAAAACTATTAGAAGAAGATAGATTTGCCGCAGCAACAATTAAAGCATACTGTGCTGACTTAACTCAGCTTTCTTTGAATATAAACAATAGTTTTACAAACGTAACCGAAGCACAGATATCCGGCTTTATTAAATCCTTACTAAACAACGGCTTAACACGAAAGACATTGTCAAGGAAACTAAACAGTTTAAATAAATTTTTCAAATTCATGGTTGATAAGGGCTATAGAGATATAAACCCATGTAGTTATATTGAATATCCTAAACCAGAAATTAGACTACCCAAGTTTCTTAAAGCTTCTGAATATAAAACTATTCTTAATGCAGCAAGTAGCAATGACAAGGTTTACACTATAATTACTCTGGCACTTAAAGCAGGGTTAAAAATAAATGAAATTTCTAACTTAAAATGGAAAGATTGTACGCTTGGAGCTGATCCGTCTATAACTATTAATAAAGCTAAGAGTTCAAGGGTTATCCCTCTTACCAAAACAGCGTACTTCGTTGTTAAAGCTTTTAGAGAAGACACAAATACTCCTAGTGCATACGTTTTTGCTACACAAAACAAAAATAAAATACATGTTCGCAATATACGTTCAATGGTTAACAGGGTTTTTGTGAAATGCGGACTTGAAAATTACTCTCTTAATGATTTACGCAATACTTTTATTGTAAATCAACTAAATGCGGGTAATTCAATAGAATTTGTTGCCAAAGTTTCTGGTCACACATCTACTAAAACGACAGAAAGATATTTGCTTGTAATGCCTAAGCCTTACAAGTTCAAGGGTAAAAATTTAATAGTTGACTAGTTTCACAATAGGCCCGGGTGGGCTCGAACCACCGACCCCGGCTTTATAAAAGTGTTCATAAATTCACACTTTTGTTGCCTTTTGTATGCTTCGCATTGAGAAAATTTTACCACTCTCAAACTCTGCTTTGCACGAGTTTTTCGTGGTTTGCAATAAGAACCTGCTTTTTTCCTTTAGTTTCACAATAGGCCCGGGTGGGCTCGAACCACCGACCCCGGCTTTATAAGAACCGTGCTCTAACCACCTGAGCTACGGGCCTAAGTTGACTGATTATTAAGTGCGTGTGCAAATTTTAACATATTAATAAGTTTTTAGATAAAATTTGCACAGGCAAAATCTAACCAAGATATATTTATTAGAAGCCAAAATTTCCAAATGCACCCATATCTGTTTTTGGTACGTCAACTTTTTTAATAAACTTTCCACGCAGCTTTACTTCGTTTTCTACAAGATTTTTGTCTGCTCCATATTTTAGTCTAGAAATCTGCCTAATTATATCTGCAAGCTTTGGATTCGGTGTAGTAATCATGTCAAATGCTGAATCACCGTACCAAGATCTTAGTGTAAATGGTGTTGCTGGCTTACCATCTACAAGCATCTTAAAAAAGGCTGTACCGTTTTCAACTTGAATAAGATCATTTTCATCAAAATAACCATCAAACTCTTTTTTCAAAAACTCTGCATCGTTAACACCTACACGGAACACAGCCTTATTGCCAACATTACCAAAAATTGCATCTCTAACTTTTGTGTCTCCACCTTCTCTTGTTAATTGACCAATATACTGGTGAGCAAGAGTTAAAGAAAGTTGGTACTTTCTTGCTTCTGAAAGTATTTGATTTATTCCGTCTGTAAGAAAGTTTTGGAACTCATCCACGTAAAGGTAAAAAGGAACCCTTTTCTCTTCAGTTACATCTTCTCTTTCTAGTGCCGAAATTAAAAGTTTTGAAACTAAAATCATACCTAATAAAGATGCATTGAATTCCCCTATTCTTCCTTTTGATAATTTAGCAAGTAAGATTTTTTTCCCGTCCATTATCTCTCTAAAATTAATAGTAGAGTTTTGCTGAGCAACAATTGGTCTTACGTAATCGTTTGTTAAGAAGCTTGCTAGTTTAGAAACAATGTAAGGCGTAACATTTTTCAGAGAAGCTTCCCCACCTGCTTTTTGTGCTTGTTTTTCCCAAAAGTCAATTACCTCCTGGTTAGTACATTTGGAAAGTTTGTAAGCTCTGTAATCATCATCCGCGAAGATTTTTGGTACTTCAAGTAAAGTGGATCCTGACTCTGTGTCACTAACTAACAGCATAATACCGTAACGAAAATATTGTTCAAAAATTGGCCCCCCTGTTTTTTTGAGGTCATAAAGTGTATTGAAAATATTTAACATTTCGTTTACAGCAAGAGTTTTTTGGGCATCGGTTGTAAATTCAAGCATGTTTAAACCTATTGGTCTTTCAATATCTCCAGGATCAAACAAAACTACATCTTCGACTCTTTCTGGTGGAATTTGTTGCATAATTTTTTCGATGTCACTACCATGTGGGTCTATAAATGCGCACCCATGGCCCATTTTGACATCTCGTATAAACATTCCCGAAATGAAACCTGATTTACCTGCACCAGTTTGTCCGATTACATACATATGCCTCATCCTGTCTTGAGGTTTGAGAAAAACCTCTTTAGATTTTCCTCGAAAACTATTTCGGCCAGCATACATAAAATCTTTTTCAAACTTGCTTGTTACATAATCAGGTGCAGGTGCTTTTTTGGATAAAAGCCAGTTTATGAATGGGGCTTCAACATTTTTATTTGGGAAGTGAAACAAGGTTGCCAACTCTTCAACATTTAAAACCATTGTTTCCCTTGGGATTCTATAAATTACATCTGTCACTATTCGCGATAATTTCTTTTCATCAGACTTTTTAAATTTATTACCTCCTTCTTTAGTATACTGGTCAAAGGTACTTAAAATATTAGAAAGGTGTAACTTTGATTCGTCTTTAGTTTCTGCAACTACTACAATTCGGACATCCGCATAAAACCCCGACTTCGAGGCCTTTTTTTCTATAAAAGACATGGTGTCATCGTTTTCTTCAATCTCTTTTTTGTCCGCATCGGACTTGCTGTCTCTAACTTTCTTGAGATAGTCTTTAGAAGCATTTCGCCAATCTGAGCCTGCAGGGGAAATAATAACCTGAAATATTGCTGACTCGTTTGCACGAAGTTTACTAAAAGCATCGGTAAGTGTAGACATTGTATCTACAGGCAGTTCTTCAAAAGTTTGTATCGGTAACCTTGATTCTTTTGCAAGTTCAAGCCCTGTAAATGAAACTTCAGAGTCTTCAGGAAACATGTTGAATTCTTTCACTGGAATTATTTCAGCCGTGGGATAAGTACCATTAATTTGCCTATCTAATACACTCGCAAACTTTTTCGGACATACTACGTAAAAACGTATGGTTTCTCTAAAAGCTACAACCTCAAAACTAATGAAAGGTTTAGGATTAAAAAACTTTTGAAGCCCTTTAAGCTTACTGCCTATTCCTATTAAGCCTGTAAACATTTGTTCTGCCGCCTTTATTTCAATTTCGTTATTCTTTGGCAGGCGAACTTCAAAATACGAATAGCCTACAGATTTTTGAATAAGTATTTTTTCCCTAAATTGCATTAACAAAAAACGCCCTCCAAAAAACCCTCCTACTATAATAAGAGTTAAAAATGCAAAAAATATAGCAAGCGTTGCAACTACTTCCATAACAAAGAATTATATATTTAAATGCTCAAGATAGAAATAGCTAAACCTTGGTGGATTTTAGCTCTTCGAGAAACTTTTTAAATTGTTCCGCAACCCACCTGTTTGAAGAAGTTTTTTTTGCACTAGCATTTTTACTAATAAAATCCAAAGTCGATTTTAAATCTGTTGGATTAAAGCTTTTGGGGTCAAACCCATCACCATAAGGTTTTATAGGTGCAGCCAAAGTTACCTTTGGGGCCTTTGTGGGAACATTAACAGACACATCATTCTGTTGATTTTGTTTTGTAGCCTTTTTTTCTTGATTAGATTCATTTTTCGTTTCTACTCCTCTTTCTACAGACTTTTCAAGAGCGCCTGTTGCATCTGGCATTTGCGGCGCACTAGGCATATTTTCAGGGCCACCACTTGCCAAAGACTGCTGTGCACGTTGAGTTTGAATTTGCCTGTTTACAAAATCAATAGCAACATTAATTGGTGTTATTTGATTATTTGGGCCAATAACAAGAGGAATATTTGATTCATCAAATGCGTAAAATTTAAACCCAAATTGCTGTATTTGAACAAGTATTTGTTGAAGCTTTGGATCAGATAAATTCATAATTATTTTTCATCGGAACTTTGACAATCTAACATTTTTATTTCAACTAGCCAACTTCAAAAATTGTACGCCTTTCTATCTTGATCTATTCTCTTTTGCATATCTCTTGCTTTAAGCTTGCTTCTTTTATCAAACTTTTTTCTTCCTTTTGCAATACCTATGACTAATTTTATAAAACCCCTTTCGTTTTCAATAAACCTAAGCGGAATTGCTGTTATACCTGGCACACTAATGCTAGAAGCTATTTGGCCTACCTCTCTTTTTTTTATTAGCAGCTTACGATCACGTGCTTCAACTTCTTTGGGAAACTTTAAGCCGCTTTTCCACGAAGGTATAACGCTGTTAACTAAAAACGCCTCATTATCCTTTATTAAAACTATAGCCCCTGAAAGCCCTGCGTGACCCGCCTTTAGAGATTTAACCTCCCAACCTTCTAATTGAATACCAGCTTCTATTGAGTCCTTTATTTCATACTCATGATGGGCTTTTTTATTGTCGTAGAGAATTCTCATAACTAAAGAGTAAGCCTTATTACCCTTGTCCCATCGAGCACAAAAATCTTTCCATCATTCGGAACGACCTGAATTTCTTTTATATCATTAAAAATATTTTCATTGCCACGATACTGGTATTGTTTAATAAGCTGCAGCCTTCTTTCTGGGCTATCTTCAATAGAAAACAGTAAGACTTTTTGCGATATAGAATCGCCCACAACAACAATATTACCTTCGACATCAAGTGCTGTAGCAGACCTCATTAATTCATAATCTTCTTGCGAAAGATCTATGAAGCTTTCAAAAGCTATTGAGTTTTCTCCCCCCGACAGATACCGTCTTAACCCAAGCCCTTCTACCAACGCATATATTTCAAAAGGAACTTCTATATCAATTGCATCAGATAGTTCTGGTGCTGTCTTCCAATTAGGAGGATTTCCTTCCTCATAAACTGCCCCTCCGCTTAAGTATCCATCACCTAACTTTTCACGACGGAAAATCTGCTGATGATTTGGTCTTATTTCATAAAGCAAATCGTTACCGGAAAATATTGCAGCCTCTTTTGGAGTGCCAAAAGTTGGTGGTGTAATTCCTGGGAACCTAATTAGCGACTCAGCATTTATTGTGTTGAATTTTCCAAGTGATAAATTAATATCTTTATCATAAACAATTATTTCTGAGGCAATATTTTTAACTAAAATATATGGATCAACAACATTTGATATAAATTTTTCAGGTGTTGCACCAATCTCTGGAATAATTTTATAAATTGCATCCGTACCCTCATCGGCTACAAATAAAGCACCTTCAGCATATTCTAAATCCGTAGTTGAAACATCAGATGATATTGTGTCCAAATTAGCTATTATTTCAGGCTGTAGAATTGCATTAATTTTTTGTAACAGGTCTTTTTGTAACTGTATTTCGTTAATTACTTGCGTGAATTCATCTGTAAAAAAACCTTTTTCTTTTTGAACCCTTGCTTTTGCGGCTAGTTCATCTAATTGCGTTAATGTTAGTTGCTTTTCAGAAGCACTAGCAAATTGATTAGCAATAATCTTATTTTTTATATTTTTTACCTGACTGTCTAGAGTTTCTAGAATATCCATGTTTTCCTGTATTCTACGCTGTGATTCAGCATTAATCATTGCATTATTAATTACAACAAATCCTGTAACAAAAAGCACAATTATAGAACCAATAAGAATATACCTATTTCTAGATAGCTCACCTTTTGTTCTAATGTGTCTCCGATCGATTGGCTTGCCTAGAATTTCCTGCTGAAATACAATCCAGATTTTATTAAAAATAGAATTTACAGACTCAAGGAATTTCTTTACATAGTACAAATAAGTGATTTGATTAGATTCGAAGTATTTTTTAATCTTCGAAGGTATTTCAAGTACCTTAGTAGATTTATTATTCACAGGCCGAGAGTTTGTAGTATCCTCGGTGGAAGAATCTTGTTCTGGGCTATAGGTTTTAACAGTTTTTTGTGGATTAAACTTCGCCTTAACGGCTGATATTTTACTTGCAGAAAATTGTTTTACTTGTAAAGTTTTTATAGCAGCAAAATTCTTGCTCCCTATCAAGCTACTTTTTACTTTGTTTTTAATTTTGCTTAAATTAGATTTAAACACACTTTCTTTTTTATCGTCTTCTTCAATGGTATTTTCTGTATCTTGATCAAATTCAAAAGGCTCTTCTTCTTTAAAATTCTCCAGTTCGGAAAGCTTAGTTAATGAAGTATCTTCATTAGCAGTTTTTTCTTTAGGCAACACTTCTTCTACCTCAGGAGCTTGTTCAAAATTTTTACTATCGGTTTCTTCGTTTTCTGCGATACTCTTTATGTCAATATCTTCATTTAAGGTTTTATCTAAAACTTTTTCTTCTAAAACTTCTTGCGGTTTTTCCATAAACCAGTCTTCTGACTCATTTGCTATTAGCATTGCAGCAAATCCACTCTTTGGAGTCTTACCTCCAATAATATTTACATTAAGTAAAGATAAAGATTCTTCAATTTTTTCTGTGTTTTTCGCAATTTTTGAAGTCGCGATACAAATTCTGTCGGATTCTTCAAGTTGTAAGCTCGCGGTTTTAACAAAGCCTGTACGAGCGTTATCGACAAGTGCAGAAGTAATGTCTACAGCCTTTGACTCTCTATAAATAAATATTTTGCTTTCACCTATTGTTGCTGCATAAAGATACTCTTCTTTAATAATCACAACTGCCATTTCGATATCAATTCCCATATCCGCAAGTTCTGATTCGCGTGAAAGAATAAGATCAATTTTTGACTTCATTTTCCAGCAAGATTCTTCAAGACGCTGTAATGCAGAGCGATATGTAACCAAATCATTAAAATAGGCATTTTGAAGCTCTTCAACTACTATTTTTGAAAACTTTTCGATCGCAAAATCCTCGCTGTGGCTTGCAACTCTTACAACAGCATACATACTGCCAAGCCTTAACAGATCAGCCTGTATGTCCGGCCTGTAACCATAAACACCAGACCATTCTTTTGCTGTTTTTTTCCCTATTTTATACTCTGTCTTGATTTCCATGTTTATATTTATTGCTTATTTGTTGAACTCAGTATACCAGAATTCATTTTATCGCTTTATGAATTTTTGTTCTATTTAAAACTAAACCAGAATGAAAAGAAGAATTATTATGAAGAGCAAAACCATATATAGATTTGAAATTAACCTGATTTGCCCCCTTCTTGAAGTTTGAATTACATTATTAATTCTTACCATATCTTTGTACATAAAAAATCCAATTACAAAGTGCACTAGCGAAAAAAGTATTCCACCAATTTTAACAAGATTTGTTAGTTCACCTAATAGTGGTTCCATTATATTTTTTTGCTATTTGAGCAAGATCAGATAAAATATCTCTTACTTGAGTTGGACTTGGAATTTTTTTAAATAAAAACTCTTCTTGCGGTCCTTCTATCGTAATAATCAAGTTCCCATAGCCAAAAACATTTGAAAGTATTCCGCCAGCTTGTTCCTGAATTTTTTGGATACTTTCAAGCATAGCCTCCTGTACATGGTACTTAGCAAAAGGCTTAAACTCAAAACTAAGGACTCTTTCATTTGTAATTATGTACGTGTCGAAATACCAATCAAAAAAGTCTTTGACTACATTTGTAATAATAAGTGAATAAAAAGCAAGCAATATTACCGCCCACATTCTTCCTGTAATAAAGGCAAGATCTATTTGCAGTAAGCTTAAAACCAAAGCTATCAAAAATGGTAAAGTCGAATAAAAAATATTTCTTACAACCCAAGTTACATTTTCGCTCCAATGCCTTCGTACGAATAAAAAAACTCTTTCGCGATCATTTTGGTTCGAAAACCTTGTATTTTTTGGAGCAATTTTTACACCATTAATTAGCCCTTTACTTTGGTATTGGGAAACAAGCCTAGATGCCTCTTCTAACAGCCCATCTTGTGTTGAAGTGGGCTGAACAATTGGAGCTACGGGCTGAACATAATATGGTTGAATTGTGTCAGATTGAGAATACCCGTTTGAATTCATATTCAATTATAACAGGAAGAATTGTAAATCAATCCTACTACCTAATTAAAATTAAGATAAAAGGTTTGACTAAACAGGTAGTCTCCCCGTCCTTTGTCAAAAGTCCATGTATTCCACATGTTTTTAAACCACCAGCCTCCTATTGGCATACTTGCTCCATTAGATCCTTTAAGCCAGACTTTCTTAACTCGCAAAGAAGGATCTCTTTCAAATGATATTTCAACAACATTTCCAATAGTACTCATAATTCCTCTTAGCGAATCGCGCACGCTTTGAGAATAACCGCTAGTTGGACTATTTGCGCAATGATCAATCATCTCCCATATTGCGGAATAGTTATAACTTAAGGTTGCGTAACCCCAAAGTGTCCATTGGGTTTGTGTAGCAAATGCAGAATCGTTAACAGCTCTTAAGTAAGAATGAAAAGTTCCATCTCCATAAATGTTTTGAAAGATTGTATCGTTATGGGCAGTTCCTGTTCCTTGACTGTTATCTGAAGAATACAAAGCACGAATAATTTGATTGGTATGTGTAGCACCTATAGAAACAATAACCAAATCTTTTGTTTCATCAGCTGCCCACCTCTTCGCAGATCCACCTTTATAAACTTGACAAGCTGCTGTAGTACAAATACTCCCGCCATTACTTGCAGCGTATGATCTTGCTGCTATAACTTGTGCTTTTATAGCCTCTTCTGGCCAGCAATCCCAAACAGTTGAAGGGTTATCTACAACATACTTTGCTGGATTGGATTGTGCTTGTGATGAATTTCCGCAAGCTTTATCTGGAACCTCACCTAAACCAGCTACATAATCATTCAAATCCATTTGCCTATTTACGTAACCTTCTAATGCCGTGTCTCCTGCAACCCAAATACTCCCCGCCCTTGCTTCAACTGCTGTTTGAGTGTAATAAAAAGTAACTATTTGGGATGCGTTCCAGCCATTCAAAGCTGCGCCATACATTCCCCACTGTGACATTCCAACCCCATGGCCTTGATAATAATCTCGTCCTGTGCCAAAGAAATAAAAACTATTTTGTCCAGGCACTGGAGGGGGAGGTGTGCCAGGATCTTGTGGTGGGGTAACAACTGGATTTTGTAAGTATTCTTGCTCTCTTTGTGCTGCCTGTTGCTGTTCTTGTGTTAGATTGGTTATATTATTTGCAATTTGGCTTGTTGCATCTTGCAGCTGGCCTATTTCGACAGGGGCAAGGGCTATTATGCTGTTATAGTAGGAAATCTGTGCCTGCAGTTCCTGCTGCCTTGCTATCAATGTGCTATTTTGCTCTTCAAGCTTTTGAGCAACCAGTTTAGCTTCATCCATATCTGTAGTAATATCTGCTAGTACCCCTTTCACTTCACTTATTGTATTAAGCCCAATTCCAAAGACTTTTCGAGAATAAGATTGCTCTTTTAAATACTCCAGATTCTCATCAAACCAGGTTGATAAATCAGTGTTATATGTTCTCCACTCTTTATAGGAAGACTTTAGTGACTCTTTTTGGTTTTGCTCAAGTTGAGTACGTAACAGCTCATTAAGCTTAAAGTTTTGCTGCAAAAGCTCTAGCTGAGTGTTATTTAGCTGGATTTGAGCACTAACCTGTTCAATTTCCGCATTTATTTGAGGTAATCCTGTTTGTGCAGACTCTAGATTACTTTTACTGGCATCTAACTGAGCCTGCAACTCTTGTATTCTTGACTGAGTATTAATAAGCAGATTTTGCTGGTCAACTATTTGTTGCTCAAGTTCAGCTGCGCTTTGTGAGTAAGCACTGCTAAAAAAAGTAATTGGATATGCAAAAAGTGTCAACAGAAATACCGTCAACAAAAATAATTTCCTAGTAATACCTTTAGTTTTACTTGCCAAATTCATATGATTCTAAGTTTGAACCTTTATTCCCCCTTTTTGAACCCATTCCACATATTTCATTATAATTGTTTTGACCCTGTCGTCTAGTATTGAATTTATATTGTAAACTAAAGACAAATTTTCGGTTTCCGGCTGACCTTCTGTTTCTATTGCAAGAATGTCTAATTCTCTTTTTAAAGTTAAATACTCCTCTGGTGTTATCATCACATCTAAAATTTCGTTTATTTCTTCATTCACTTTAGATAAATTATCTTCAAGGTTATTTATTTCAACTTTTATTTGATCTATAGATTTGCCTCCAGTCTTTACTCTAATTGAGTTCTGAATTTTCAAATGCTCTGCTTTAAGTGCATCTACCCAGGCGGCATTTACCAAAAACTCATCTTCTTTAGGGTTTAGTGTTTTAATAAACTTTTCGTAATCTCCTGGAGATAAACTAGTGTAATCCAGGTCAAAAACTGCTTTAGAATCATTAGAAAATGCAACATTAATTACATACAAAATTGTAAATTCAAAAAACAGAATTATAAAAAAAACTATTCCCCAAACAAGTACTTCGTTATTTGAGCGATATACATATAAAAGTATAGCTATAACCGGTACCAGTGCTAATATAAGCAGTTGGAAAGTATGGAGTGGCTTTTTAGGTGGATTCTTTGGGAAAGCCACATTCACAGTTTTTTGTAACGCATTTTCCGTGAATGATTTTAGTAGTTGAACTATTTTTTGAATTCGCGTTTCTTTAATAGAATCAACCTTAGCCTCAAGTTGATTATCACTAATGTATTGAGAAAACTTTGTTACTTCAAACTCAAGCCTTTCTTTCATTTTAATAATTTCTTCGGCACTGTTAATATTTTGTTTAAGCATATCTATTTGTTGATTTATTTCCTCAATACTTTTCATGGCTTTATTTTTTTTGTCACGATATTGCTTATACTCGTCAATTGCAATTTCAATGAGTCTTTTCTTGAGAAGTGAATTTTCAGCGCTAACATTTTCTATAAACTCAAACAATGAAGTAACTGTACTTACTGCCAATTCAGTTTTGTTTTGTGATTCGTTTTCCATACTAGTTGATTCTATTCCAAGCACCACTTTGACATTGAAAAATTGCTGGTGGTGAAAAATCATTACACTGTGCAGTTTCGCCGAAGTTGGAACAAGCATCTCCTACATTTATAGAGCAAGGATCAGAAGCCGACTTTGGAGCTGTGCATAAGTCGGTAAAGAAAAACTGAAACCCTGGCATTTGCACATTGTAACAATCTACCTGTCTATTTATTCCAAGTACCCTAAATACTGTTGTTAGTATAGGTACAGCTAGAAATACTAAAACAAGCCCTATAATGTAATAAATTATCTTTTGCCTTATTTCAGTAACTTTTGTTACATCTCCCCTTGTTATCATGTACCTGTAACCCAAAACAACAATATAAAAGAACGACAAAGCCCCAACTACACTCCATATTACGTATAAAATTCTTACAAACCATATTTCCAGTTGCTGAAGTGTTGGAGGAATTATTACAGCCTGTTGCGCATTACACCCTGGGTCGCCTGGTTTTTCTGTTTTTTCGCATTTGGTATCTTGATTAAAATTACAAATTCCGTTTATGGCTGGATCGCTACCATCATTACAAACGCAAAGCCAATAACCTGTATTTCCACTTGACCTTACATCTGATACTTCGGAAGGTGTTCCATCAGGTTTAAAACACTGGTAACTTTCTTTACTGGATCCCGAAAAATTTGTCGATTGAACTTGAGCATATGTTAAGCTCTTAAAGATCAACGGTATTATGCTAAAAACCAGTACTAAAATAATTGTTTTTAAAACCCTTTTCATAAATACATTGTAGAGCATTAGCCAAAACTTTGCAGCAAAAAAACCCAAGTCTTGCCTTGGGTTTAGATTTTAAACTGATTACTTAACGATTTATGGCAAAATATTTTCTAACGGTGGGTCTTGGGTATCAAGCAACCCCCCTGAAGCGCTACTGAAAATACCAAGAATAATCACAAGGCCTATAACCCCCACAATCAATGCACCTATTCCAATAAAGACATTTTTAATTGCTTTATTAGCCTCTTCTACTTTGCTTTCATCCCCTTCACTTCTAATATACTTTACTGCAGCCTTAATGATTACAAATATTGCAAATGCAATAATACCCACAAAAATCATTGAAAGAGCAAATTGAATTAATGCCTCGCCAGTATCAATGGCACTCGCAGCACCTCCAGAAATATCAGACCCACAAAGACTTTCTGCAAATTTTATCCCCTTTAGAAATGGGAAAATTTGACAAAGTAAGTTATCCATATTTTAATTAATAATAGGTAAGTCTATACCATCTGGTGACTCTACATTGGCATTAAAAATATCTGATGCACCAAGAATGTATGTCATTACCAATAATCCTACTATACCTGCCACTAGCATTGCAAGCCCAATAAACACAGTTTTTATTGCTTTAGCCCCTTCTTGAAGCTGGTCTTCATTTCCTTCGCTCCTAACTATTTTATAGGCTGCTTTAACAATAATAAAAATACCAAATGCAACCAAACCTACAAATATCAAGCTTACTCCAAAATAAAAAAGTCTTTCAACTATAGTCATTGAATCGGTTGCACTACTTTGATAGCCAGGCACCACCCCACAAGGCAAAAAGTCACATACATCATATTGAGCAAAAATCCTACTGCTAAAAGCAACAGTAACTAATAATTGAGCCCATAAAAAGCTTAATAGCTTTAAATATTTTAATGCAAAAGATTTTTTCATAGATTTTCTTGTAGCGTATTTTTTTGAGTTGAGAAATCGTAACCGCAAGCAGCATCGGCCGCGCCAGTTGGGTCAGAAACACCATTATTCACTTGTTTTAATACTTCTTGGAAATAAAAACCTGAATCTGTTCCGTTTGCTCCTGGACAGCTTCTTAGTGCAGCAGGCCAAGACCAAATTGGTCCTAACCCCATAAGGAAACCTATAACGCTTAGTCCAACCGGAAAAAGTATAGCTAATGCCGCACCAATAAATACAGACTTCACCTTTTTGTAAGCTTCGGCCAGCCCTTCTTCGTTACCCTCGCTTTGTAATGCCTCGGCCGAAGCTTTAATTAGTCTGTAAATCCAAAACACTATTAGTCCAATTGAAGCAATACTTCCTCCAAAACTTATCCATGAAAGTACTGTTGAATATGGTCCACCGGGCAATGCAATTTGATTAAAAAAGGTAATTGAAACAGGTTGCAATCCAATTACAGGGTCTATTTTAAACCCTGTATCACCTACTTGCCCAACGCCTGATTGAGCAGATACAGGAGTTACAAATGCAATCAGTAGCAATATATTTATTGTAAAAACAAATAACTTTTTCATTTACATTACATTATTGTTATAGTTGAACCGCCATCTCCCCCTCCTATTACAGTTAGGTTACTTAAACTTCCAAGACCAAGCAAACTTGATACAAGTTGAATAATAATAATAAAAGACCACGCTAAAATAAATCCGAGTATCATCGTTGTTAAATTTTTATTAATTTTTTCAATTTCTGCTTGATCGGTAGTATTTGCTCTTTTAAAACCAGTAAGGTAAATCCCGTTAAGAACCGCATAAACTGAAATAACCCCTAGCACAGTTGATATTGCCAAGTTAATTAAAGTTGGAATTTGCTGCCCATTTTTTATAGCAAAAGTTTGTCCAAATATAGTTATTAAAGGTGAAAGCTCACTTGGGATCTGTGTTGGAGAAGGTGAACCTTTACATTTATTTTCACAACAACCATAACTTGGGTCAAAAAGTTTTTTGTTTATGCAATTAAAGTCAGGCTCATAGTCATTTGGGCATTCCGAAGGTATGCAAATTGGAGAAGACTTGCATACGCATTGATTAGCATTACCACTTATAGTACACATTCCTTTAACTACACCATCGGAACAAGAAGAGCCTACTTCACGCCCCACGCAGCTACCTGAATTGGCCCCACAAAAAGCAGCATGCACACTTACTCCAAATAATGGAATAGTAAATCCTGTTAGTATTAAAATTACTATTGCTCTTTTCATTTTAAAAGCCTATACCCTGTACCCCCAGGAAATTAAGTACAATATTGGCTATGGTTGGGGCAAGCACCGCAATTGCAAAACCAATTATTGCTGCCACAATTGTCTTCCTTGCATTTCCAACCTTTTCCTCATCTCCTTGCGAAGTCAATAAAATAAATGCAGCATAGATAATCATTGCCCCAAAAGTAATAATAAATACTGGTCGTATAAGAGACCCTGCAGCATTAAGTATTTCTTCAAGCGAATCATATTGTGAAGGATTAGGTACCTGGTATCCAAAATTTTGTGCAAAAACAGGTTGTATAAAACCAATTAAAACAATTATAAAAGTAGAAAAAAAAGTTATTAACTTAGGCATTTCAATTAATTTAACAGCAAATTATTTCCAGTTTATCAATTAATACCATTAATTAAAAGTTTCTATTTCTAATCCACTAAACTTAATTGTATTTCCTTTACGTATTTTTTCTTCTACTATCCCTTGAGCTATTACATTTTCAATATTGTTTTGAATAGCTCTATTTAACTCTCTACCTCCAAAAACAGGATTAAATCCCAATTTAGTTATCTGATCGACTGTTTTCACGTCCCACTCAAAAGTATACCCTTCATCTTTAAGTTTTGCTTGAAGAAGTTTTAATTTAATTTCCGCAATTCTCTGAATCTCTGTAAATGAAAGCGCTCGGAACATTACTATCTCATCAAATCTGTTCAAAAACTCTACTCTAAAATATTTTTGTAAATTGTCTTTTGCCTTAGGTACTATTTCTCTATATGTTTTACCAGCAGATATACTTTGGGCTATAAAAGCTGAACCCGCATTTGAAGTTGCGATAACAATAGTATTTTTAAAATCAATAATCCTGCCGCTTCCATCAGTAAGTCTTCCTTCATCAAGTATTTGCAAAAAAAGATCTAGTACATTAGGGCTGGCTTTATCCAACTCATCAAACAATATTAACGAAAATGGCTTTTTCTTTACCTGCTCGCTTAGTATTCCTGAAACAATCTCTCCATTCTCATCTGTGTAACCTATAAGTCTTTTTACACTTTCCTTTAAACTAAACTCGGACATATCTAGCCTTATCATATTTTTCTCATCTCCATAAAAACTCTCGGCAAGTGTTTTAGCCACCTCTGTTTTGCCAACTCCTGTTGGACCAAAAAATAAAAAGTTAGCAATATTTCTGTTAGCTTTTTTAAGTCCACTCCTTGCTCTTTTCATAGCAAAAGATACAGCAGTCACAGCTTCAACTTGCCCAATAACCCTTTTATGCATGAGTTCTTCAAGGTTAGCAAGTTTTTGCCTTTCTTCTTCATCGGAAAGTCCCACTTTTGTGCCTGCCTTTTGAGACAAAACTTCATCAGCTATTTGTGCATCTACAAATTTTTGACCCCTAGAGTTAGCTAAGATAGCCACATTTTCAAGCAATTCTATTCCTTTGTCCGGCATTGCCTTTTCATACAATATGCTCGAACCTATTTCTACTATATGCCTTACAGCTTCAACACTAATTTTTAATTTATACTTTTTCTCAATGTTAATTGCCTGATCAAGAATAATTTGCATAGCCTTTTCTTTTGGCGGCTCAGGGATTTCAATCAACGAAAAAACCGCCATTAGTGCTGGAATGTTTTTTAATTTCCTTTGATATTCCTCAGTTGTACTTGTAGCAATAACCTTTAAATTATTAGTAGAAACAGAGTTAATAATTGCATTTACAATCTCTTTTACTGCATCTTCTTTAAGCATAGCTAACTGACCAAGGTTTTCAATTGTAAGAACAACATTTCCTGCAATTGTTGCCTCTTTTATTATTTGCATAAGGGAATTTAAGAAAGAGTTACCCGAACCTGAAAGAGCCATTGCAGATGATATGTCTATAACTGATAATCTATAGTCTTGAATTTGATAAGGAACATCTTCAACTACCATCTTTGTGGCAACATCTTTTAAAACTGATGTTTTACCTACTCCAGCAGCACCTATTAAAATAACAGCAGAGTCAGACTCTTTTTGCAAAGTTGTAAGAATCTCTTTAACAACAAAATCTTTCCCGGTTGAGACAAAAAAGTTACCCTTGGCAGCATCTGCCGTAAAGTCAGTTGAAAAAGAATCAAGGGTTGGAGTAGCTCGTGACGTAAATGCAATATTTACTGCTCCTTTTGGCTTAACAAATCTTAGTAATGACCACCGTGATTTAAAGTCATTAACTTTAAGATTATTACCATACCAAGATATTAAAGCTTCTAGCTCAAGCTCAGTAACACCATATACCTGTAAGTATCTTAAACAGTAACTTTTTAACAATATTAGTGTAAAAAGGATTTCATCTATAATTTTTACTTTAATTTCTAGCCCTACCTCAAAAAGTTTTAAAAACAAATCTTTATATAACTCGTCAAATGTATCTTGAGTAAGATCCTTTTTAATAAGCTTTAAAACTTTTGCAGCTTCCAAGCCTATTCGCATTTCAACAAATTCTTTTACCTTTGGAAACCTAAAAAGCTGTGTTAAAGTTTGTTGCAAAAAAGAATTTGGATAGTTGAAAATAACTGAGTCCAAGACAACATTTACACTATTAGTAATGTAGTTTTCAACCTCTATTTGATTAATCCTGCTATTTTTTACAGATTCATAAAGATTCTTAGGCTCTACTATTGTGTCATAAGTATCTCTATCTCTATTTAGGTAAAAGCCGTAAAGAGTTACTGCAAGTGCTAATGGCAAAAGTATTTCGATATTTTGCCCTGTTTGAAGAATTGAGAAAAATACAATTGTAGTTAATGCGCCGAGTATTATAAGCAACCCTCCAATTTTTTTTTCAATGTTTTCTTTAAGGCCCTTTAAACCTTTATCTTTAAAAAGGTCATCAAAATCTATAACTAAATCTATATTCCTATTTAGCTTACCTATTTTTGTTTTACCAGAATATATTCGCATTAAATTATGGCTAAGATAGCTAAAACCAGTACCAGCGCTGGGGTAAAAATAATTCCTAGTGTGAGGACAAAGTAAGGGATAACGATAAGTGCTGTAATAGCTCCCCCAAAAATAACCCAGTTAAAGCGTATAAATATTCCCATAAATCTTCCGGCAGCTGATTTGTCTCCATATAGTGGTTTTGCTAAATTCAAAAACATGGGAAGTGTTCTTGTGTAATTTGCTACAAAGTAGAATACGGTACTAAATCTAGCTAATTGTATTCTAGCTACATAATAAAACCACCAAATAAAAAAACCTTTCAGGTACTGGGTCATGTTTATAATTATAATAACATGACCCAGTTTACATCAGGCTTAACTAAATTTGTAGGAGTGTCTATTATTATGAACTAATAATTTTAGTCTTGCCTGCCTGAGGCAGATTTGAAATAAAAGACAGGGGAATTTTATTGTAACGCCTTAATACCCAATCGTAAGATCTGGGATGTAGGCAAAAGTTTCAGGTGCCAACGCATCTGTAACAACAAAAAACCCCAGGCGTAAGCCGGTTGGTTTTTATTTAACAACATTCCATATATCGGCAACTATAGTAATTGTAGCTTTTGCTTCTTTTGTTTTCTTAGAAACATAGGCCTCAACTTGCGGCTTACCTTGAACAACAACCATATCACCTTTTTTTACTTTGGACTCAACTGTTTCGGCGCTTTTTCCAAAAACTAACACATCATAGTAATACGGTGTACTTTCCTTAGTTTGACTATTAAAGTCATTCACAGCCACAGAAAACTTAGCGAAAGATTTATCAGCCTTGCTTTTTAATAGCTCGGCGTCTTTTGTTGCACGGCCTGCAACGAATAGTACATGATTGCTCATTTACTAAAAAGGTAAAATGTAATGCTAAATATTAGCACGGTTTTACTAACTTAGGAAGTTGTTAGCTTAAATTCTTTCCCATTCCTCAAAAGCGTATGTAACGCTTTGGTCGTTTACCTGCGCAACTCTTTTTTTATTTGATTTCAACTTCCATTCACTAACCGCAACTTCTGGGAAAAAAGTATCTCCTTCTACATCTGCCTTTATAACTGTGAGGTATATTTTTTGAGACAAACCAATAGTTTGTTTGTAGATTTCTCCACCACCTGCAATAAATACCTCATTACCATTACTTAATGATTGTGCTTTTTCAATTGCTTGCTCTAATGAGTTTGTCCAAAAAACTGAATCTGCCTTATTCTCAGCTTTTGTTGTACGACTTAAAACAATAATTTTTCTGCCAGGAAGACCAGAAGGAATACTTTCAAAAGTCTTTCGGCCCATGATAACTACATGACCAATAGTTAACTTATAAAAACGGGCTAGATCCTCCGAAATATTCCAAGGAATACTGCCTTGTTTACCTATAACCCGATTTTGAGACATTGCTGCAATTATTGAAATCATACTGCCATTTGTGCTTTTATAGCTGGGTGTGAATTATAATCAACTAACTTTATATCTTCCATTTTAAAGTCGTAAAGATTTTTTACTTTAGGATTTAACCACAAATTCGCCAACTTCATTGGTTTACGACTAAGTAATTCATTAACCTGTTCTAAATGATTAAGATAAATATGGGTATCACCCAAAAAATGTATGAACTCACCAGGTATTAGTCCTGTCACGTGTGCAATCATGCTAAGTAACAAAGAGTAAGAAGCAATATTAAATGGTACTCCTAAAAACATATCTGCACTTCTTTGATACATGGCTAAAGATAGTTTTTTATCGGACACAAATGCCTGAAAAAACATATGACATGGAGGTAAGGCCATTTGATCAATTTCCCCAGGATTCCACGCAGTGACCACCATTCTCCTATCGGTTGGGTTTTCTTTAATTTTAGTAATCAAATCTTCAATTTGGTCTACTATTGATCCATCTGTCTTTTGCCAGCTTCGCCACTGTACACCATAAATACGGCCTAAATCGCCTTCAAATCTCGCTTTTGGCTTCCAATAGGGAGCCTGTGCATTCGCATCCCAAATATGACAGCCTAGTTCCTGAAGTTCCTTAACGTTAGAACTGCCTTTTAAAAACCAAAGTAGCTCTGCTTTTACTGCATTAAACGCAAGTTTTTTCGTTGTTAAAGCCGGAAAGCCCTTGGCTAAATCAAACCGCATACTCTCACCAAATATTGATATTGTCCCAACTCCTGTTCTATCTTGCCTTTTACTTCCATTTTTCAATACTTTTTTTAAGAGGTTTTGATATTGCAACATATACTGCAAAGTAGTAACTTAACCATAATACCAGTCGTTAGTTCAAAACGAAAGAAACGCCCGGAAGGGCGTTTCTTTAATATTCATAGACCATTTTTACATCATCCCCATTCCGCCATCCATTCCTCCTGGCATTGCAGGTTCTTTCTTTTCGGGCACTTCAGTCACAACAGCTTCTGTAGTCAATAAAATCATTGATACCGATGCAGCATTTTTTATTGCAGCTTTTGTAACTTTGACAGGGTCTTGAATCCCAGCCTTAAGCATATCTGTCATTTGGCCTTTTCTTGCATCATAGCCCATTGAACCTTTTATTTCTTTAATATAACTTGCAGGTTCTACACCAGCATTTTCTAAAATCTGTCTAAAAGGTGCTTCTAGAGCTATTCTTACAATTCTTGCACCTACCATTTCTTCATCATTTTCAAGCTTCAAATTGTCTACTGCTTTAGCTGCATTAATTAAAGCAACACCACCACCTGGGACTACACCTTCTTCAATTGCAGCTCGAGTTGCTTGTAAGGCATCATCTATTCTATCTTTCTTTTCTTTTTGCTCCAATTCTGAAGCAGCACCTACTTCAAGTACTGCAACACCGCCAGAAAGCTTTGCAAGTCTTTCCTGTAACTTTTCTTTGTCATAATCTGAAGTAGTATTTTCAATTTCTTTTTTAATTTCTTCAATTCTTGATTCTAGCTTTGATTTTTCGCCTGCTCCATTAATTATCATAGTATCGTCTTTTGTTACTTTTACTTTTTCTGCATGTCCAAAGTCTTCAGGTTGCATATTTTCAACTGTCAACCCAAGTTCTTCTGTAATTACCTGTCCGCCAGTTAAAATCGCAATATCCTGTAACATTGCTTTTCTTCTGTCACCAAATGCAGGAGCTTTTACTGCTACAACATTAAGATGTCCCTTAAGTTTATTAATTATTAAATTTGCAAGGGCATCACCATCTACATCTTCTGCAATAATTACAACATCTCTTGTACCTGCTGCAACTACCTTTTCCAATGCTGTAAATAACTCTTTAGCAACAGAAAGCTTTTTGTCGGTAATTAAAATTGCAGGTCTTTCTATTACCACTGTTTGATCTTCGCTGCCTGCCGCAAAATATGGAGAGATGTATCCTTTATCAAACTGCATACCTTCAACAAACTTTTGTACAAGACCAAAAGTTTGACCATCTTCAACAGTTACAACCCCTTGACTTCCAACCTTTTCAATAATATCTGCAAGCATTTCACCAATTTCACTATCTCCATTTGCCGAAATTGTAGCAACCCTAGCGTAATCTTGCTTTCCTTTAACTTTTGTAGCAGATGAAATTAATTCTTTAACGACAACATCTACAGCTTTTTCTATACCTGTCCTTATTGCCATAGGGTTAGCTCCTGCAGCAATGTTTTTAAATCCCTCAGCAATAATAGCTTGAGTTAAAACAACAGCTGTTGTAGTGCCATCACCTGCTACTTCAGCAGCTTTATTCGCTGCTTCAATAACTATCTTTGCTCCGAGGTTTTCAATTTTATCTTCGAAATCAATATCTTTAGCTATTGAAACTCCATCTTTGGTAATGTGAGGAACCCCGTATGATTTTTCTAATGCGACATTTCTTCCCTTTGGCCCTAAAGTTACTTTGACAGCATTTGCAAGCTTATCCACTCCCTGCTTGAGTTTTTTTCTAGCATCTTCTCCGTAAGTGACGTTTTTTGCCATATTAATATAAATAATAATTAAGACTTAATTTTTATCGATTTTAGCTGATTATGCCAAGAATATCTGACTCTTTCATGATTAAGAACTCTTCTCCATCAATTTCTACTTCTTCTGGTGAGTACTTTTTAAAAAGCACAACATCTGAAACTCTTACATTAAATGGTATATCTTTACCGCTATCATCTTTTGTGCCTGTGCCTAGTGCAATAATTTCGCCTTTTTGTGGCCGTTCTCCTTTACCAGTACTTTGAATAATTAAACCAGAGGCTGTTTTTTCTTCTTCTTTTAGAGGCTTTACTAAAATATTTCCTCCTACAGGCTTAATAGCTAGTTTAGCCATATAAGGTTAAGTATAAAATATAAAATAAATAGCCAACACAGTGAGTTAGCAGTTTCATCACACTACTGCTAATGTTAGCAGTCAACTTTGGAGATTGTCAATATTCTAATTGAGATGATTTTTACCTAAATCTGACCGTGATTCTAGACACATCGTTAGGCACTGTTTTAAGTCCTGATGGTACAAAATCAGGAGCGAAATTGATTTCAAAGGAGCTAACACTATCTATTTCGTTTAAGGCTTTTTGGGCATCACTAATAGATTTTCCTTTAACAGCAAGCTTTAACTGCTCTTCTGTTATAAGATTGGTAACTGTACCTTCTGCAAACACAGTAATAAATTTACCTTCAGCATTTTCCAGGTAGTCTTTTGTTTCTATTGAGTCTAGAGAATCAATGTTTTTGCTTTGACCTTCTTCGCTTTTGTCTTCACTTGTTATTGCATAGCCAATAACTGCTCGTAAATCTCTTTCTCTCACTGCTGTTCCTGTGGCAGTAATCACTAAAGAAAGATCAAAAGTATTATCACTTCTTGCTGGTTGATCAACTTCAGGCCTTGCAAGAACTTCTTTTTCAGTATATTTGACAGTATCTTCGAGCAAAATAAATCCATTAGGAACATCGGCCTTTAGCCTTGCCAACGCTTTTGGTTGCAACTCTTTTACAGCCTTATCCTTAAGTTCAGTAATATTTTGTGCTGAAACAGAAACAAAAGTTTCTTTTGTACCACCAGCAAAATCTGCTTCACGCTTTATCTCAACTTCATTAATCCCATAACCATCTACAGTAAATGACTGATCTGTAGAGCCAGTTAGATTATATTCTTCACCAAACGTTCTAGCTTGAACCCTTATTCCTTCAGTAAGACTTGGATTAATTGATTGATCTGGATCCAATGTAGCCGCCGGCAAAGAAACTGCATCTACAAAAGTAAACTCCAGTCTGCTGTTAGCCGATGCAATTGTTGTTCCAGCAGGAAAAGCAATTTGAGCCTGAGTTTTATTAAAAATATAAACAGTACCAGTTGCTCTATTTCCTCTTGTGCCTTGCCCAGAAGCAGTACCTGTTGTTGATGAACTTTCTTCTACATCTAGGTTTAGAGTTTCAATAGCAAGATCCCTTTCATTAAATCCTTTGACAGTATCGCTTAGTTCAACAGTTAACGATGCAAGCACTTCTTCCTTTTCCAATGTAACAATTAAAGTTACTTGAGACCATTGAAATACAGCCAGGTAAGCAACAAGTAAGACAAAAAAAGCAACTCCAGTTACAATAAAAAATACTTTCCTTCGATACCAAGGAAGCTTAGGCAAAATTTTTTCAACTGTTTCACCCCTTGTTTCTGGAGAAGCTTTCCCAAACTTTGAAAATAAACCTCCAAAAATCCCCTGTCTTTTCTGTTTTATCTGTTTAGTAAAGTCTCTTCCTGCAAACCTATTTTCTTTAAAAATGGTAGTATCAACCTTTCTGTCTCCAGATTCCATATCTAAATTATCTAACTTGTGTATTTTATCATCTTTTGAATTATTATCGAAATCCTCAATATCACTACCTCCGAAGATTTTTATTCCCGAAATCTCTTTAATATTGATTGGCTTACTAGCTGTTTTAACTTCCGCTGGGATAACTTTTTCTTCTTCGAACTTTTGTGAGTACTCTTCTTCAATCTCATTATTTATTTGGGAAATATCTTTTAGTTCAGCTTTTGAAATTTGTACAGGGTCTTCTTCTACAACCGGATTGCCCAGTAACTCTCGTTTTTTCTTTTCAAGCTTTTGTTTGTAAGACATTAATTTTGCCCTAGCAACCTCAATTAAATCACTAGTTATTTGACTAACCCTTTGTGTGACTACAAAGCCCGCTTTTTGAGAAATATTTATTCCATAGTTATCCTCTGTAACAATAATTACTGCTTTATCGTCATAAGCTGCTTGCCTAAAAAGGATTTTTAGACTTAATACACTGCCAAACAATAGAGAATTTTGAGGAATCACAAGTACAACCGTATCCTTAGCCGAAGAAAGTATTCTTTCTATTACGAAAGAAATTTCATCATCTGGGTCAACAAATATTTTTTCAGTCGCTTGATGAACCATTTATTTTTTTATGTAAAACGTAAGATTTAGCAAGAGCTAAGGGTGTAACATCTAGTGGATCAGTTACTGTTCGAGTCAAATCATGAACATTTTCAAGCTTGTTAGGGTAAAGAATTGATACCTTTGGGTGTTTTTTAAAATTTAATCTTTGAATCCATGGATGAGACATTACACCCTCCACAATTTCAGGTAACAACGCTCCCCCGCCACAAATGTACATTTGCAGAGGAAACTCTTCAATGTCTTCCATTTCCTCTAAGGCCAGCTCTACGCCAAGCAACCATGATTTTATATCATTCTCAATTACTTTTTTAATTTCTCTTTCTCTGTAATCATCTAGCTTTTTCAATCCATGCTTAATTTTGAGAGATTCTGCTTCATGATAATCAGTGTGCAATACCTTTTCTATCCTTTTAGTAAAGACTCGGCCCCCAATAGAAAACATTTTTATTCCAAGTATTTCACCATCTCTTACAACGGCAACATCTGTAGTACCCGCCCCAATATCAATAATTATCCCGCCGTTTTTATCATTAGTAATTCCTTGTAGTGCAGTAGCTAATCCATAAGGCTCAACCATTACTTCTAATAGCTCGATTTTGAGTTTAGCAGCAACTTGCTCTAATGCCTCAAACTGAATTTTTGGGGCAAAACTTGCGAAAACCCTGTATGATATTTCTGAGCCTGAAAGCCCTACCGGATTTTTAATTCTAGCTCCGTCTATTGAAACTGTATTTATTACAGTACTTAATTCTTTTAGTTGACTTGCTTTAAGTCCTATTTCTTGAGAAATGTCTTCAATTGTTGACTCGAACGAGTATTCCTTAACCTTTTTAACTATTTTTTCAACTTCTGCCTCCGAAATTTTAGTGCTTGCATCATCTCTATCAACATTTACAACTATTGGTGCTCCAGTTACAAGCTCCCCTGCAATGCCCATTACAGCTTGTTTAGGGATATCGACATCTGTGAAAAGATTTTTCGCCTGCGAAATAGCTGCACCAAGACTTTGGTCCAAAGTATTCGCAACCTCATCGACATCCATAATAATTGCTTTGTTCATTGCAAACTCACTTTGTCTCATTCGGTTGTAACCTAAAACCTCTACCCTCCCGGATTCATTAAATCTAAACAAAACTGTTTTAACATTTTCTGTACCAATGTCTATTGCTATACATGTTTTGTACTCCGAAATATTTTTTCTTCTTAAAGCTGCTAGACCTATTTTCATTTGTTATTTTTATACGTAATATAGGATACAGAATTTTATAGTTTTTTTACAGGACTTAATTACTTTTTAACTGTTATTAGTAACACGCTTTGCTTGCAAAGGCTTGGCGAGCGTGATATATTCCATATATACCATTTATTTGCACTAACGACAGGTCATGAAAATCTTCGTACTATATAATTCAGATTATAGAGAGTCTACATTCAAGGTATTTAATGAGGGTGTTGATTTTCTTAAAAGGCAAGGTCACAACTTAAAAACAGACCTCGAATTTCGAAGGCTTCTTACAACTAACCATGCTGCTGACTTTCAAAGCCGGATTGAAAAATCAATAAGAGATACAGATATAATCATTTTAGAAATCACAAATCCCGACGCTAAGATTGGTTTTGATATCTCTAAGGCTTTATCTGAAAAGAAAATTGTGATAGCTCTATATAAGTCCAACGTATCAAACTCTTTTCTAACCTCTCTAAACAGCTCAAACTTTAAAACCCTTTTACTTAAAAAATACTCTGACAAAGATATTGTAAACGTTATGAATCTAGCAGTTGAAGAAGCTAAAAGCAAATTGGATACGAAATTTATCTTAATAATTTCACCTGAAATAGATAGATATTTAGACTGGGCATCCCAAACTAAAAGAATGCACAAAGCCCAAATTGTAAGAAATTCTATAGAATCGAACATGCGCAAAGACAGAGAGTATAAGACTTTCCTTCAAGGGAATCTTTAAGCCAAGCTTTTATGCGTATACGCCAATATCTTCAGGAATAAACTGGCGAAAATTTGATTGGTTTATTTGAACTCCTGTTACTACACCTTGAACTATTTGCAAAGCTACTTTGCGTGCAAGCTCCATCAGAGTTCTTTCAAGCTGCCTTACACCTGCATCAAATCCAAGAGGCCTTACAACGAGTGGCCAAACATCATCAGCAAATGCAAGCTGCTCTTCTGTAAGTCCTGTAGCCTGTCTAACCTTTGGTAAAAGATAACTTTTAGCAATTTGAATCTTCTCATCATCGTTATAGCTACCAAAACGAATTATCTCAAGCCTGTCTAGCAAAGCAGCAGATATCCCTCCCGAGTTATTGGCCGTTGTAATAAAAAGACATTTAGATAAATCCAGCGGGTAGTCAATATATTTATCCATAAATGTGGAGTTCTGCTCAGGGTCTAGTATTTCCAGCAAAGCCGCCATGATGTCGGCCCTTAAGCCGCTAGCACTTGAAGTTTTATCAATTTCATCAAGCAAAATAAGTGGGTTCATAGTTTTTGTCCTAATTAACGATTTAACAATTTGGCCAGGCTCTGCATCAATTTCTCCTCGCGATCTTCCCCTTAACTCGGTAACACTACCCATTGCTCCTAAAGAAACCCTAACAAACTCACGTCCTAAAGCATTTGCAATCGATTTAGCCATAGAAGTTTTACCTACACCTTGAATACCTATAAAACAAAGTATTGGGGCATGGGACGAACTTCCTTGAAGCCTTTTCATTTCTTGAACACCAGAAGTATTAGCTGATGGAATATTGTCTGATTGCGACCCTTGTAAGTTTAAAACTGCTAAATATTGTAAAATCCTATTTTTAATAACTTCAAGTCCGTAGTGATGTTTATTAAGCTCTTCAGCTGCATGCTTTATGTCGAGATTATCTTTCGTAAAGCTTGCAAACGGAATTTGGAGTATCCACCGAATATATTCAGAAACCGGCTCAAACTCTTTTGAAAAACCACCTGCAGCGGTCATCTTTTTTAATCGCATTATCATGCCTGCAGCTTTATTTTTAAGCTCTGAGGGCATCGTAGAAGTAGCTATGGCTTTTTCAAGCAAATATATTTCATCGCCAGGCTCCGAAGTTTGGGTATTAGAAGGATTGTTCACAAGAACATTATGCTTATCTTGACCTTACTAGTCAAATTTACTCTTTATCTTCACTTTTATTGTCCTTCTGCTCTTCTGCGGTATCTGCTGCAGCCTCGGAAGAAGCAGCTTCGGCACCTTCTTCTCCCTCAACAGGAGCTGGAGCTTCTTCTACTATTTCTTTTTGGAATGCGGCAATATATACAATTGCGGAGTTAGGGTCTACATCACTGTCGAATTCAACACCTTCAGGCAAAGTAAGTGTTTCAAGGTTTATACTGTCACCTGTAGACTCAAGTTTTTCAATATTAACTTCGAAATGATCTGGAAGATCTTTAGGCAAACAGTAGACTGCAACAGTTTCTGCCTGCTGCACAAGGAATCCTAAATTTTGTTTTACTGCAGGCGCTTCTCCCACTAAGTTAATAGGTACATCAACAGAAATTTTTCTATCTTCGTCAATTGCATAAAAACTAATGTTGTAAATGTAATCTTTTACAGGATGATAGTGAACATCCTTAATAAGCACTCTTGAAGGTTTTTCATTTTCTACTTCAAGCTCAAAAAACTTGTTAAATCCTACTTTTTCGAACAGCTTACTAAATTTTTTTTCGTCAACTGCAATACTCTCTGCCTTTTTTTTAGGGCCATAAACACTTGCAGGTGCTAGCCCACCTAACCTTAAATTCTTAACTCTTTTTCCCAAAACTTGTCTATTAGTAGCTTCTAGTTTCATGATTGGCTATTATTTAGTTGATCTAATTTTTGCGACTCAGCTAGTTTTCTTCTTCTAGCCAAAATCGACTGTTGAAGTATAACGAATAAACTGGTTGTAATCAAGTATATACTAAGTCCTGAAGGCAAATTAAAAGAAATAACAGTTAAAAGTATTGGCATTAAGGTAGCAGCCTGCTTTGAAGATCTTTGCATAATTTCTCCGAAATCTTCTGTATCATCTTTCTTTTTTGGTTTCTTTTGAATCTTTTGCTCTTCTTTTTTAGTAGTCCTTGCTGCTGTCATTATTTTAAACGAAAAGTACTGAGTTACCCCAACAAGTACAATCAAAACAAGATAAGGTAAAATGTTTGGGAATTGATTAATCGCAGCAGGGCTAGCTTTTAAATCTATAAGCCCAAGAAAAGTACTTTGAACCGAATAATCTTCCGAAAAACCTGGAACAAAAGGGTAAGCGACCCTATTAAAACTGGTTATTCCTCCAGTAATAATTCCACTTAAAATATTATAGATGACAATAAAAATAATGAACTGGATTATTAAGGGTAGACAGCCACTAAGCTGAGCAGGAAGATATTCCTGCTGGAGCTTTAAAAGCTCTTCTTGTTGTTTTTGTTTATTTTTAAACTTCTTCTTAATCTTTTTAGATTTTTCCTGGAACTCCTTGCTTGATTCTGCCATTTTAATCTGCTTACTAGTAAGAGGAATCATAGCTACTCTCGAAACGATAGCTATAGCTATTACAGCAAGACCAAGGTTGTCGCCTAAAAGCCTGTAAAAAACGACTATAAGATTATAAATTGGCTGGTAAAAAAGAATTTCCAAAATGTTCATAGGGATGATTTTACAATGATTTAGCTAATAAAACAAAAAGCTCCCGAAATAATTTCAGGAGCTTTTGGTGGAGATGAGGGCGAACCCTGTCCGACAATTCCATGCTAGTAAGGAATTACAAGCTTGGCTTAATTTGGTTTCAACAACTAATCTAAAAATTAAGCAAAAAAATCAGTTGTGAAAACACCTTAGACTTAATCAAAAAAGTGCGTTTTAAGCTTTTTTGACGCATTCCTGAAAGTGATCGCTTTTTAACCTACACAGGAAATAAAGTTAAAAGCGGCTACTTTAAAAAAAGTAACGACAGTTAATTTAGGCCAAAGCAAAATTTAAATTAAGCTTTGGAGCTGCAAAGATATTCTTAACAGCATTAACTGCTTTTGAGAAAACGTTTTGATTGTCGTTTGTTTGTTGAAAGATTTTTTACAGCTTCCTTTCAAAGCTGGCTTGCCATACTAAACAATCTTTTGCCGTCGAATAAACATCCCCTTTGAAAGTGCAAAGACTAATGCCTTGGATAATGGTAACGCAAATCTCGAAACAATTTTATCCTCTCAAAGCGAATGTTTATTCATTTTTAAAGTACACTGAAATTTTACTATAAAAAAGCGTTTTAGTCAAGTAGATAAAGGTTTTAGGCTTGCAGTAGCCTTTGCGAAGGTATACCCTATCACTTCTTTTACACCATGCTCTTTAAGCACTTTAGCACATTCATTAAGCGTTGTTCCCGTTGTATAAACATCGTCAATAAGTATAGCTTTTTTAGGCATATAGCCTTTATTTTTAACAGTAAATGCGTTTAAAAGATTTTCCTGTCTTTGCGTTTTGTGCATTCCTACTTGTGTATGAGTTTTTACTCTTCTTTCAATTAAGTCAATAACTTTAATTCCTGTAAATTTACTAATAGACTTGGCAATAACTAACGACTGATTATATCCACGTTTTTTCATCTTGCTAATGTGTAAAGGTACAGGAATCAACAAGTGTTCGTTAAAGTTAAAATTTAATTTAAGATTTTGTGCCATTATTTCCCCAACTTCATAAAATATTGAAAATACTCCAGAGTATTTACCTGAAAAAATGAGGTTTTTTGTAAAGTCATTGTATTGCGCCGTAGTCAACAGCCCATCTAAAAAAGAAAGTTCTTGACAATCTTTGTGTACAAGTCCAATTCGCACTTCTCTATGACACACATGGCAAATCTGAATAGGTAAATACTCTGAATTGTGAGCAAAGCATTTATCACAAATATACCTGCCTGGCCTTCCGCATGAAAAACAAAATTTAGGGAAAAGAAAATCAACAAGCAAACTTACCATAGTAGTAATTATATCACAGACACCATTTATAAACTGTTATAATAATTTATGTCGAAAACTTTAGCCCTAGATTTAGGTTCAGCCAAAACTGGTATTGCTATTTCTGATGAAAATAATGATTTTTCGTTTGCTAAAGAAATATATTATGGCAAAATGGACGAGTCTTTGATAAGGCACATTAATGAAATAATTGATAAGGAAAAAGTAGATACTATTGTTGTAGGCGTACCTTATGATGTGGGTAACCTACTTTCAGATTTCGGACATCGCGCAGTTGAGTTTATAAAATTTATGAGGAGTAAATTCAATGTGCAGATTGTTGAATGGAACGAAACCATGACAAGTGCCCAAGCAAGAGAAAACACAAAGGGAATAAAGCGAAAACATGTAGATGCCGAAGCAGCAAGAATAATACTTGAAGAATACTTATTACTAACAAAAAACCACGGACTTTAGTCCTGCCTGCCTGGTAGCAGACAGGGAAGTTTTTTTTATTTACATTAAAACAATAATGAAAAAAATAATAGTTTTACTATTAGTATTATTTATAATTTTAGCAGCTGCGTTTTTTACAGCATATAACTGGTATAACTCTGCAGTCTTTGGTACAACAGAAAATACGCAAGAAATTTCATTCTTAGTTGAAGAAGGTGACACACTAGTCGGAATACTTCCAAAGCTTGAAGATTCCGGGATAATTAAAAGCGCGTTTGCAGCGCAAATATATATTCAACTTTCGAATATTGAGCCAAAAATCAAAGTAGGAGAATACACTATCCAGAATGGTCTTCCATTGCCCGAAGTAATTTCTGCACTAGAAAAAGGCGCTTTACTACCTACAATAACTGTTACCTTACGTGAAGGATGGAGATACGAGCAAATGGCTAGCGAGCTGGAAAAAACACTTGCTGGTAAAACAAAATTCGTGCCGGCTGAATTTGTAAACATTGTAGAATCACCAGATAACTACTCTTTTTCGGACACAGTCTCAACATTCTTAACACTACACAAACCCGCTACCAAACCTTTAAGAGGATTTTTATACCCCGACACATATAAGTTCCAACAAGGTATGACCACATTAGAGATTGTTGATTTCATTTTGCAAAACACAGTACAAAAATTTAATAGCGCACTTCCAAATGGAGCCAGTCCACAAAACCAATCAAACTTTGGAACTCTTTATGAAGCAATAACTCTTGCATCAATTATCGAAAGAGAGGCAAGCAGTTGGGATGACCGAAAAGATATTTCTTCTGTTTTTCATAACAGACTTGCTTTAGGTATGGCATTAGAAGCTGACTCAACTGTTAACTTTATAACTGGTAAAAACGATCCTGGTGTATCAATACAGGATTTACAAATTGACAGCCCTTACAATACTTACAAATATCCCGGACTTCCCCCAACGCCAATAAATAACCCACGAATTGAATCAATCGTTGCTGCTTTGCAGCCAAATATTACTGATTACTTCTACTTTTACCACACTCCTAATGGCCAAACTTACTTTAACACCAATTTTCAAGATCACTACTATGGTGTTTGTCGGGATTTAGGTTGTTAGGGTAACCGTAACCACTTGCCAATTTACAATATCTTTGATTAAATGAGTAAAGTAAATATATAAGTTAGCCAACTTTAATAAATGCATAAAACAATTTACCAAGCACAGCAAGAACCTTTGGTTGATATTAACCTCACTAAGGCCCTTACAATTGTTTGCATGGTACTTGCATTTTTTGTATTACCAGCAGTTTCAATTACTTATATACAAAACAATTCACAACGTTTTGTAAACGCATCCCAAGCCTCAAATAACCAACCTGCTTCACAAGAATCGAAAGCCAATATTAACCAGCCAAGAGTTGCAGGTGTTAGCGATGAAAGACAAGCGTTTGATATTAGTAATAGATCAACTCAATTTGCAATAGTTGGTATATTTTTTCTTGGTCTTTCTGCTATGACTTTGGGATATTTAATTTTTGGACAAAAAGAGCCCGGTTATACTAAATCGGATATTTATTAGTCTTAAAAAAGTTTTTACACTACTTGCATCAAGTATTTTGCATTTTCCACAAAGCCTCAAAAAATCTTTTAAAAAGCTCAAATTGTAATCCTCCAGTAATTTGCTCGATCACTAGCTCTCCTTTGTTGTCAAAAACAAAAAGAACTTTATTATTAAAAAAGAAAATATCAAAATCAGTTTCAAACAAATCTTTTCTAAGCAGGCAAATTTTAATATTGGGCAATAGTTTACTTATTACTTCCTCGTGACTATCATCTATAGGGTTGGTAATCTGCCATATTTTAAGCCCAGGATTTTGTTTTAACTTTTTAAACACCGTAAGAATAGCGGAATTACCCAATGACTTTCTGCCAAATACTTGCGAACCAACTATCCATAAATTGTGTTTTGCTGTTGGTAAAACATCTAGTAAGAATTGCGCAGCCTCCTTGCCCTGGTGATTACTGACTACAGGTCCTTCCGACCTTGCATTCTTATTAAACAACGAATTTAATGCAAAAACAGTTGAGTTAATCGAGGCTTTTACTAAAAGCAGTTCTTTTTCTCTTCTATTAACTAACTCTAGAAGCTTTGAAGGATTTACTGGCATAAAACGAGAACCATATTTCCGCTTTTGCTCCTCAACAAGCTCCATATTCTGAAGTTTTGAAAGAATTCGATATACCTTTGTTCTTGGGATATTTAGCTTTCTACTTAACGACAATGGGCTTACTTTGCCACCCTGCATTAATTCAATATATACTCTGCCCGCATCTACGGACATTCCAAGCTGGGCTAGCTGTTCAATTAAGTTGTCTTTATTGGTGGACATTTCTAAAAATACTTTCTATTTTATCGTAACATATTTATAAAAAAATGGATAACTTAAGAGGTT
Organism: uncultured Candidatus Saccharibacteria bacterium; assembly: GCA_964620955.1. GTDB lineage: Bacteria > Patescibacteriota > Dojkabacteria > J137 > J137 > CAZUKH01. The sequence goes on along the minus strand of CAZUKH010000003.1, from coordinate 21,990 downwards.
TTGCTCTGATTAACAAGCTTTGCTATAATCTTTCTTACATATTAAGAATTCCGTCTTAGCTCAATGGTAGAGCAACCGGCTGTTAACCGGTGGGTTCTGGGTTCGAGTCCCAGAGACGGAGTTTTAAAACAAAAACTTTCCTGCATTTTCGAATCACTAGCAACTTTAATTATACGGAGAAAATTGGCTAAAATTTTAACCATGAATATTCTTTTGCTCTTCCTCTTTTTTTACCCTCTATCTGAATATCTTCCAGTAAAAGAACACCATCAGAATACTCGAGTTGGGGCTGACCGTCGGCACAGACAAAACGTGGACCTTCTGCTCTATGATTTTGAACATCTATTGTTTTTACTGAGGCCCTAAAGACTTTAATTCTTTTATTAGAGGCTTCTGCCAAAAACCACGCAACCGGCCATGGGTAAAAGGCCCTGACCATTCGATCTGCTTCGTAAACGGAACTGACCGTTAAAAGCGATGCCTTTTCTTTGGCAATATCTTTTTCGTAGCAATAGGTAGCATCCTCCTCTATTTGAGATATAGCTGTCAACATTCCCTGACACCACATTTTCAAGTCAGTTTCAATCATATTTGAAGCGCTTATTGCAAGTTTTAACATCAAAGATTCGGTTGTATCTAACGGCTCAATTGCAAACTTTGTAGAGGAAATCAGTGGACCAGCATCCATTCGTTTAGCCATCTGCTGCAGCGTTACACCTGTTTCTGTAAAACCCCTAAGAATAGCCATTTGCACAGGTACTGCCCCTCTAAGCTTTGGCAAAAGTGACCCGTGAAAATTGACACACTTAAACTTTGGGTAATTAAGAAGACTATCGGGTATTATCTGTCCATAAGATGCTACTACAATCAACTCGGGATTATATTCTTTAATAAGTGAACTCGAATATTGTGAAATCTTATCTGGTGTTTCTACTGGAATAGATGGATATGTCTTTACCGAAAAAGCCTTAAGCTTAGTAGGTGTTAAAACTTTTTTCCTGCCCATTGGCTTGTCGGGTTGGCTTACAATTCCTACAACTTCAAAAAAGTCAGATTCTACAATCTTCTTTAATATTGGGATTCCAAAATCACCAGAACCAATAAAAACTGTTTTTACTTTTTGCATTATTAATTATAACAATTCAAATTCAAAAAACTATCTGTAAGCCTTGCCTTTGTGATAAAATCTTTCTAACGCAAAGAAGGAGCCTGTAAGTAAATTACAGGAAATCACTCCAGAGCAGGGGGAAGAAAAACTAGTAGAACCTCCCGGGTAAGCCCGAAAAAGCTGTAACAAGATGCCTATGTGCCTGATAGGAAGTTGGGTGGTAATCGCTGAGCAGTAGAGCAACTCAGTCCCTTCAAAACACTGTTCTACGTTATACGGTTTACGTTATACGTAGTATGCAAGATTATAATAAACTTCAAAGTTGGAATTATTCGGATGAGATGGCTAATCGAATTTTTATTGCCACTCGCAATTTCCCTGAAAAAGTAGATAAACTTTTACGAAAATGTTTTAATTTTAAACAAGGCCTTACTCATAAAGCATCTATTTCACAAATTACTTTTTAATAATTAAAGAAAATGTTTAACCCTCCAAAACCGAATCAAAACTTTTTCGAGCTCGAACAACAAATCTTAAATTGGTGGAAACAAAATAAAGTTTTAGAAAAATCAATTGAGCAAAGGCCGGCAGACAAGGTTTATACTTTTTACGATGGCCCAATAACTGCAAACGGGACACCACACCATGGGCATATGCTTACATTTGCAATGAAAGACATAATTCCAAGATACTGGACAATGAAAGGCTTTAAAGTAGCAAGAAGTCTTGGTTGGGATTGCCAAGGTATACCCGTTGAGTATGAAATTGAAAAAAAACTAGGCTTCAAGGAAAAAAAAGATATTGAAAAATTTGGCATTGCAAAATTTAATAAGCTTTGTAGAGATTCTGTAATTGAACATCGAAAAACTATTATTGAGCTTGAAGAGCTTATGGGAAGGCTTACCAATGAAGAAGAAACCTACTCCACAATGGATCCAAATTACATTGAATCTATCTGGTGGTCTATAAAAGAGCTTTACAAAAAAGGTCTTCTTTATGAAGGATTTAAAGTTGTACCCTACTCAACTAGAGCAGGTACCACCCTTTCAAATGCCGAGGTGGCATTAGGAGGCTATAAACCATTCGTTGATCCGGCCATTACTGTTGAATTTGTTTTGTCCGAAATGGATAGTGTCCGAATTATTGCATGGACAACAACCCCTTGGACTATTCCATCAAACCTTGGACTTGCTATTAATACGAAAATTAAATATGTAAAAGTTCTAGACAAATCCGCTAAGAAAAAATATGTTTTAGCTAAAGACAGGGTAAAAGAAGTTTTTAAGAATAAAGAGTTCGAAATACTCGAAGATATTGACCCTACAAAGCTTGTGGGAATGAGCTACGAACCACCTTTTGAATACTTCAAAGGACACAAAAATGCACATAGAATATTTGAAGGTAATTCTTTTGTTACGACTGAAACAGGAACGGGTATTGTACACCTGGCACCTTATGGAGCAGAAGATAACGAGCTTTTTATAAAGCAAAAAATTCAAAGTTTTGATGTATTAGATGACCAAGGTGACTTTACCGATAAAATATTTGAGTATAAGGGCAAAAACTACAGAGATGCTAACCCATTAATTATTGAGGACCTAAAAAATAAAGACAGATTGTTTTCTCACGAAAACTACGAACATGAAATGCCAATGTGCTGGAGAACAAATACTCCATTAATTTATAAGCCGATAACTTCTTGGTACGTAGCTGTGAGCAATTTAAGGGATAAACTTGTAGATTTAAATAACAAAATAAACTGGATTCCTGCCCATGTAAAAGAGGGTCGTTTTGGTAACTGGCTTGCAGAAATAAAAGATTGGGGTATATCAAGACTGCGCTATTGGGGTACTCCATTACCAATATGGAAGTCCGAATCCGGCAAGGTGATGATAATCGAATCCTTTAGTGAATTAGAAAAATTATCTGGTAAGACTCTAAAAGACCCCCACAGGCCTTTTGTAGACGAAATTGAATTTGATTTTGAAGGCGAACATTATAAAAGAATTCCCGACGTACTCGATGTGTGGTACGACTCTGGAGCTATGCCATTTGCAAGATTTCACTACCCTTTCGAAAACAAAGATAAATTTGAATCTAAGTTTCCTGCACAATACATTGCAGAAAGTGTTGACCAAACAAGAGGCTGGTTTTACACTTTACACGCTCTTGGAACAACTCTTTTTGAAAGTAATGCATTTGAAAACGTAGTTATGAGCGGATTTGTTTTAGATGATCATGGTGTTAAATTAAGCAAAAGCAAAAAAAACTATACTGAGCCAACGCCAATGATTCAAAACTTTGGTGCAGATACAATAAGGCTGAATTTCTTTTCTACACCAATTTCCGCAGGTGAAGATACTACAATAAGTGACAAAACCTTAAGGCTACAAAAACAAGAAACCATTCTCCCTCTTTGGAATATTTTTAGCTATCTTGTTATGTATGCAAATGCAAACAACTGGAAACCAAGAGAAGAACTTGCCTACAACTTAAGATCAAACTTTAAAGATTCCCACCCATGGGACCATATACCATTCGACGATATTGACGAAGAGCTTGATGCTTGGATAATTCTGAAACTTCAACAAACTATTAAATCTGTTCATGAAAATCTAGACTCCTACAAAATACCAAAAGCCACTGAAGCTTTGAAAAACTTAATAAGTGAAATATCAAAATGGTATATTCGAAACTCACGTCAAAGATTTGCCTCTAAAGATACCGCTGCGATTGAAGTACTATATTATGTACTTGTTGAAACAGCAAAGCTTTTAGCACCATTTACTCCATTTATTGCTGAAGCAATTTATAAAGAGCTAGTAGCAAACCACATTCCTGGCATTCCTGAATCGGTACACCTTACAGATTATCCTAAAGCAGATAACTCTTTTATACAGTCTTATGAAATACTTGGCGAAGAGATGGAAGTAATAAGAAAGGTTGTAGAAATAGGCCATAACTTACGCACAAATAATAAGCTTAAAGTTAGACAGCCACTTTCAAAAGTACTAGTTAAAACCAGCAACAAGCATATACCTGAGTTTCACGATTGGATGAAAAGCTTAATTGTTTCAGAACTTAATGTTAAAAATCTTGAAAACGTTTTAGAAGTTGAAGAAACTAAAGATATAAAAACTCAAATAGATGAGGTAGCTGGTTTAGTTGTTGGTTTAGATACAAAACTGGATCAAGCCCTAATCGAAGAAGGTAAAATTAGAGAACTTACTCGCCAACTTCAATCACTGCGGAAAAAGTCAGGGCTAAAAATTCAAGACAAAATAGCAATTGCTATCGTTGAGGTTGATTCGCTAACCCAAAAAACTATTGTCGATAACCTAGCACAAATTAAAAAGTTAGTTAGTGCCGAGAGCATCGAGTTTAATAACGAGGTCGAAGCACAGTACAAACTAAATCTTGATGGTAAAGCTCTAGGGATATCTTTGAGAAAGATTTAAGAGTTGTTGTTAACCTCTCAAGCTATTACCACAACTTGTTTAAATACAACTTAACAATAGTGTACAATAAGTAAATAGATTTAATCACATGATATTAGCAATAAGCAATCAAAAAGGTGGCGTTGGCAAAACAACCAGTGTATTAAACATTGGGGTATATCTTGCAGCAAAGGGATTTAATGTCTTATTAATTGACAGTGATCCACAAGCTAACTTAACTTCAGGTATTGGAGTACGAGACCGAGAAGATAAAAACTTTAAAAGCATTTATGATGTTTTGATTAATCAGGAAGATGCTTCTAATGCAGTAAAGATTACTCGAATACAAAACTTAGATATATTGCCTTCAGCTATTGAACTTGCGGCAGCAGAGCTTGAAATGGTAAACCGTATTTCTAGAGAAAACACCCTCAAAAGAGCAATAAAGAAAATAGTTTCACGCTACGACTTCGTTTTAATCGATTGTCCACCCTCTTTAGGTCTTTTAACCGTAAATAGTCTTGTTGCAGCTGACGCCGTATTAATACCTGTACAGGCGGAGTATTACGCGCTCGAAGGTCTAGGACAGCTAATAAACACAATTAAAATGATACGTTCTTCACTTAATCCTAACCTCGAGATAGGTGGCGCAATATTAACGATGTATGACAACAGAACAAATCTAAGCAAAGATATTGCTCTTGAGCTCAAAAATTTTTTCAAGTCCAACCTTTTTGACACATTAATACCACGAAATGTAAAACTATCTGAAGCTCCTTCACACGGTATGTCGATTATGGAATATGAAAAAGAGTCTACAGGCGCATTAGCTTACGACAGGCTAACTGACGAAATTATAAAAAGATTCAAACAAAGAGTAAACAAAAGTAAGTAGTAACATTCTATTGATATTGCTCTGTGACTATGACATTATTGATTACACTATTAAAATTATGAACAAAAGATCTGGACTTGGTAAAGGTTTATCTGCGCTAATCACGGAATCCACTGTAGATGAGGTTTCGACAGGTTATCTGCCTAAACTGCCTACTGAACTGATAGTGCCTAACCCCTATCAGCCTAGAATAGAAATCAACCCAGACAAGCTTGTAGAACTTGCTGATTCAATTAGAGAACATGGAATTATTGAACCGATATTAGTAACCCGCAATAAAGAAGGGAAATACGAAATAATAGCAGGTGAAAGAAGATGGCGAGCAGCTCAATTAGCAGGGCAACAATCTGTACCTGTAGTTGTTAAAGAAGCTACCCCAAAAGATATGCTGGAGTTAGCAGTAATAGAAAACGTTCAAAGAGAAGATCTTAACCCGTTTGAGGAGGCAATGGCGTTCGAGCAGCTTAAAAATATGTTTTCTATGACACACGAACAAATTGCTAAAAGAGTTGGACTAAGCAGGCCTGCGATAGCTAACAAAATAAGACTATTGACCCTGCCGGATGAAATAAAAAGAGGGCTTCTTGAAAATAAAATTAGCGAAGGCCATGCCCGCGCATTATTGAGTCTAAAGGGTAAAGATACAATGATAGCTACCTATAAAATCATTTTGAGAGACCACTTATCTGTACGAGCAGTCGAAGAACTTGTAAGAAGACTCATAAAAGGACAAGTTCCAAAAGAGCGCAAAACCAGGTCTATCGAGCTTACCGATCAACTTCAAAAAATCGAAAGTAACTTAAGACAAAGACTAGGAACTCAAGTAAGTTTCTATCGATCAAAAGTAGGAGGTAAAATAGTTATTCCATTCAAAACTGAAGATCAGCTCCACAAAATTCTTAGAGAAATCGGTCAACCTGACTTGTAACCATTCCCAGATTTTTGCTGTATAATCAGCTTATGGCTATTCCAAAAGTATTAATATCCGCAGCGCACACCAGCATGAGTCCTGGCGCTGTTTTTAAAGACTTGCGCGAATTTGACTTAACACGAAAAATCCTTCAAAAAACTGATTCTCACTTAACTAACTTAAAAGTAGAACACAAAGCAGTGCCTGTAGATCTAAACCTTATCCAAAGAATTGACTGGATTAACGATACTGGTTACAAAGAAGAATCTGGAGATATATTTATCGAAATACACGTAAACGATGGTGGTAAAAGGGGCATAGAAACTTGGTTTAGCGGTAAAGCTGGAAGCAACAATTCAGAAGATTTAGCTAAGATAGTTACAGATGAGGTTTGTAAAAAAACTGGTTACCAAAATCAAGGACCTAAAAGCGAATTTGAACATGAACTCAAGTCTTTATTAATTCTAAACCAAACCAACCCAATAGCAATAGCGATTGAACTCTTATATATTGATAATGATGAAGACTATAAAATTCTTAAAGATGATGCTAAGCTCGATGAACTTTCTAAAGCACTAGCCGAAGCAATAAAAAAATATGTAGACACTCCTCCAAAACTTCACGCTCCACAAACAAATGCAACAGCCAATACAGGCTTCGATTTCGGTCTAGGTGGAAATTCAACTTTTGGAAACTTTGGTCTTGGGAACTTTGGTAATACAATGGGAAACGATAATATTCTTGCTTCTGCTCCTGGAACTTCTACCACAAACAACAGCTTAACAATGGATCGTGACCAAAGAAAAAAGATGATTGAGAAGTCTTATAAAAAGTACTTAAATAAAGAGCCTTCTCAAATTGATTTAAATACCTTCTTAAATATGGGTATAAGCGAAGACGAATTACTTAAAAAAATTATTAAGTCTAAAGATCACGAAGAACTTGTAAAAGATGCCAAAGACGCAAAAGAACTAAGAGATAAAAGTGATAAAACAGAGTCTGAAGTTATTAAACTACGAAGTGAAGTAGCTGACTTGAAAAACATGCATGTCACACTGCAAAATCTGCTTGCGCACAAAAACCTTCAAATTAAACAAATGCAGGACGAACTCGTTAGACGAGGCGTTATAAAAGCAGGCGAATACTTTGACCCTCAACGAACAAATTAACCAAAAAATATTTTGAGAAATTTGTGATATAATGTTATTCAATTTGGAAATATTTAATACTGGTAAACTAAATCTATGGTTATTGAACTGTTTAATTTGAAACAAACACCACAAAGAAATTTAGCTAAGTTATATAAACTATACATGGCTGAATATACTTTGTCGCATAAGATTTAGTCCCCCATTATCTATTTCCATAATATTAAATATTACGTTTAATTTATGGAACTTATATTACTTGCACTAATTTTACTTTTAGTAGCAGCCGGAGGAGGTATTTTGTACCTTTACCAGCAAGTGCAAAAACTTTCTAATAACAAGCCTGAACAACTTTCTGAGTTAGAAGCTATTGAGCGAGCAAGCCAAATTGCTAAAGAAAAGCTTATTGAAGCCGAAAAAAAAGCCAAAGAGCTTGAAGATCTTGCTTTAGAATCATCTAAATCTGCCCGAGAAAAACTTAAAGAGCAAGAAAAAATTATTACCGATCGTGAATCAGCCCTAATGCAAAGATCAAACAATCTTGATAAACGAGTTAATAGTTTAGAAGATAAAGAAAAAGATCTTGAAGTTAAAAAACAAGAGTTAAAAAGACAAGAAGATGCCCTTGGTGCCAAACTTGAAAAGGTAGCTCAAATGAGCAAAGAAGAGGCCGCAGAAGAACTTAAGAAACAGACCGAAAAAGAACTATCGGATTGGACAGCAAAAAAAGTTAAAGAAAATGAGGCACAAATAAGCATCCAATCAGAGCAAATTGCACAAAAAATTCTGGTAGATGCAATGCAAAAAAGTGCTGTAGATTTTACAGCCGAGACAACAACAACATCAGTAACAATTGATGATGATAATCTTAAGGGTAGAATTATTGGGAAAGATGGCCGAAATGTAAGGGCATTTGAAAGACTCACCGGTGTAGATGTTATTATTGATGAGGCCCCAAACCAGGTTACTATTTCATGTTTTGACCCTATTCGAAGAGAAGTTGGAGCTCTAGCCCTGCAAAAGTTACTCAAAGACGGGAGGATAAACCCAGCTTCAATTGAAGAAACTATCGAGAAAGTAAAGAAAGACATGCTTAAGGAAATTCGTAAAACAGGTGAAGAAATTGCTTATGAAACTGGGTTCCACGACCTTCCGCAAGAAATTATTATGCTTCTTGGAAGATTTAAATACCGCTATAGTTATGGTCAAAACCTAGCTAAACACACTCTTGAAATGGTAAAAATCGGAGCAGCACTTGCAGAAGAGCTTGGAGCAAACGTAAGGACTACTAAGCTTGCATGTTTGCTTCATGACATTGGTAAAGTAATTCCAGAGGAAGGAAAACAACACCACCATATATCTGCTGAAATAGCTAGGAAGCACTTCAAAGGAGATGAAGTATTAGCTAATGCAATTGAAGCACACCACTTTGACATTGATGCCAAATACACAGAATCAGAAATTGTAAGAATTGCTGATGCAATTTCAGGGGCAAGGCCTGGTGCCAGAAGAGATAGCTATGAAGAATATGTTCAAAGAATTAGAGCCCTTGAAGATATTGCAAACCGATATAATGGCGTAAAAGAATCTTTTGCAATTAAGGCAGGAAGGGAGGTAAGAGTTATTGTAAAGCCTGATAAGGCCTCTGACGAAGATGCAAAAGCGATGGCATTTAAGATTGCTAAAGAAATTGAAGACACACAATCCTACCCTGGTGTTATAAAGGTTACAGTAATTAGAGAATATAGGGCCGAAGAAGAAGCCAAGTAGAAAAACTTTTAGGCGGGGTGATTTTCAAAAATCACTCTGCCCTCCTCAATTGCACTCTCAAGAAAACCTTCTCCAATTTCTTCTGTCATGAGAGAAAACTCATCCGGAGTATAAACTAAAGGTTCTACAATAGGTTCACCACCCCTTGTTATTTCCCGCACATATTGAATTCTTTCAACAAAACTTAACTGTGTCGTAGCTATAACAAGAAGGTCCATTGTTGATGTTTTAGGGACCGTAGTTTCACGCGCAAAAGCACCAAATAGTGTTATTCTTTGAATCTGCATTTCTTTTGAATCCAATAGCTCTCTTTTAATCTGATTAAGCCTGTCATCAACTTCTTCTTTCGTAAAATAGTAATCTTCAAGCTTTATATCTGAATGTATTTGTGCTTTTTGATCATAAAGAAAACTTTTTACTTTTGATAGAATATCGCCCGCAACCGAAATACAAGCACTTGCATCATTCTTGGTAATAATTTCATGTGGTGTACTGGTTAGCCCTGGTACCACAAATGGATACCTAGACATAAACGTGTAACCTTCGATTTTTCGAAAGTTAAATTTCACATCAAAGAAATGACTATTAGCCCTATTACACATGCTTACAAGTACACCTAGCTTATGAGTTTTAGGGGGACGAAAACCTGCATGAACAATGACAGATTTAAGACTTTTTTCGACTGACTGAATAGACTGATAACAAACCCACTCATGGTAATTCGAATCCAGTAAAATTTTGGCGGCACCAAGATCATGCTCTGCCTGCTCTATCCAAACTCTAAATCTGTCTTTGTGAGAAACTATTGATTTATCCAGCAAAGTAATTTAACTTCTTTAAACTATCAGTTTTTACTAATTTAGTCCAGATAATCTCTAAGGGCCTGTGCCACTTCTTCGCTTTTCATGCGCTTTAGTGCTTTAGCCTCAATTTGCCTTATTCTTTCTCTTGTTACATTGAATTCGTGACCTACTTCCTCAAGTGTACGAGTTACCCCATCAACTAATCCAAACCTTAATTCAATAACTTTTCTTTCTCTGTCAGATAACCCCCCCAGTATTTCATTAATCTGTTTTTTAAGAAAAGAATATGTCGCAAGCTCTTGTGGCGAAGCAGTATACTCATCAGCAATTATGTCAATAAGGCTGTTTTCACCATCTTCTCCAATTGGAGTTTCAAGCGATTGTGGCTTTTGCGATATTTTAAGGATCTCTTGTACTTTCTTTGGAGAAAGTCCCATTACCTTTGCTACTTCTTTAGGAGTTGGTTTACGCCCTAGTTTAGATGCAAGTTGAGAAGAAATTTTGCTTAATTTATTAATAGTCTCAATCATGTGTACAGGAACTCTAATCGTCCTTGCTTGGTCTGCAATAGCACGTGTAATTGCTTGCCGTATCCACCATGTAGCATAGGTAGAAAACTTAAACCCTTTTCTGTATTCAAATTTTTCTACTGCTTTTATTAGTCCAAGATTACCTTCTTGTATTAAATCAAGTAAGTCTAATCCACGTTTTAAGTAATTTTTTGCTATAGAAACTACTAATCGTAAGTTCGCTGTAGTTAATAAATCTTTGGCTTCTACTCCGTCTCGAATATTTTTGTTTGTGAATCTTCGGTCGTTTTCTATAAGCCTTTTTCTGGCTTTTTCTATATCTTTTCCTCTTAACTCACCGTTTACGATTTTCTTAGCAGCCTTTACATAATCCTCGTGCTCTTTTTTATTACCAAGTTCGATAATAACTCTGTGCATTTCTTCTGTACCTTTCTCAAACCTTTTAGCTAAAATCACCTCTTCTTCTGCGCTAAGTAGTGGTATTCGACCAATCTCTTGTAAATATGCTCTTATTGGATCTGTGCTTACATGAGATTTAATTTGTTTAAGTATTTTTATCTTTTCTTCAAAAGTTAGTTTGGTTTTTTTATCTTCAGCATAAGCTTCAGTTCTTGGTTCAATAATTTCTATTTCATCATCTTGTAGGCTTGCAATTATGTACTCCAGCAGCTGGAGATTTTCCTCAATTTCAGGGAAAACTGCTAAAATGTCATCCTGGGTCAAATATCCTTGCTTTTTCCCGAGTATTACAAGGTTTTTTACCTTTTGCTTGTCATCTGAAGTAATCGCCATTATGATGAAATAAGTAAAAATTAAAAGTGAGTAAAAGTAAGCCTACAATTTTAGCACGAATTTACAATATGCCGGGTAGAATTAGTCTGAAGCATAAAGGATTATAATAATAAAAGTTAACAAAGTCTATTAGAAAATTCAAATTAATCAAATGGCGCTATATCGTTATAAAAAAGTTGACAACCATTTTTTAGATAGTCGATCAAAATACATAGAAATTAAGCAAGATTCTAAAGACAGAACTACGCTTTGGAACACAATGGGTGGAGGGTATGATGCACTTCAATCTTTAGTAAATAACTCTCGAATTGCCAACTTGATTATTCCAAGTGCATTAGTAATTTTAGGCTTATTTTTTATTTATCGATTTGTTTATCCAGAACTACAAACAATAGCCCAGCAGGCTGTAAATGTTGGAGACCAAGGAAGCAGCGCACCCGTCTCTTCTGATTATATCGATAGATCACAGTTTATTTCTAACCCGGCAGGACTTCAAGATGTAGCAGCTGAAGCTTTTGAACAGCAGATTCTTCAAGAAGATATCACAAGTAGAAATTATGCTGGAACTTTTTATATTAGTATCCCAAGCCTTGGCATTGATTCGTTGCCAGTAACTCCTAATGTAGATAGTACTACTGAGGCTGTATATAACTCTGTGCTTAAAACTTCATTAGCCCACTTTGAAAATACAGGCCTTCCAATTTCTGATGTTCAAAATAACATGGTTATTTACGGACATAGCGCTAGCCCCAATTACAACCCTAGCCCACGCGATCCAGAGGTGGCATTTTCTTTTCTTTCAAACTTAAGAGTTGGAGATGAGATTTTTTTAGATGTGGAAGGCAAAAGGTATACATATCGAATGTATAAAAGCAAAATTGTTGAACCTGATGACTTTTCAATAATTACTGGTGAGCGTAATAAAAGAACGCTTACTCTTTTTACATGCTACCCTTCTGGAAATAACACCTCAAGATATGTTGCCCTTGCAAGACCAGTTTAATCTACTGTTTTTGTCTGTTTCTTAAAAAACTTGGTAGATTTTCTATTTCATCTTCATCTACTGAAGAACGGCTTACTTGCGAAGCTTTGCCACCTAAGTTTCCAAGTACAGATTCTTGATCAGTACTAGAATCCTGTGTTGAATCGTCTTCACCTGCCATAGACCTTTGAGCAGCCAAAGTATCCAAATTAGACCTAGGTTCCATTGTGTTCGAAAGAACCTTACTCGCCATCTTTTCGTCAAAGCCAGTTGCGAGGACTGTAACTTGCAGCTTATCTTCAAAAGAAGGATCTATTGAAGCACCAAATATAAATGTTGCATCAGGAGCGATCTTTTGCTTAACAACTTCTGCTGCCTCATTAATTTCAGCCATACTTATATCTTTTCCGCCAACTACATTGAACAAAACGCCTTTTGCGCCGTCAATTGAAATTTCTAGTAATGGGCTTTCAATTGCCATTTTTGCTGCTTCTTGACCTCTTTTATCACCTGTGGCTTCACCAATACCCATTAAAGCTGTTCCACCATCCGACATAACTGACCTAACATCGGCAAAGTCTACATTTATAAGACCAGTTTGGGTTATCAAGTTGGCAATACTCTTTACAGCTTGTGCAAGCACGTCATCTGCCTTTTCCATGGCTGCCATAAACGATGAATTCTTATCCATAATCTCAAGCAATCTTTGATTTGGCACAACAATAAGTGTATCAACTTTATCTCTAAGTTCTTCTATTCCTTTTAAAGCTTGATCCATTCTTTTTTGCATTTCAAAATGAAACGGCTTTGTGACAACTGCTACTGTTAATGCGCCAAGATTTTTGGCTATTCCTGCTACAATTGGAGCAGCTCCTGTTCCAGTACCACCACCCATACCAGCTGTTACAAATACCATATCCGCTCCTGCAAGATTTTCGTGCAACACATCTACAGTTTCCTCTGCAGCCTTTCTCCCAATAACAGGATTTCCCCCACTGCCTAAGCCACGAGTAATTTGCTCTCCGATGCGTAGTTTTATGTCAGCCTTTGAGTTCATTAATGCCTGTGCATCTGTATTGACTGCAATAAACTCAACGTCTTCAATATTATGTCGAGATATCATTGTGTTAACGGCATTGCCTCCGCCGCCACCTACTCCTACTACTTTTATTTTAGCTGCTAACGTTGCTTGTGGTTTAACTAACATATGTTCAAAGATAATTCTTAATACCAGACAGTTTAATGCACAAATATTAAAAGTGCAAGAACAAACGTACAACTTTTTAAATCACATGTATAACTTTTATACTCAGCTGTTTAAGGCATCAGGTTTTTTATAAATCCCCTTACCTTGCCGAAGATTCCGCCTGCAGGCTGCACTGAAGATATTTTTTTAGATCGCGATCCTCCTCCGTTTGATGAATACCCATCATCTGACATTCCATTAATAACTAGTCCTTGAAGAGCTGAATAAGCTGGGGATGATATTCCATCGACAAGTCCTTCAAGACCTCTCGGATAACCTATTCGAGCCGGCACTCCAAAAACCTTACTGGCAACGCTCGTTATTTCGGGCAACATTGCAGATCCGCCTGTTATAACTACCCCTGCTGGTAGTTTAAATTCGTTGCCTGCTTGCTCAACGTTATCTTTTACCATAGCAAATATTTCCTGAATTCTTGCATTTACTATTTCCGAGAATAACTTTCGAGACATTGTTTTATTTGCTCCTTCAATATTCAATTCTTCAATATCAATAACATCAGTTTCTCCTTTTTTCTTGGCAGAAGCTCTTTTTATTAATTCATTAGCATTTATTTTTACTTTTTCCGCATCATCAAGAGAGAAAAGCCTAAGCCCTGCAGCAAGATCTCTTGTAACATTACTTCCTCCAAACGGTACACAGGCACTATAAGTTACAGCATCCTCATCAAATGTTGTTATTGTTGTTGTTCCACCACCAATATCTAAAAGCATTACACCCAGTTCTTTTTCTGTAGGGGTTAAAACAGACTGAGCAGAAGCCCAACCACTAAATACTATCCCATCTAGTTTTAATCCAATACTCTGTATGCATCTTTCAATATTATGAATAGCCGTGTTTGGTGCCGAAATAATATGGCAATCTACCTCCAGCCTCGAACCAGTCATTCCTACTGGATTTTTAATCCCACTTTGCTGATCAACAAGAAACTCTCTTGGTATTAAATGAATTATTTCTCTAGTGTTAGGAATGGCTACTGTCCTTGCCTGCTCTAGTGAACGAATAACGTCTTCTTCAAGAATCTCTGAGTCAGCTACAGCTACAACACCTTTATTGTTATTCGAGACAATGTTTTTTCCATTTATTGTTACATATGTTGAGGATACTGTTAATCCTGCCATCCTTTCTGCTCCATTAAGTGCGGAAGCTATTGAGTTCATAGCCTCCTCAATACCTGTTATTTCGCCTTTTTTTATTCCATATGCAGGGTGAGAAGATTCACCAATAACCTTTGCTTTTCCGTTTTCATCGATAACTGTTATCACAGCAGCGACCTTGTGCGAGCCAATATCTATTGCAGTAATTATATTAGACATATTGAGTAAAATTTATAAATACAAAATCAGGCATCTTAGTTCGATCAGTTTACATTTTACCATCAAATTATACAAGATAGATATTGGCTCGCAACAAAAACCATGGACTAAAGTCCGGTCTGCATGGCGACAGACAGGTGATTTTGTATTATAAAGACAAAGAATAATTTTTGCTTCTAAAATCAAAAATCCTAAATTGGTTAACAAGACCAGTTTTTATAATGTTTAAAAAATCGACTTCTTGTTCCTCGAAAGTCCTATCCGAATCATCATAAACAAATAAAAACTCTTTATTATCTATAGCAGATTCCAACTTTACAGAAATATATGAATTCCAAATAATCTGCCTTACAGGAATATTATTTTGCTTTAGCAAAGATTCCAGCTTTAAAGAAAAATCTATAAAACTTTTTTCATCAATCAACTTTTCAGATGCAACAAAATCTCCA
>CAZUKH010000003.1:0-6576 GCA_964620955.1 uncultured Candidatus Saccharibacteria bacterium | reverse complement strand
GAAAAAAAACTTTAGGCAAATCAGGATATTTTGCGTTTGCAAACTCAAACGTTTTAGCAAAGTGCTCGTTTACTTTTGACTCTGCTGCAAGTCTAAATTCGTTATAAACCGATTCTTTTCTTTCTTTACTTACTAATTGCCAGGAAAACGTAGGTCGCTCCTCTTCTGTTAATTCACTTATAACCCTCTCTTGAATTTTTGGGGAATCCAAGTCTTTAGCTCCAAAAACCAACTCTTTTTCATAGTCGCTTAATTGTAACTGGGAAGGGAAATTACCCGACTCAAAAACCTCGCCTATGGTGTTGTAAACAGCAAATCTAGTCACTCCAGATGCAAAAACATACGGCTTACTAATTACTATTTCTATTTCTAATTTATTTGGTAAGACTTTTCTCGTATAAACAGCCGACACAGAGGCAACTTTTTCTCTTACAACCCGTTCAACATCACTTGTTAAAAACGAAAAAATGCTTTTGTCCCTAAAAGAAGATTTGATTTCCTCAGCAGAAGAAATATCGGTGGGGTTTAAAGTAATCTCTTCCACATTGAATATAGGAGATTTCGACACAAAAATCCCTCCCCCTAAAATTAATAACACTACTAAAGCAATAGTGAAGATCTTCAAAATCCTTTTCCTATAAATTCTTGGCTTTGATATAGATGATAGCTTTTTCCTAAATGAAAATAGAATATTTTTTCTTCCTTTATTTCTTTGGTTTAAATTACTTTCATCAACCTTCTTATTCACTTTTTTAAAAGCCTTTATTACAAGATCGTTAGACACACTACCCTTAGAAGCAGGGGGTTTTTCCCGTAAAAAAGAATGGGAATTCTTTAAATATGCTGATTTTCTTACAGCAGATTTTGATCTAAAAAAATTTCGTATTTGCATTGCCATATTTTATGTATAGCAAAGTATACGTATACAAGGCAATTTGCTCAACACCGAAAAGCAAACAGATTGGGGATTTGGCTTTAAGATAAGCCCAGCTTGGTAAGAAAAGTTACTACAGCTTCTTTATCAGGATGAGTTCTTTTAAGATACTTGATCATTTTTCTTCTAGCACCTACAATCTTTAAAAGTCCTCTTCTTGAATGTACATCTTTTTTGTTTTGTTTTAAGTGAGAACTTAAATAGTTTATTCTCTCTGTCATTAGGGCTATTTGTACCATAGGGGAACCAGTATCTCCTTCGTGTTCTCCATACTTTTCAATTACCCCTTTTTTGAATTGTTTTTCCTTACTAAACTTTGACTTTTTACTTGCCATATTCAAGATGTAAATTTTATCATAGCCATTATATACGATTTTTTGGCTTTATTCAATAATGTAAGTGGTTTATTTATCTTTGGCTTCCTCTTTTGTTTCTTTTTTATTTTTAAATCTCTTAAAAAGCCTTGTGAGACTGGCCACCCCGCTTGCCCCTTCAAGGAGAGTTACTAAATCTTTCAACCCGGACCTTAGCCTCTTATAGTCTGTAACAGCAAGGTTTGAAACCTCTGACACATTTTGCACAACTTCACGACTGTCTTTAACTATGCCTCTCAACTCACCAAAGAAACGCCCAATTTGCAAACATAAAAATCCTATTCCACCACCTATAAAAAGCACCGTCAAAACACTTGTAAATTGGTCAACACTAATCATGAAAGTAAGTTTATAATATAGTATTTATTTAGTATAGTCTTTTAACATATTTTTGACAATGGAAGAAAATCAGGAATGTAAAGACGTATTCATATTACATGGATGGGGAGGTTCTAAAGAAAGCCTTAAAGACCTTGCCGCACAATTAAAAAACATGGGATATAGAGTACAAAAATTAGAAATGCCCGGACACGGAAATACACCACCAATGAATTTCCCATGGGGAATGGAAGATTTTGTTCAATGGCTTTCACAAAAAGTCCAAAACAGCTATAAATATATATTAATTGGTCATTCTTTTGGAGGTAAGATAATCATTGCTGCAACAGCAAGTAAAGTAGTTAACCCATGCCGGATAGTTTTAATTGATTCAAGTGGAATCAAACCCAGGAATTCTTTTAAAAAGTTTGCCTGGAAAATTATGTCTACTTTGGCAAATCCTATGCTTAAAGTCTTGCCCGCAGGTTTTATAAAAAAGTACGTCTATAAGTATTTGGTAAAAGAAACTGATTACTCAAAGCTAAGTGGTGTAATGCAATACACATTTCAAAATATTGTAAATACGCACTATGATGATAAGCTTAAAGATATTAAAATAAAAACACTAATAATGTGGGGCAAAAATGACAAGCAAACTCCACTTTGGATGGCAGAAAAAATAAAACAAAAAATACCACACTCCGAACTAGTAGTTATGGATTCAACACATGGACTTCCAAAGAGAGAACCTGTCAAAGTTGCAAAATATATTTTAGACTGGTTACGAAATGACTGAATTTATAATTTTATCACTATTATTTTGGACACCCTTTTTAATAGTTTTTTTAAAAAATATCCTTTGCGACCTTTACTTTTGGCAGTTAAAAGAATTCAGGTGGGACAGGTTTTGGAATCACCTTAGATGGGATCAAACCGAAAACCATAAAAACATAACACTAATAGGATTAAAGTTTGTGACTTTTTCAGCAATAACTTTGCTCTTCACTTCTCCAATTGTTTCTTTCTTAGGTGTATTAATTGCATATATTATTTGGATTTTTGAGACTTACGAATTTCTAAAAAGTGTACTTCTTAATAAGGCAATTAGGCCATCGCTTAAAAACTTGCGCAATCTCACTATAGTTTTTTCTGCATTTACCATTTTAGGAGTAGTAATATTCTACCTAACTTCTGTATTTGCTGCATTCACTGTAGCATCTAGCACAACTGGTATTTACCCCGGTGAATCAATAGTGGAATTTGAAACATTTCAAGGATTTATTCCATCAGTATATGTTTACCTTGCCTTGGCAGCACTTATTGGCATTTTTTTAGATATTGCCAGCACATTAATTACAACAATTTTAGTATTATTAACTTCTCCAATAGCAAAAATAAAAAGACAACGAATTATTGCAAAATCGCTCTTAAAACTTAATAGTCTTAAACAAAAACCTTTGATTATTGCTATTACTGGCAGCCAAGGCAAAACCACAACTAAAGAAATACTTTACCACATTATTAATGACAAATTTAAGGTTAGCAAAACGCAGGAAAACTATAATACAGACGTAGGAGTGGCCATATCAATAATTGCCAACGTTACTAAAGAAACAGAAGTATTTATTGCAGAGATGGGCATGTATAGAGTCGGTGAAATTGAAAAAATTACTAGACTTTTTCCACCCGATATTTCGATTGTTACAGATGTAGATACCCAGCACATAGGAATTGTAGGTGGCCATGAAAACCTTGCGACAGCAAAATCAGAAATAATAAAAGGCTTAAGACATGGTGGTGTGTCAATCCTTAATGCGGATAATGATATAGCAAAAGGGTTCTCAAGGTTTTCAACTGGTAAAACAATTTTTACAACCACCAGCTCCAAGGAAGCTAACAAGCTTCGAAACGGGAAAGACCCTATACAAAAAGAAGTATTAAGCGCAAGTGGAATAGAAATAAATCAAGATACTTTACGTTTTCAATTAGAGTACCAAGGTGAGAAACATCCAGTTGTAATTAAACAGATGCCTGAACATCTTGTTAACAACCTTCTGCTTTGTATAGCTTGTGCAATAGAGCTTGGAATGGAAATCAAACAAATAGTTCATAAACTATCAGTCATGAGTTTAAAGCTTCCCAGGCTTTCAATAGACACAGGTGACAATAATACAAAAATAATAAATGACTCATATAACTCATCAAAAAAAGGTTTTATTGCAGCTGCTAAATACTTAAACCAGCAAGCAGGAAATAACAAAAAAATAATTATTACAAAAGGGATTTTTGAACTAGGCAAAGAAAAATCAAAAATTTATGTTCAAATTATTAAGGAAATACATAATTGCTTTGACGTACTTATTACAACTGATTCTCTACTCTACAAAGAGGCATTAAAGGAAAATTCAAAAGCAAAAATAATCAAAGTAAAAACTTCTGAGGAAATGCTTTTTGCCGCTCGACAGGAGGGAGTTCAAAGAAGTTTTATATTAATTGAAGGAAGAGTATCACCAATAATTATGAAGTCACTTGTAAGCGATTACCATTAAAATATGAACTTTACTATTAAAGAACTCGAAGACCGAAATACATGGAACGATTTTGTATTAAACACTACAACATCCAACAATCCATTCGGGTACACATTTATACAATCTTTTGAATGGCTTGATTTTCAAGAAGAGATTGGACATGAAGTTTTAAGGCTTGGAGTTTTTGATCAAGAAGCGTTAGTTGGATTAGTACCAGCAGTAGTTGTTAAAGCTAAAAGAGGTAAGTATCTTTATTTGAGGCACTCTCCTATTTTAGACTGGGATAACGAGCTGTTAATTAACGCTGTTGTTACTGAGCTTAAAGAAATATGTAAGCGGAAAAACCTTTGGTTTTTCCGCTTAAGCCCATTAATTGATAAAGATACTCAAGCCGAAAAAAAGCTTATAAACCTTGGTGCAAAAGTCTCGCCTATGTCCGACGTAGATGGTATGGACACTTGGATTATGGATATTCGAGATGAGATGCCTGTCCTACTCTCTAAAACAAGAAAAAAAACTAGATATTTAATAAAACAAGCCCACAAAATGAATTTACATTTTGAAAGGTCAAATGGTATTGAAAGTTTTAATGAATTTTGGAAACTATTACAAGATACTGTTATAAGGCAAAAGTGGCAACCTTATTCTCGCGATTATATTCAGCAAGAGCTACAAACTTTCACTACAAAAAACATGTCTGAACTTGTATTTGTTAAGCAAGGTGAAGAATATATTGCAGGAGGGATTTTTATTTTCTTTGGCAAACAGGCTTATTACCATTACGGTGCATCACTAACTTCGAAACACAACTTACCAGGAATGTATTTACTAATATGGAATATAGTTGAGTTAGCTAAATCAAAAGGATGTGATTATCTTAATCTGTGGGGCATTGCCCCTGAAAACAAGCCGAATCACCCTTGGCAAGGTCTTTCTCAATTCAAAATGAAGTTTCCTGGTTTCCCAAAAAGATGGGCAAGCACTAAAGACTTTGTAGTATCTTGGAAATACTTTCTAACTAAGGGTTACGATTGGTTAGACAAACATCGCAAAGGTTATTGACATCATATACAATTTAGCTATAATTTTAACAGTAAGGCATAATAACGACTTTGTCTCCAAAAACTAAATTTATTGTTAAAGAAATAATATGCATAAAAGAAAAGATGGTAAAATTATTGCATCGCTAACAGAAGTCAAAAATAAAACAGGAGACATTTTCAGCCTAGTTGATGAATTTGGTGAAGTTACACTTACCTCATACAACAAGCCAAGGTATAAAATTATTAAAGTAAACATCTCAGAAGTAGTAAATATTGAAGAGAAAAAAACTACTAAGGTTGTAAAAAAAACCTCCCGAAGTTCGCAGTCAGAAAAAAAACCGGTTAAAACAGAAGTTGCACCAGTTGAAATCCCGGAAAAGCCTATTATTCAACCCCCAAACGAGCAACCCAGTGAGCCAGAGCATGAAGATAAAAAGATTGAAACTAATCCAGAACCTTCAAGCGATTCCAATATTGATGAAGTTAAAGTTTGGGATGTAAATTCGGAAAAAGAAAAAGCACTTGTATCTGAACTTAAAAAGCCTTTACAATAATAATATTGATTAAAAAACCATTATGAAAGAAACAATTTTAGTAGACTTAGGGGTAATTACAGAGTATTTAAAAACAGGAAAAGGAAAGCTGCCTACTGCTTACGAAAAATTCACTATGCAGATTATATCTACTACTTTTACTACTCTACTTGCAAGCTCTACATTTAACGACTCCGGACTAGAAAGTGAAGTTAAAGAATTTATAAAAAAATACTTTACAGTTATTGAAGTGGATGAAGCTTCTGCTACAAGGAGTGCAGAAGTTTTGCGTAAAACTGAAACTACTCTTGCAACAGCATTGGTAGCAGGCACTGCACTAGCTAAAAACCTCAAGCTACTAACTAATACGCCCGATGTTTACACTGGGATAGAAGGCATTACTTTTGCCGAACTGTAAAAATCTTCTAGATTCAGCCGATGGTTTACCCGCTTGGTTTGTATTTGTTTATCTCAAAAAGTGATGTATAATCTTAGTCAATAACTTTATCGGGGAGTAGTTTCCGCCCTAGGCGGACCCCCTTGGGGCAATTGGCTTATTAACCTATTGTCTTTTAACAATTAGAGTTTTATCGGGGAGTAGTTTCCGCCCTAGGCGGACCCCTTTGGGGCAATTGGCTTATTAACCTATTGTCTTTTAACAATTAGAGTTTTATCGGGGAGTAGTTTCCGCCCTAGGCGGACCCCTTTGGGGCAATTGGCTTATTAACCTATTGCCTTTTAACAATTAGAGTTTATCGGGGAGTAGTTTCCGCCCCAGGCGGACCCCTTTGGGGCAATTGGCTTATTAACCTATTGTCTTTTAACAATTAGAGTTTTATCGGG
>CAZUKH010000002.1:78450-140611 GCA_964620955.1 uncultured Candidatus Saccharibacteria bacterium | reverse complement strand
GGAGTTATTACTTTAATAATGGAGCAGAACAAAAATTTGGTATGCCAACAGGAGAAGAAAGTTCAAATTGGCTTGGAACTTTCTATACACAAAGATTCGAACTAACAAATATTAATTATTATAGATTTTCAGTTATTTATACCGATATACCACTTCAATTTATTCACTGCCCTGGTGAACTACCTGCAAATTGCCAGCCACCCAAAGTTTGGGATGATCTGAGAAATCAATGTAGCGAAACCGCTACCCCACGATGCAATGACGGTCAAGCCTGGGATGGAAGTAGATGCGTAGATACGAATCCCACCGAAGAAGATTTAAATAATGCACTAAAAAACTTAACCGGTATTAAACTCAATCCTAATGGAACCAATAATGAATATATCTATTATTTGGACAATGATGCAAATATGCCTCAAATGGATTTCGTATTAAGATTCGAAGGTGTAACAAGTCCAAACGAAATTAAAGCTTTATCAGAATTTACAAAAGATAAATTTAATTGGCATGTTGAGATCGAATACTGGGATGGAACATGGAAAGGCCAACATTTTATTAATACTGGTATTCATAGGCAGAGAAGTGGGAAAGCTACAGGTGACTATTGGGAGTTAAATGGACAAAACCTGTCGAGTATTTGGCATCTAGACGCCAATACATTAGGTAATAACTATGGTGGTGGTGCAAATGGGAAAGTTACGGCAGCTTTAATTTTGGAAGATAAAAACTTGAGTACTGAAGCTGGCTTTCAAATTTGGGGTACTGAACCATCCTTAGAACAAAAAGAGTCATACATGCCTAAAGAAATAAAAGCAATATATAAGTATGAAGCACGCGATGGCAAACACTTTGGTGCGGCTAGTAACGGACTGTTAGATCCAGTTGTATCCTTTGACGGAGGATTTGGACTAACACAACTGACTGAATGCAATGGCTTACCAACGTATAAAGAGATTTGGTCCTGGAAGAGCAATATTGATGGTGGGCAAGCTTGTTTTAATAGTAAACTATCTTATGCACGTAATCACTTGAATGGGATAATTGGAGCAGGAAATTACAGCGAAGACGAGCTAATGCGAGAAGCTTTTCAAAGATATAATGGTACGTATTACTATGATAATGTGGGTGGTCGCTTAGTCAAAAGTACAAATTGCCAAGATTGGAGAGGAAATGTTTGTACCTATGGAGATAATGTATTTCACTACTATAAAAGCTTAAAATGAATAGCATAAGAAATGTCAAGAAATTTATTTATTTAGGGATAATACTTGTTTTATTATCCGTAACTTTCTTTATCTTGAGACAACCACAACACGACATTGTTCTTCAATCGAATGTTAATGTGTATGAGTCTGTGGTTAAAAACGATTACCTAGAAAAATCAAATGTCACTAACGGCCTACCCCGGTATGTTTCGCCATGTAGAGATGAAGTGCTCAATGTTTTGCTCGATGGGGTATACTTATCTCCACAGATTGATCCGCTGCATTTTGGCATTTTCAGGACAGAGGATAGCCTAATCCTTATTGGTAAAGGTTGCAATAATGAGGGATCGATTGTAAAGCCAGGAAACCTATACGCGATTAAATATAACCTAATTAACAAGTCCCACCAATCAGAAGTTTTAATCATAGAAAATGTAGCAGATTTCAAGATAACTAGCGTTAATCAAGAAGTTTTTATAACTACCATAAAGGAAGATATTCTTCATATGAGATTAGATCCCAACGAACTCACAATAACTAGTAATGCATCGATTAGCATTTATGAATACGAAGAAATGGAGCAGGTAAGTCTTTTCAATAATGCGAAAATGATATCCTATAAAGCTCCAAATGGAATCGTATTGAGGGCCATGGTAGCAGAAGTGAGGTTAAACTTTGAGGAAATCCCTTATATAAAATGAGTGTGGGTTTATCAAAGCCTTTTCCAGTACAACAGCAGAACAATTTTTAGAAGCAGGGTTTATGTTAAAAAAAGATTTTGAGTTAAATAATTTTGACGAAGTCTTCCACCCACAGACAGGACAAAAGATCGGGATAATTTCAAAAAGTAGGTACACTATAAATGGTAATGAGTACAGAGTGCGTGGCTACGATACTATTTTGAACAATATGCCAAATTCAAGTTGGTGGTTTGAGCCGTAAAATTACATGAAAGATCTACTAACAATAAAGAGTTTTAATAATGTGTTCACTGATGGGAATATGCATCAGGTAAAATACGGTCATGTGAAAGATAGAAGTACTCTTGAGAAAGAAATATATGAAAAATTTGGTTCTAAAGTTATGTTCCCAATAGCAGCAACTACTGAAGGACCAGAGACTGTTATGCTAAGGTCAAAAGGAATCTTTATTGAAACACCCAACACAGCAAGCGTAGGCACAGGTGAAGTTGAAACCTGGGTAAGGTGGGAAAAAGGTGAAAAAATACGTGAGAAATATACCCCAATAGCCAGATCTTATACAATTAGGAACGTTTATGCAGATGCTACAACTAAAGAACCTAGGCGACTTATGTCTCCCGAAGAATATGACATAGTAGTAAAAGGAGAAGAAGTAGTGCAAACAAATACAGTAGCAATGCCAGAATGGAAAGTAAGCAGGAAAATATATTTTAAATATTTCTGGTTGTTTTACATAGTAGCAAAAGACTACTGGGATAAATATCCGGATGACATACACATACAAACAAAAGCTCCAGAAAAGCCATTAACAGAAGAAGAAAAAGAAGAGATATTAAAAAAAGAAAAGCCAATATTTGAAGAAGCATTAAGAGAAGCAAAAAAGAACTATCCAGAGTATGAATTAGCAGAAAAAATGGTAGAAGCAAAGAAAAAAGAAGGAACATACTGGGAAGAGTTAAAAGAAGTATACAAAGAAAGCATAAGACTAAAAGAAGAAATAAAAAAACAGGCAGAAGAAGAAAAAGCTTTAAAACCTAATTGAATATTTTGGTATATATAGTTAAAAATTAATTCCCAAAGATTTGTATTGTAATACAATGTTTTTTAATTAAAAACGTAGTATAAATACCATGGACATTTAATGCAGTGTTTTATAAATAATGTTTGCAGACAAAAAATATTTTACGTAAATTAATTACAATGACCAAGACCAAAGAAGAAAGTAAAGAAGCAAAAGGTTTAATTCTAAAAGGTTTTAGATTACTCGACAAAGTTATTGGATTTTTTTACAGAAAATTTAAAGTTATTAAAAAACCATGGTTTCGTAAATTTGTCACTGGTTTGTTAGTAATTAGCGTATTTCTTTTTGGTGCTTTACTTGGGGAGGCCGAGCAAAAAATCAATACTTTTAGATTGTCAATAGAAGAGTTAGAGGCTCAAGTCGAGGATTTAGAAACTCAACTATCTAAAGAGAAGATTAAAGTTGCAGATTTAACTACTAAGAATACTCAAAAATTGAATGCAGTGCAGGACCAGTACTCAATTAACTATTCATTAATCACAATAAATGGGGAGAAAATCCGCTAGGTTATCTTCGCGGACTTATAATACAAGATGCTCAGTATAAAACTATTGCAAAATTCGACTTTGGTAAAGAGGTAAAACTTTCAGTACTTTCTGGAGATTTTGCACCAGACAACGCATATTTAATACCTAAAAGTAGATCCTTGCTATTCTTCACCATAACAATGGGTAGTTATGGCAACTGCTCGAGTTATGACGGGCATGCTAACCCAAACTACGATGCCTGCATTGCACCCATTAAGGCTGAGTATGAAGAGTTTGGTGGTATATGGGCATTCGATGTAAGGTCTAAACAGTTTCTCAAGGTAATCCCTTCTAATTCCCTCTCAGATCAAACAGAATTTTCCATTTATCCAAGATTTAATTCAGTTGAGATACTTTCTGATAATAGCTACAAAATTAAGACTAGTTATCTTGTCGATGAGTATGAAAGAAATCAATACTATATTCTTGACTTAGTAAGTTTGCAATATACAAAGCAATAAATCTAGTTAGCAAGTACACAGAGCAAACACTTTAGCCATTTGTGTTAAATCATTAAAACAAAAAACTAACCCAAAACTCTTTTAACTAACCTCCCTCGAAATTCTTAGTATAGTTTGGATAATTATCCAAACATATTAATAATCTTTAAGAAGATATTTTTTGGCTTGTAGATAATTACTTCAAATCTGTCATTAGAAAGTAGTTTTTCCGATTTGTATTCCATTCTTACCTTAAAGTTACCTAAGTACATATTAAACGAAGTAAAGTTGGGGTTGTAAATACTTGGCTTTTCCTTATCAATTTCTTCCCATGCTTTTAAGGCTAGTGGGTTCGACTTTATTGCATCAAGACTTCTTTTTATACCTTCATATTCAAGCATAAAACTAGACTCACGCAAGAAAATTAAAACTTGCTCTTTTAAAAAGTTGTAATACTCATCTTCATTTCTATTTATTAGTTGAACTATTCCATATTGCGGATCAGTTACAAGCTCATATATAGTTTTACCAATTACTTTTGACTTATCAACAGAGGGAGAGTTTTTTAAAGCATAGGGGTGTAATAATTTCTCCATACCTGCTGATGCATCTAATAAAACGTGAGTTTCATCAACAAGGTACCCATAAAAATCAGTTCGTCTGAATTCATTGGCAACTTCTGCTTTTGCCGCTTCAATCTCTTCTCGCGATGCCTGTCTTGCGAAGTTACCAAAAAGGTAGCTTCTCTCTTTGGGGTTAAGTTTGAGCCCATCTGCCAGATTAGTCAACGTTTCTTTGTTTGGGTTAGTCTCACCGCTTTCAATTCTACTTACAGAGCCAGGAGAAGATACAGTGTCAATTTCCAATTGAAACTGGCTTAAACCTGCTCTTTTTCTAAAATATTTAAGCCTAGTACCAAGTGTAGATGCCACGATGGTTTATATGAATGAGTAATTTTACCATTTTGCGAAGTTGGTGGGTAGGGGGGTTATCCAAACATATTAATAATCTTTAAGAAGATATTTTTTGGCTTGTAGATTATTACTTCAAAGCGGTCGTTGGAAAGCATTTTTTCTATTTTGTATTCCATTTTTGCTTTAAATGGACCAAAGTGCATATAAAAAGTAGTTGATTCGTTATTGTAAATGCTTGGCTTTTCGGCTAATACTTCTTTCCAGGCCTGGCTGGCAATAGGGTGTGATTTTACAATCTCCAGGGTTTTTTGTACCTGGGGGTTGTCAAACATAAAACTAGTTTCAATGTAGAATCTGATTAGAAGTGATTTTAGTAATTCAAGGAAATCGTTTTGGTCTTGTGAAAGCATCGAATATATACCGAAAGAGGGGGTAAGTAAAACCTCGTACAAGGTTTTACCTATATAGTCCTCTAAGCGTAGCTGAGGGTAATCTTTTTGCACTACTCGTAGAATCAGCTTCTGTATTCCTTTTGAGAAGTAAAGTAAAGTCTGTGTTTCATCAAATAAATATGCATATATGCGTTCGTCCTCAAAAGTATTTTCTAGTTCTTTTACAGCCTTTTCCCTTTCCTCGGTTGAAGCAGGTCTAGAGAAACTTCCAACAAGGTAATTATACTCTCTAGGTGTAAGCGATAAGGCCTCCGCTATATTTCTAATCGTTTCTTTATTTGGGTTGATTTCACCATTCTCAATTCGGCTTAACCCACCTAAGGCTACACCTGACTCTAGTTCTAACTTCATTTGACTTAGACCCGCTCGCTTTCGGAAGAAATATATTCTATTGCCAAGATGACTCATTTTATTGTGTTGCTAACACATTTTTATGTTAACATACATTCAAATGGTTTAAAACATGTCGAATGTTGAAGATTGCTATTGTCAAGGAAAACCTACCGACCAGTTGGAGGGGAACGAATTTGACTACCAGCAAAAAATAGCGAGATATATTAGGCTTGAGGCACTGAATGACGTCGCCACAGTAACTTCGATCATTTGTATTTTACCGATCGTAATCTCGGGAATTATAATTCTTACGGAGACATTGAATTCTTATTCCACAACTGGAGGACTAAGCCCGGTTAGACTTAAAGCTTGTATTGAGGCAATAGAAATATACTCAAGGTTAGCGATATTTCCTTTATTGGTACTGGCTTATTCTAAGATAAGTAATACTTATTTACCTGAATGTGCTGGAATAACAGGCTCGAAGTTTTATCGACTTGTAATAAATGCTAAGGATCAAGGTACGATCGACACTGTTAATGGGGTTGATACTCTGATTTGCAAACTTAGGCTCATGGGAGCCCATTAATTATGACAGGGCATTTAATAATTGCTTAATAGAATGTGTAGATCAATCAGTTTTTGTCAGCAGAAATTGACACTTACCAAAATCAATGCTAAAATTTATTCACAAAATTTAACCCCTTTATGCTAGGTCAAAAGAATAAATTTATACCACCATTAGGTTTTCGAGACATCTATAATGGTGACGCAAGTTTAAGGGACTATATTCAAAATTTACTAAGTCATTATTTTTATCTTTCAAATTACAAGAAGTTAACTTTGCCATCTATTGAGCGACAATCATTCTTTTCCTCGGAGATTGTAGGTGTTCATCCCTGGCCGGGTTGGCATCCGAAAAGCTTAATATCGTTACACTTAAAAGGTTATCAAAAAGATTACGAGTCTCTCCCCGCCGAGGAGATACATTGTTTCCTTATACCGGAAGGAACTACATCCGTCTGTAGATGGCTCGCCTCAAGATATAAAGACATTACTAAGGCTGCCGCTGAGCTTAATGCCAGACCCTTAAGAATCTTTTACACACCAAACTGTTTCAGGAACGAGCTTCTTAGCAAGGTCTCGGAAACTAAATTCAGAGAGTTTGTGCAGGTGGGTGTAGAGTTTTTTGGAAAGTCAAGCGTTAACGCTGACATTGAGGTTATAGATATGGCTATTAACAGCCTCAATTCGCTTGGATTCGATACTAAGCAATTAATTCTTCGTGTAAGCGATGTAAGGATTTTTAATGAAGTTATCAAAAATATTGGCATTTCCGTAAACGAAGCTAATATTATTAAAGAACTTCTGGATAATGTAGCATCAGCAAGGGCCAAAGGTCTGAAAAGTCAGCTTTTAAGGGCGGTTAGTAAACTTGATTCCTACACTAGTTCTATACTAAAAAATGAAACTCACATTGAGATGTGTAAATTACTCTACCGGTCATATCCTTCATTAAAGGATGTTGAGTTATTAGTAAGATATTTGGGAAAAGAAGTTTTAAAGGAAGCACAAGAATTAGTTAAATTTTTTAGAGAGCTAGGTGTTCAAGCGAAACTTGATTTTGGGGTGGTAAGAAGTCAAGACTACTACAATAAATGTACTTTTCAAATTGATATCCAGACTAAGAATGGAATCCTTGCTGAGGTAGCAGGTGGAGGGAGATATGACCTTCTAATAAACAGAGTGGTAAATTCCAAATTGAACAAATCACTGGTACCTGCAACTGGGTATGCATATAGTTTAGAAAGAATAATTGCCGCATTAAAACAACAATCTCTCGATACAATTAATAAAAACATGATTATACGTGCAGACTACGAAGTCGATTACGTAATATTTTCAAATAATCTTCAAAGTGCATATTCGTTATCAAATAGTTTAAAGAAGCTAGGTAAAGTAGTTGAAGTTATTTGGAAAAACAACGGGTTCAGCCCTGATGATGTTTTGAAATCTTATCCAAAAAAGACCGAAGTTATTTTTTTAAAATGAGCAAAAAGCTTTTAATGGTGACACCTGAAAGTTTTGATGTTGACTACTCGATAAATCCTTGGATGAACCCTAATACAAAAGTAAATAAGGCTAAGGCAAGAACTCAGTGGAAAAACTTACATACACTCCTTACTGATATGGGGATTAAAATTGATGTCATGAAAGGTATACAAGGATTAAAGGATATGGTTTTCGCCGCAAATGCTGGCTGGGTAGATGGGAACATATTTATTTCAAGTAACTTTAAAGACAAAGAAAGGAGACCAGAATCGAGGTTTTTTGAAGAAAGAATGCGTTACAATGGTTTTGAAACTTATAGCCTAGATGGTGGTTTGTATTGGGAGGGTGAAGCTTGCTCACTTAAGATAGGAGAGAATTTGATAGCTTCATATGGTTTGAGAGCCAGAAAAGATTCATATTATAGAATTGCTGAAATTATAAATCTCTCTGTTGATAATATTATTTTTATTGAGCTTATAGATCCGTTTTTTTATCATTTAGATGTGGCATTCTGCCTATTGAGAAAAGATCTTGCTATAGCTTGTCCACTCGCATTTAGAGAGTCAGACCTAGACGAACTAAAAGAAAGAACCAATATTACAATTATTCCCGTTTCTTATGATGATGCTCTGAACTTTGCATGTAATGGTTTCGTGATTAAGGATCAGTTTGTGGTGAATATGGGGATTTCAGAAGACTTAAAAGGACGAATGAATGAATTGGGGATTGTTGTAAAAGAGGTGGATGTTAGTGAATTTCTAAAGTCGGGAGGTGGTGTAAAATGTATGTTGTTTAATGTTGATGGAAAGCAATGATTGAAACACCATCATCTACACACAGCATTCAATTGGCAAGTAAAATATTACACATGACTATGATTGAAAACGATAATGATCAACCCTACATGAATAATTTTGGTACCCTTGTTGAGCCTGGGATCGTTCAAAGTCTAAGAAGGTTTTCTGAATTAAGCCCAGAAGACGGTGACAGATTTGAGGTTCTGAATTTAACAGGTTCAATTATTGGTCAAATAAGCCCAAGGGAACTTGTAAGCATGATCGGTCTATATATTTCAGTATACGGAAACGATATTAGGTGGCTTGAGGGTGCATATATTGCATATGGATCACCCATTAATCCCGCAGACCGAATTAGTATAGAAGAATTTCTCGACTTATCTCCTGATGGTCAGCTTATGTTTAGACTTATCCATGATCCAGTTGGACTAGCTAACAGGATGTCAAAAGAGCTGCGACTATCGGAAGATAATATACCATTCTTGATTGGACGTACAGTTGAAAAGGCTATTGATTCTAGACGTGAGTTTGTAGGCTTGTCTTGGGGTACCCAAACAAATTTCGAATTGTTATTAAAGAGGATCGGTAAGGCAAATTACCCTCTAGATCAGACAAAGTGGGGAATTGTTGCTGGTGAAATCCAATCCCAGCCTTGGTTCAATAGAACTGCTCATGTATTTTATGTTGATGAGATACTTGTTCATCCTAAGTATCAATCTCAAGGTCTGTCTAGGAGTCTGATTTCTGGGCTTGTTAAAGTCATTACTTCCCAGTCATATGATAATTTCGGACACCCAAAACCGATAAAACTCTTTTTTCGGACAACTACAGGAGGAGTCATAGATAAATTGGCTAAGGGTAAGCTAAATGGAATATTAGGTTTACTTCCTTTCGTTCCTAATTCAGATTATGCACAAATAGTTTACTACCATGCTGAAATTGAGCCGGACACTATCTCTCTTATTTTAAATTCAGGAGTATTGGGCTGAACCTAACTAATCATCAGAATTATTGTTTTAAATAAGTTTTTTAAAGTGTAGAATGGTATCAATTATATTGAAAGATGTTAATTACTCAATTCCTTTATATAGCAACCTTCTCGGTCGTAATAACGTTGTCGGTTCTAATTCTCTTTAGCCGAAGAGATAAGCCTGCCTTCTTGTTTCTCTTAACCTTGTTATCACTTTTAGGTTGGATATTTACGCTATATATGCTTTACCAAATAGTGGATCCAGACACGCTTCTTTTTATGGGGAGATTGAACTTCTCTTTTGGAATAGTTCTGTCCCCTTCTTTATTTATTTTCGTTAGAAACTTCCCTAAAGCAAAGTCAACTAGTGGTTTGGAGGTGTTTATATGGCTTGAAATGAGTATAATTTTATTACTAAACCAATTCTCAGCTTTTGTTGTAGTGGAGGAAACTTTAATTGATGGCAACCTTAAGACTATATACGGTCCGGGTTATGGACTTTTTATTTTTCACTTCTTGACCTATTTGCTCATTGCTCTTTATAGACTTGTAGATGGTTATCGTAATTCAAAAGGAAAAGAAAAATTTCAAAGGAAATTATTGTTCTTAGGTCTTTCTGTATCAGTTTTTTGGGGTGTAATTACAAATATTGTCAATCCAATTCTGTTTACGGCAGGGCTGTACAGCATTGAAGCATATACTCTAATACAAAACCTTGGAATGTTCTCTGTTTTAATTTTTGCTTTTACCATTTTCTTCGCCATCTTCCGCTATCAATTCCTCGACATTCGTCTCATTATCGGTAGAATCATATACTACCTCGTAACAGCTTCTGTTGCTTTTTTTGTCTTTTACGCTGTATTAATATTCGATCAAACAGTTTTTGGAGACTTTTTTAGCGCAGGCAGTATACTGTTCGGTACGTTTGTAGCTGTAGTGTTTGTTATCGCTTACAACTCGCTAAACACATATATTCGAGAACAGGTAGACTCAAGAATTATATTCCCCAACTACGACCCAAATGCCGAAATAGCGAGATTTAATCAGGCCATAAGCACAACACTTGACTATAACCTTGTGTCCGAAAAAACGTCCGAATTAATTTCTAAAACAGTGAGGCCATCTTTTAGCTATGTTTTAGTACAGGACTCAAAAGGTAACCCAAAAATCTTTCAGAAAAACGGCTACTCATCCGATCAAATGGATAAACTTAAAAAACTTCTGGAAATGCTGCACCCTTTAGATATAAAAATTTTCAACCTCGACCAGCTAGAAAACGAAATACCTCCTGAATTCAAAACATTAGACTACATAGTTAAAGAAGTAATAGTAATAATGCAAGAGCTGGGTATTAAAGTAATAGTACCTTTTAAGCAAGAATCTAACGATATTTTTGGTGCTATATTGGTGGGATCAAAAGCAGGTAATAGCTACTACTCAGGTTCTGAAGTTACATTTATAAAGTCTTTAGCAGATATTACAGCAGTCTCATTAGCAAGAGCATTTTTATATGAAGAAGTCCAAGAGTTTAATGCAACCCTTCAGGCAAAAGTTGATGAAGCAACAAAAGAGCTTAAAGTTGCAAACGATCAGCTTGCGGAACAGTTGAGAAAAGAGCGAGATATGATGGATATTCTTGGCCATGAGCTCCGAACGCCATTGGGAACAGCTCGAAACGCAATAGTAATGATGAGCGATTTGTCCGAAAAAAATAGCCTTGACCCTGAAAAGCAGGCTAAGTACTTAAAAATGGCAAAAGACAATATAAGGCGTGAAAAAGATTTACTCGAAACAATTTTGCAGTCAGCAAGGCTAGAAAATGACAGGGTGCAAATAAATCTTGAAAGAGTAAAAATTCAGGATATGATTGATGATTCGCTCGAGGCATTTGGTCCAATGGCTGAAAAGAAAAAACTGGAGCTAAAAACCGAAATTAGTATCGATGCAAATACAGAAGTTGCAGCAGACAAAACGGCTATACAACAAGTGCTCGATAACCTTGTCAGCAATGCTGTAAAATATACTCCCTCTGGCAGTGTTTTGATTAAAGTAACAGAAGAAGAAAATAAAGTTAGATTTTCAGTTATAGATACTGGTGAAGGAATATCTCCAGAAAATATTGCCAACTTGGGTAAAAAGTTTTATAGAATTAACCCTCATCTAAATTCAGATGGCAAAATAGGTGGCCGAAAAATTGTAAGGCCAGGTGGTACAGGTATTGGGCTATATGTTATTAAAGGTTTGCTACAGGCAATGGATAGTAAACTTGAAGTAACAAGTGAAGGCGTGGGCAAGGGAAGTACATTTAGCTTCGTTATTGCGAAAGCAGGTGACACTCTTGGGCAAGAAGGGCAAAACCAAAACCCTGATATATTCGATTCAACACCCATTGAAAAAACAGAACAACCAAATAAAGAAATCTCAACAGGTCAACCTGCATTGGCACAGGCAGAAAACCTTAACACCAATGACCCCGGCCACCAAGAAACAATCGCTAATCAGCAAAAGCAAACTTTCTTTACTAACTTAAGTAACTTGAATGAAAGTACCACAAACAGCAATCAGCCAAACTCAACTCCTTAAATCTCGCATCAAAAAACTTAATACTGCAAATTCAACTTATGGCAAGTGCGTTATTTACTTCATGTCTAGAGATCAACGAGTAAACGATAATCATGCGCTAATTGCAGCAAAACTTCATTCGGAAAGACTTAAAGTCCCATTACTAGTTATTTTTGCTCTTTATTCTTCTGTTAAAAATAGAACTATGAATCAGTTTAAGTGGATGATTGAAGGTTTAAAAGAAGTAGAAAATCAGTTGCATTTACTAAATATTCCATTCTTCATAATATCGGGGAAAGCAAGTAAGGTATATAAAAGTGCTGCGGAAGAGTTCGGTCCAGTTGCAGTTTATTTTGACTTCTCACCATTAAAAGGTCCCATAAAAGTTAAATTAGATTTTGCAAATGACTCGTCTTTTCCCGTATTCATGGTAGATACCCACAATATTGTTCCAGTTTGGATTACATCAAACAAACAAGAATACGCTGCAAGAACAATTAGGCCTAAACTCAACAAGCATATTCAAAATTATCTTTACGAACCACAAAAAATAAACTCACAAAATCATAATCTAGATTTAAAAAGAAATAACTGGCAGAAATTATTAGCAAAATTGAAACTTAAAACTATTGATAATTACGAGCCAATGCAAATATCTGGGAGTCAACACGCAAACACTACTTTAATTAATTTTTTAAAAGGCAAACTCTTAAATTACTTTAAAAACAGAAATAATCCCGATATTGATGCTCTTACAAACTTAAGCCCTTATTTACATTTTGGACAGATTTCTTCTTTAAGAGTTGTGCTTGAGCTTAATAGGTATCAAAAAATGCTTTTAGAAGCAGGCATATCCGGCCCAAGTAAAGATGATTTAAATAATTCGGTCAATGCTCTAATTGAAGAAATAATTGTAAGAAAAGAACTTTCAGATAACTTTTGTTATTACAATAATCAATACGACTCTCTGGATGGAGCTCCAGAATGGGCCAAAAAAACTTTACAAAAACATAAAAAAGACAAAAGAGATTATATTTATACTTATACGCAGTTTGAAAAAGCCAAAACGCATGATCCAAAGTGGAACTTGGCACAACAACAAATGGTTTCAACTGGTAAAATGCATGGCTACCTTCGAATGTACTGGGCTAAAAAGATTTTAGAATGGACTCCCAATGCAACTACAGCATTAAACTATGCAATTAAGCTTAATGACAAATATAGTCTGGATGGTTATGACCCTAATGGTTATGTAGGCTGTTTGTGGTCAATTGCAGGGCTTCATGATCGACCTTGGTTTGAAAGAAAGATCTTTGGTTTTATAAGATACATGGGAAGAGCAGCAAAAAAATCTTAACTTAGTAATCTAGCTTGTCTTGTCATTTAATAAATTGTAGAGTATTAAAAGTTAAAAATTTAAGATGAAATTTATATTTAGATCGCTAGCAATAGTTTTCGCATCGGTTTTAACGCTCGTATCATTTGTCTATACTGTAAAGGCTTTCACACTTAATCCTGCAACTGGAGGAGTTCTAGCAAATGGTGCAACTCAGGTTATTACTATAAAAGCAAACCCAACAGGTGCTTCAAATGGGGTTGACGTTTATTTAAATGTAACAGGAATGACGGTCATTAGCTACACTGACGCCCCAGGTACATTAGTTTTAGGAAACTGTGCAGGGAGTGCAAAATATGAGTCAGGTAGAGTTTGTGTTTCAATTGCAAAAGGCTCTGGGAATTTTACAGTAGGCGAATCAATTGGATCTTTTACTGTACAAGGAACTGGGCAAACAGGTACTATAACAGTTGGAGCAAATTCAATTTACTCTGATGATCAGGTTGTAACAGAGGGCACAGAGCTTTTAAGATTTTCCAGTAGCCTACCAAATACAAGTCTTGACTGGAAAGGACTTCCGTTACTTTTCGCAGGCATGGCCCTTGTGACTTCTGGAATTCTTATTAGAAAGCTTAAACTAAACTCGAATTTAGCTTAAGTTTTACATTAAATATGGGGGAGCTTCAATACAGCCTACATCTACTCAAAAACCCAAAGATAGCTATTAAAAGACTTGGTGAATATAGGAAAAAGTCGCGATATAAAAACTTTGGTGATAATTACAAATCAATTACAAACAATATTGTAAAAGACCGCTGGAATGGTGATTATTTAGAAGCTGGTCAAGAAGTTCATCTGTCTTCCTTTTGGGTAAGAGATTTAGGTTGGAGCACTAAAGGGCTAATAAATCTTGGTTATAAAGATAGAGTAAAAAGTAGTATAGAGTGGGCTATGGATAAGTTTATGAAAAATGGCCACTTAACAACAACTATTAGCAGGGAAGGGTTTTGCTATGATGTAGACACTTATGGAGCGGATACTCTTCCTTTTGTATTACACATAATCAATGAAATAAATGAGCCTGATCTTTTGCAAAAATATAAAAAGTTCTTAAACAGTGAAATTAACTACTATTATTCACTAGTGTACGATCCTAAACTTAGGATGGTAAACCCGTTAAAACTTTTCTCTATTCCAAAAGACATGATAAAAATAAGAAATACAACAGTTGCGAATACGTTTATGTTGTTTTTGGTAAAACAGCTAGAAGGTTTAAAAGGCTTCGATAATCCATTCCCTGATTTTGATTCCTTGAAAAAAGTATTTATGAAAGCATTTTGGCGTATAGATCATTTTGCCAATGATAGGGGCTTTAAAGAAAGGGTTGATTCTTCGGATGCGAATATTTGGCCCTTTTGGACAGGCGTAGTTGAAGATAAATACAAGCTTTCGCAAAGCTTAAAATGGATTCAAAAGTTAAGATTTGACAGGCCTTTACCTATCAAATATCACAATAAAAACTATGACCACTTGGCAAACTTTTTTTCAAGAATAGTGGTACCAAACTATCAAGGCAACTCAATTTGGACTATGAATGCGCCACTTTATATAGAATTAGTAAATAATGTTGAGCCTTTGTACGCAAGGCAAGTTTTAACAAGGTTTGTTAAGTCTATTGAATCATGGCACAACTATTTTGAAGTACTTACTCCAGACGGTACTGGGCCTCTTCAGGGAAGATTGGGTTTCAGGTCAGGCTCGGCTATGCTTTGGGCAAGTTTAATACCAAGGCTTGTGGAAATTGTAGGGTTAAGTGAGGCTAGCTAATAATTAAAAAATCGGTTAAAATTCATAACACTAATATGGAGTGGTAGCTCAACTGGTTAGAGCATTCGCCTGTCACGCGAAAGGTTGCGGGTTCGATTCCCGTCCATTCCGCCATTCTGAATTTATGACGATCCATAATGTTTAAAACGTATGTGCTTCAAAGCCTACTGAACGGTCGATACTATATCGGATCTTGTCAGAATATGGAAAAACGTCTTCTTGAACATAACAATGGTCTTTCAAAATCTACAAAAGCATATATACCCTGGAAGCTGATTTATTCTAAAGCATTCTCAACGAGATCTGAGGCACAACAATACGAGTATCAATTAAAGAGGATAAAAAGGTTGGAGATTTAGTATCATTTCAAACTCCTAATGGTAAAAAGGAAATAAAAATAATAAAATTAAGCTAATAATTTTTATAAAAGCATATATGGACACAAAAGACAGACCTTATGTTATTTGCCATATGATGATCTCGCTTGATGGGAAAATATCCTTTGGGACAATTGATGGTAAATACGTTGATTTTTCGCCCTTTGGAAGCTACATGAATCTTTATGAAAAAATTGAAAAAAGTTATGGTGAAGATTGGTCCTTCATTCTGGGTAGAAAGACAATGGATGAGGTTGATAACCATGAAGAAGAGGATTTAACTGCATTCAAAGATTCAGTGGTTGTTGCAAATGAAGACTTTATTGCACAAGTTGACTATAAACATTTTGGTATAAGTACGGATACTAGAGGTGTTTTAAGATGGAAAGATAACTTTAGAGTAGTTAATGGTATAAACTACGGTTTAATCATGATAGTCAATTCCAGTACACCAGTAGAATATTTAGCTTATCTCAAAAGTAAAAATATTTCCTATATTTTTGGAGGCGATGATGAATTAAACTTCGAATTAATATTTG
This sequence comes from uncultured Candidatus Saccharibacteria bacterium, assembly GCA_964620955.1. GTDB lineage: Bacteria > Patescibacteriota > Dojkabacteria > J137 > J137 > CAZUKH01. The sequence goes on along the minus strand of CAZUKH010000002.1, from coordinate 124,498 downwards.
AAAAATTGAAAAATAAATTTGGAGTCAAAAAATTACTTTTAGAAGGTGGAGGTGCTATTAATGGATCTATTATTAAAGAAGATTTGATAGATGAGATTAGCCTTATGATTTTACCTTTTGTTGTAAATAATTTCGAAGCTCCTGCGCTTTTCTACACGAAGGTCACTAGTCCAAAATTGTATCATTTTAAGCTTACTGACACGAAGCCTATAGGGCAAGGAATAGTTTACTAAAGTATGTAAAAAAATAGATTTGTTTATATTAAATAAACTTTACTTGAAAATGTGATCAAAAAAAAGTCGAACATTATCTACTACCTGCAGACATTTTTTTAATCGCCGAAAATCACCAACAGCAATGAGGAATCTAGAAGTTCGAACTTCCTACCCTCTCCCTAGCGTTTGACTAAAATCTGAATAATTTATATTTTATGGACCTTTTATAGTTCGAGCTAAAGTGGCCCAATTGCAAATTTCATGGTTTTTCTAAAGTTTTTGAAATATAATTATTCAATATTTCTTACACAATTAAAATGAAAATGTCTGACAGGATTTATGGTGAAATCGAAATTGAAAATGAAATAATATTAAAACTTATTGAAACAAAACCATTTCAAAGACTAAAAAAAATAAACCAGTACGGAGGGGTTAATTTTGTTTATAAAGAAGCTTACCAAACAAGCAGGTATGAACATTCAATAGGTGTATGGTATGCAACCTATAAACTAGGAGGTGATCTAGAAACACAAGTAGCAGCGCTGCTACATGATGTTGGTCATTTTGCATTTTCTCACTTAGTTGATATGGTAGAATCAGAATCTTCAGAAAACCAACATGAATTTTCTCAAACAGATCTTGAAGGTTGGGATGAAATAGAAAAAATTTTAAATGCTACTAATATTAAATTAAATAATGTAGATTCCTATAGATTAATAAAAAATGATTTACCAGATATAGGAACTGATAGGCTTGATTATGCAATTTGGGATCTTGAGTGTGTTATTCCCGCAGGAGATAACTTTGGGAGCATTGTATTAAATAACGTAGAAGTATTTAACGGAGAAATAATATTTACATCACCTGAAGTTGCTAAAGAATTTTCAGATAGAGGGAACAAAGCAATGTGGCAAGTAATTTATGACCCACAAATTGCTGTAGTCTACCAATCAGTAATAAATATTCTCAAAGATGGTTTAAACGATGGGTGGATTACAAAGCATAATTTGTTAGGTACTGATAACGATTTATTCAAATTGTTTCAACAACGACTTGATCAATATGACTCTAAATACTTCAGGGTATTCAACGAACGATATAATACAGTAATTGTTGGAGATAATGAAAAATACGATTTTAGACATATAAAGTTAAAAGCAAGATATTTTGATCCACGAGTTAAAATTAATAATGAATTAAAAAGGATATCGGAAATTAATGAAGAAAGTCGAAAAACTCTTGAGAAATACAGAGAGCTATTTGAAAGAAGTAAGACTGGGGTAAATATTAGACTAATATATTAAATTACAATAAATATAAAGTTTAGCTAATATAATCAGACTCTCTAAAGATACTACAAAGTTAAAATCAAAGCCTAAAGCTGGAAATTATTAACGGATAAGGTGATTTGAGGTAAGTTGAGATTATTCCCATTCATGAAAAAAGTTCGAACTTGGTCCAGAACCTCCCGCCATAATTGCTAATAAATTCTCCACTTAATTTGTAACCCCAGTTCGAATATAATAGTAGATAAGAAAACTTATCTTCCCAAAATGGGGATTAAATTATTTATTATTATTAGTTCATTATGAAAGGTAAAAAAACCTTAGCCGCAATTGCAGTTTTAGCATTTGCACCATCTGTGTTTTTGCCAGTTAGTGTATCAGCACAACAGCAAAACAACCCTGTAGATACAATTCAACAAAATCGGCAAGATCTTCAAGAAGATATTCAAAATGCGAAAGAAGATGCTCAAGAAGCAAGACAGCAAAATGTAGAGCAAAGATGTGAAATAGCAACATCAAGAATAGATACAATTACACAAAAATACGAGCAAAATCGATTGAGATATGTAAACAGGTATAACAATCTAATTCAAAGGCTTGAAAATCTCGTAGAATTTTTACAAACTAAAGAAATTGACCCAGCAGGCTTGCCCGCTCAAATTGAGCAAATAAGAGTAATGACACAAGAATTTAATAATCTTATGCAACAAACAATGAACGCAGCAAATGAAACCAAAACTTTAGCATGTGGTGAAAGCGAAGGAGCGTATTTAAATAAGTTGCAAGAATCACGGCAGTACCTTTTACAGGCAAGAGCTGAAGCAGTAGAAATTAATAACTACTTTGTAACAAATGTAGTCCCAGAGTTAGAAGCAATTAAATCAGCAAATAGATAAGCAGAGTCAACTTATAGGGGGTAGAAATACCCCCTAAATTTATTTTAGTTAAAATTCTTTATACTCATAACTCATGAAAAATCAAAAGTTCTTTTTTATATCAATTGTTTTACTTGCTTTAATAGCAGTTTTTGCCCTTTTTATAGTTATTAATACCCAAAATAATAATGCAAATAAAGTACAAACTACAAATGATCAAGAGCAACAACCTGAAGTGGTTGAAAGCGAAGTTAATGTTAAAGTAGATGAAAATAAAGAAACAGATGAAAACTTAGAAGAGACTATTAATGAAATAGATAAAGCTATTGACTCAATAAGTGTCACAAAAGACCTTGAGCTTTTAGAGGAGTTTTAGCAATATGAGTTTATGGCTAAAACAGAAGACAAGCGGTTTAAAGACTTTTATAACACATATTTTAGGTATGTATATAAAATTGTAAGGTCGCACATTGCCAACACAGAAGACGCATCAGATATAATTAGCGAAGTGTTTGTTAATATTTGGCATAGTTTTGAAAACTTAGATTTTAATTCTAATATTAAATCCTATGTTTTTACAGTTACAAAAAGAAGAGTTTTAGACTTTTTAAGAAAGAAGTACCGGTTTTCTAATAAGGAATTGAGTCTATCTGATGAGTTGATTGACTCTTTGTCAAGTTCTAATGAAGATAGTATCCAAAATACTGAAAACCTTTTGATTCAAACACTAGTAGCTAAGTTAAATACAAAAGACCAGCTTTTTTATAATAAAAAATATAAAGAAAATAAAACATATATTCAAATTGCGAAAGAGCTTAATATTTCCGTAGGAAATGCAAAAGTTATTAATAACAGATTAGTAAAAAAACTTAAAACAATATGGATCCAAACGCTCAACCAAAACTAGAAAAGTACATCATTGATAGTCTTTCGACGCCGCTAGAAAACTTTGAAGTTGTTAGTCATAAAAGCTGGCAAAAGTTTGAAAATAAAAGACGAAAGTCTTATTTAAATAGATTTCTTGTTGCAGGTCTTTTTGCTGTTGCTTCGTTATCAGTCTTTGTCGTTGCAGTTGTAGCAAAACCATTTATTACACCAAATGTAAATCCGCTATTAAACACACAACCTTCAAACACAGCACAATCTCCTAATACAAACAATTTAGGCGAAGAAGTAAATAATGACACTAATGAAGTATTTACGCAGATTGATGCTGCAATAGCTTTCGTGACCAGTGAAATCGATCAAAGCAGTGTGATCTCCGATTTCCCAGTTCTTGAAATTTAAAAATCATATCAAAATCTGCCGATTATCTTATCAATATGATAAGATTCTTCCCAGATGAGTTTAATAGAGTTATACTTACCTAGTATTCTTTAAACCTATGTTAAATGTTCAAAATCTTTATTTCTGCCTTTCTTATTGTATTTTTAACCTCGCTTTCAGCAATATCTAATCAAATAAACGCTCAATCAATAAACCCGATAATATTTTGGGCTGAAGGTTGCCCTCATTGCGAGGTTGTTAAAGAAGAAATTCCCAAGCTTGGTCTCGATAAAATCTTTATGATTGATTTTAAAGAAGTTTCGTCGGATATTATAAACCAAGAAGAGTTTTTACAAGCCCTAACAATTTGCAATTTGGATCCGTCAAGAGCAGGTGTACCAATGCTTTTTTATAAAGGCAAATGCAGCATGGGAGATTCCCCTGTTATACAAACTTTGTTGCTTGAAGCTGAAAGTATTGACATTCCTCCGCAACAAAAGATTGAGCCAGATGTAAATTTAAATACTCAAGAGCAGGAGTCTACACTTGGGGTTAATGATGAGGCAGGTAAGCGGAACACTGAAATTGTACTGGGAATTATTTTAATAATGTTACTGCTTCTTGTTGCTGGGGGTAAGGCTCTAAAATCACAAAATGCATTTTCTGCAAAGTCTTTAGCTATAATTACATCTCTATTTTTATCCTTAAGTGTTTTTGTAACTAAAGTCAGTGCAGTTTGCCCTGTGTGTACAGTTGCAGTGGGTGCTGGTCTTGGGCTTTCAAGGTATTTTGGAATTGACGATACAATTACAAGTATTTGGATGGGAGGGCTTATAGTTTCCACAATATTTTGGATTTTGTCATGGCTTGAAAAAAGAAAACATAGGGGTACAAAAGTAGTATTAATAACAGTAGTTTTAACTTATGCACTTGCAGTAGTGCCTTTGTATCTTTCGGGCTTTATGAGCGCACCAGGTAATACTCTAATGGGAATAGATAAAGTTTTTTTAGGATTAACACTGGGAAGTGGATTTTTTTTCTTAGGCGCAAAACTTCATTTTTATTTTAAAAACAAATTCAAAACTTGGTTTTTGCCTTTTCAAAAGGTAGTTTTACCAATAGGTTCGCTTTGGATTTTAACTTTGGTAATTTATTTAATTATTTACTATTAATACTTATGAACAAAAAAGTAAAACCGGAGATAAAAATTAAAGAAGTCGAAGAGCTTGTTGAAAAATATGACTCATTAAAAAAAGATAATAAGCTTGATCTTTCAGCTGATGAAGATTTAAGTATTGCTATTATGAATTTAATTTCAATTGAAGAGCATTTGTTTTTTAGTGGTGCAAAAACAGGGAAAACCAGCTATTACGATTTGCTTTACGAAGTTCGTGAGTTACGCAAAGAATTACTAAAAAAAATTATTAAAGATTATGAAGGTGAAGTTTGGTGTATTTCAAAGCATCTTTTAGCCTCAAGCTATAGGTTAATGGAGTATGGAACTAAAGAGCTTGCAAAAGGTAAAAGAAAAAGCGCGGAAGATATATTTGAAAAAGCTTATGGTTTGTACTCGCTTTTTTGGGCGTTAGTTATGGGAATAATTAATCCTTCTGAAGTAAAGCAAAAATGAAGAATAAGACTAAAATAGCAAAACTGGAAATAAATAAAGAACCTAAAAAAAAGAAAGAGCTTGTAAAAGAACCTGTAAAAAAAACAAAAACCCCTAAATCATTTTGGGCAAAGTTAGGTAAGTTTGTTAAAGACTCAGTAGACTGTTGCCTGGAGTAGTTTACTAACTTGGCAAGTAGCCTAGATCGTGATAGAATTGTATATAATGGCAATAGATAATCAATTTCCAAACCCTGATTTAGATAATGTTCCTAGTCATTGGAGAGTTTCAGAATTTCGACCCCGCCAATATGTTATTTCTTCTGAACCTGATGTGGTCGAAAAAATTGTCACTTCAGCAGTTTTTTTTATGATTACTCGTCAACCCCTATCAAACCAAGACCCTCAAAATAATAGTGCGTTTATTAATGCAGCGATTTCAGAAGCTAGAGATCAAGGAGTGGCAGCTAGACAATCATTGAACTCTGGAGGAGTTGATGATGAGTTGTATTTTAAATACTATGATAGGCCTGATTTTGCTAATTACCCTGCCACAATCCAGGCTAGTATCAAGGTAAGACGTATTCCGGATACACCAAATCTTATTCTTGAGGCCCCAGTACCGGTCTTAAATGGTATAGAGGGTTTCCCGGTTTCTATATTCCTTAATGAATGGGAGGCTAATCATGAAAGAGTACCAATGGATCAAGCAATAAATGAGCTTTTTGGAATCTTACAGAAACTTGGAGTAAATGTAACCTCTCTCCAAGAACAATTCCTTGAAGATGAAATGTTTACTTTTTTTATGAGAAAAATTGGTTCTCGTAAGATAATAGAAGCACTTCAAATAGCTGGGAAATATTCCGACAAAGACGGAGAGTACATACTTAGAAAAGACCGCGATTTATACAGGTTAGTTTATAATAATCTTGAACCTGAACAACAAGATCTATTAAAAAATCTAAGTATGGAGGAAGGTAACCTTCACAATCAAGCACCAATAGTGAGACCTTTAAGCCTTAGTAGTGGTACATCTGCTTGGCTTAATCTCGGGGTTACTATGAAGGGTATTAGGTGTCGATTCAATCCAGGAATAGGGTTGTTAGAATTTGACTTTAGCCAGGTCCAACAAGTAATACTTGAAGCTTACTTAATACCGCGAGTATCTCCCACCACAACACACCAAGGCTTGGAAAGACTTTACGCGATGAGTCATACGTTGCTGGAGGCAGTGGGTTTCCCGGATCATACACTGAGAGGCAAGTGGGTTAGAGATTTACTAAACTATACACCTCCACAAGTCCCCAGATGGAAAAAACTTTTGGAATTTTTAATGAACTATAGACCCTAGCCATTTTGGGCAAAGTTAGGTAAGTTTGTTAAAGACTCAGTAGACTGTTGCCTGGAGTAGTTTACTGGAGTAGTAAACAGTGTTATCATCACTAATGTCCTATTCGAGAAGAATTAAAGACCTGCAAATATTTGACAAACCACGAGAAAAACTTTCACGTTATGGTGTAGAAAAGCTGACAGATCATGAGCTGCTTGCATTGATTCTAGGTTCTGGAGTTAAAAATCATAATGTACTTGATATCTCTAAAAAAGTACTTAAGCTTGACTTAAACAAATTGACAGTTTCATCGGTCTCAAAAATTAAAGGAATTGGGTTAGCAAAGGCTTCTCAAATTGTTGCAATATTTGAACTCTCAAAGAGACTTAACAATTCAAAACGAATTTTACTAAATAATCCTACAACAATCTGGGAGTTATGCCACGATTTTAGATCTTCAAAAAAGGAAAACCTAGTAGTATTTTATCTAAACTCAAGAACACAACTCATATCCAAAGAAACAATATCTATTGGCATACTAAACTCTTCGCTCATTCATCCGAGAGAAGTTTTCGAACCAGCAATAAGACTTTCTGCTCATTCAATAATTCTTGCTCACAATCATCCCTCGAATGTTTTAGAGCCTTCAATTGAAGATATTCAAATAACTAACAAACTTATTGAAGCCTCAAAGCTAATGGGTATAGAACTCTTAGACCATTTGATTGTAAGCACTGTTGGATGGTATTCTTTCAAGCAGAATTCAAGACTATAACATGATATTAACTGAGATCTTTTTTATTGCATTAATTACTCTTACTGTTTTTGTAACTTCAATAATTGTCTTTATAAACATGCCATACTTACCAGGCATTATTAAACAATTGCAAATACATGCAAAAAAGCAAAAAGTAAGAGTGCTTTTTGTATATCCTCATCCAGATGATGAAGTAATGGCAAGTGGAAGTTTAATAACAAAACTTGCAAGAATGTCACAAAAGTTTGAAGTACACGTCATATCTGTCACTAAGGGAGAGCTTGGCAATGCAAAGTTAAAAGTTTCAAAAGAAAAACTAAAAGAAGTTAGGTCAAACGAATTTCTAAGAGCACTCAACAAAATTGGTGAAGTAAATGCACAAGTAGAAGATTTTGGTGACTGCAAAGTAGAATCTAAGACAAATGAAATAAAAAACTATTTGCGAAATTTCATAAAAATTAATCAAATAGAAATAGTTTTTACATATGAGAAAACTGGGTTATATGGCCATCCAGATCATGTAGCACTATCAAAATACGTTCATGAATTATCCCGGGAGGTAAAATTCAAAGTTTTCTATTCTACAATTCCTCACAGAATTGAGAAACTTGCAGCAATAAGAAAGCAAATTCACGGGCTTGAATTGCATAATGATGAACTGTGTCAAAAACCAAAGTTTAAGTTTTTTAGTATTTACGGACAATGGAAAAAATACCTGGCAACAAAAGAGTATAAATCCCAAAACCTGGTTTATATTGTACCTGTATTACTCAAAGCCTTTTTAGTTCCGTATGAGTATTACACAGACGAATATTAAATGATGTTTAGTACTCAAATATCTCTTCTAGTCTATAATTGTCCGGTTATAGACGGACATTCCTAAATGTGCTACTACAGAAGCAGGTTTTAAAAAGATTAGAGCGATTATTCACAGTCATCTTGTAAATTTTATCTATTAAACTATAATTAGCCTATGCTGAAAATTTACAATACCCTCACAAGACAACTTGAAGATTTTACACCTATAAAAAGAGGTGAGGTTTCATTTTATCAATGTGGACCAACAGTCTACTCAAGACAACATATTGGCAATATGCGTTCAGGAGTTTTAGGAGATTTCATTCGCCGAAGTTTCGAGTATTTGGGCTACAAAGTAAAATTTGTCCGAAATATTACTGACGTAGGGCATTTAGTAAGTGATGATGATGAAGGTGAAGACAAAATGGAAAAAGGATCGAAAGCAGAAGGCTTAAAACCCGAGCAAATTGCAAAAAAGTATACCGATCTTTACCATCAAGATTTAGCCAAACTTAACGCGCTTCCCCCTACATTTGAAACACCTGCCACAGCGTATATAAAACAAATGGCTCAAATGGTGCAGGATCTTTTAAATAAAGGCTTTGCTTATGCTACAGAACTAGCAATTTATTTCGAAGTGGATAAATTTTCTGACTATACAAAGTTAAGTGGTCAAAAGTTAGAGTCAAATATTGAAAAAGCAGGACATGGAGACGTTACTGACACCAATAAGAAAAAACCATATGATTTTGCACTATGGTTTTTTAAAACAGGATCACATAAAAACGCAATTCAAACTTGGAAACAAAAGTTTGATGGAATAACCCAGCTGGTTGAAGAGGGTTTTCCGGGCTGGCACATTGAATGTAGTGCTATGGCAAAAGATAAGCTTGGTTTGTCAATAGATATTCACATGGGAGGTAGAGAACATATTCCAGTACACCACACCAATGAAATTGCTCAAAGCGAGTCGGCTAATGGACAAAAGTTTGTAAATTATTGGTTACACCATGAAATGCTTTTACTCGATAACGGTAAAATGTCTAAATCCCTAGGAAATGTTTATTCATTGGATAATCTAGAATCAAAAGGTTTCGAAGCTTTAGACTACCGTTATTTTCTTCTTCAATCACATTACAGGTCAAAACAAAACTTTACATGGAAAGCACTTGAATCGGCTCAAAGATCTCGCAAAAATTTACTAAAAGAAGTCGATAAAATAATTAATAAAACCTCAACAAGCAATACAAATCTTTATGAAGAATTTAATCAAAAATTCGTAAAAGCACTCGAAGATGATTTCAACATTCCTTCTGCATTAAGTATTTTGTGGGACATGATTAAAACTCCAACGCCTAAAACATATTCAACAATTATTCAGTTTGATAAAGTGTTGGGCCTTAAAATTGAAGAAAGTCTTACTAAATTTAAGCACAACAAAAAAAATCTCTCAAATGAATTTAATGATGAAGTTAAAAACTTACTAAGCCAAAGGCAATTAGCAAGAATAAATAAAGATTTTAAAAAGTCCGATGAAATACGTGATGAACTAAAAGAAAAATTCAGATTAGAAGTTTTAGACACAAACGAGGGACAGAAGATAACTAGATTGATATAATAAATTCATGATTAATATTACCATTGGAGATTTTCTTGAGAAAATACCTTCTTACGTTATCGATATTGCAGAAACTTTGCAGAAGCACGATTTCGAAGCTTTTTTAGTCGGCGGGAGCGTTCGAGATATTCTTCTCGGTAGGCATCCTTCAGATTTCGACATAGCAACAAACGCTTACCCTGAAGTAATTGTTAAACTTTTTAAAAAATCCATACCGACAGGTGCAAAGTTTGGAACAATCACAGTTGTAACGCAGGATGAAAATGGTGAAAGATTTGATGTAGAAGTGACTACATATCGATCAGAAGCAGATTATGTTGGAGGAAGATGGCCATCTAAAGTTGAATTTTCTAAAAATATTTATGATGATCTCGCAAGAAGAGATTTTACAATAAATGCAATCGCTTTAAACCTACAACACTTTGATGAGCAAGATATTTCAATTCAGGAGGTATTGGAAGACCCATTTAATGGTATATCAGATCTTAACAACAGAACAATTAAAGCCGTTCGTGATCCACTTGAAAGGTTTTCGGAAGATGGGCTAAGGGGTGTACGTGCTTGTAGGTTTGCTTCTCAACTAAATTTTGAAATTGAGCAAAATACTTTTGAGGCTATTACAAAAACTAATCATATTACTGCCCAAGTTTCTATCGAACGTTTTAGAGATGAATTTATAAAAATAATTTATAAGTCGCCGGTACCATCTAAAGGCATTAAACTACTCGATGAAGCGGGCATATTAAAGATATTTATTCCAGAATTGCTAGAAGGAAAAGAAGTTGTACAGCCTAAGTTTCACGCTGAGGATGTTTGGAATCATTCTTTAAAAGCATGCGATTTAGCAGAAGATTCAATAAAGCTTGCTGCACTTTTTCACGATATCGCAAAACCAAGAACCAAATCTGAAGATGAAAAGGGGGTTCACTTTTATGGTCACGATACTTTAGGATCTCAAATGACAAAAGAAATTTTAACAAGGCTTAAGTTTCCAAAAGCAGAAATCGACTATGTGTCGAGACTTGTAAGGTGGCACATGTTTTATTATCCATCGGCGGACTGGAGAAAATTAAAAATGGACGATTTTGATTATCAAAATGCAACAAAAGATGAAATTCAAACACACATAAAATCAGTATCATCTAAAGAAGCTCCAGGGGGATGGACAGATTCAGCGATAAGGAGACTCATCAAGAATGTTGGTGGAGTAGAAGCATTAAATGATTTGTTTAAACTCAGAATTGCTGATGCATCTGCCAATGCAAAAAGCGAATTTAATCCGCAAGAAATCGAAGTGCTTGCTGAGCGAGTATCGGAAGTTACAGCCTTAGACATGGCACTTAAAGTCACTGATCTTGACGTATCGGGACAGGATCTTATTAACCATCTGGGGTTATCTCCAGGGCAACAAATTGGCCAAATTCTTAATTCGCTTTTAGATAAAGTTATTGAAGATCCAATCCTTAATAAAAAAGAAACTCTTTTACACTTGGCACAACAAATGATAAACATAAAGTCCTGAAAGCCACTGGACATATAAATCTACATGCTTATAATATACTTATGAAAGTTAGTGACTTACAAGTAAAAGGTTTCTTCTTAATAATTTTGATGCTTGGGCTTATTTTAGTCACACTACAAATTTTTGCCCCTTTTGTTAATATAATCGTAATAGCATTAATAATTGTCCAAATCTTTCATCCAGTTTATGCATCATTTAAGTTATTTTTAGGAAGCAAGGGAGTTTCCAGCGTAATAGCAACACTTGTATCAATATTCTTTTTAGTTGTTCCAATAACCTTTATTTCTATACTAGCAGCCAACGAAATCAACACTATTCTTACTAATATTAATCAGTCTACTCAAGAAGATCCACTTCCTAATGAAGATGCAGTAAATGATTTAACAATCTCAATAAAAAACATTACCTCGAATGCTCAAAACAGCTTAAAAAATGATGATTTTGCAAATACTGTAACAACTTCTGAGCCAGCAGAAGCCAACGATGCTCTGTCTACCAACGAATCCATAAAATCAATAGAACAAGCAATATTCCCGCTAGTAGATAGTCTAAATTTAACTTTACAAGACTTTAACATAGATTTTAAGCTGAGTTACCCTAACCTTACACAAATTTTGCGCGAAGTGCTTACTGAAATTCAAAACCAGATTTTACCAACCATAGGAAGTGTAATTTCAGGTGGGTTAAACGTAATCTTTTTTCTTTTTTTGTTAATAATTTCTTTATTGTTTCTTTTCACAGTTTACGATCAATTACCTAAAGTTTTTTCAAAGTATTCACCATTAGATAACAAAGTAGATAACTTACTTTTCAAAAAATTTCGGGAAACAACAAGAGCAGTCTTACTTGGAACATTTGTTGTTGCCATTGCTCAAGCCACAGCAGTCAGTCTTGCACTTTCTGTAATAGGGATTGGAGCGCCAATATTACTTTGGATAATAATGGTTATCCTTTCTGTAGTGCCAATAGGATCAGGCATTGTTTGGTTCCCAATAGGTGTAATACTTATGATTATTGGGCAGCCTGCCCAGGGGATTGTGCTTATTGTTTACAGCGCGATAATTATTAATGTTATTGATGCTTTCTTAAGACCGCTAGTAATGAGAGGTGGTACAAAATTGCACCCTCTTGCGATTATTCTTGCAGTTATGGGTGGTATAGGAATGTTTGGCCCGCTTGGCATACTCTATGGTCCTTTAATACTCGTTCTTCTAACAACTGTTATGGAAGTTTATAACCTAGAACACTCACAACAAACAGCATCACAAGTTAAAAAGGAACTTAGCAGTTTTTACGAACTGAATTAGCTATTTGGTTAACAATGGTGTTTTCAACTAAATAATTTCCTATTCCAGGTAAAGTAATCGAATTGCCCTTCTCGGTAAAAGCGTAAGTGCCTTTTGACTCTATAACATCAATTAGACGTCCATTTACAAATATCAAAAATTTTAGCTGAGCGCTAATCACCTTATTGAAGGTTTCAATTAAGGCTTTCCTCGTACCCTTGTCTTCAATAGTATAGGTTCGTTTCTTTTCAAGATGTTTTATTTCAGGAAGAAAAGCAACAAGTTCCTCTTGAATAATTACTTCGCTTTCAAAGTCATCATAATCTTTAACAAGACTTTTAATGACTTTGATTAACTTATTTTTTAAATCTGCATTTTTTGACTTTATGGTAATGTTCATAAATAAAAATAAATAATTAAATAATTATTGGTAATTTAAACCGCTTAATAAGTGTGAAAATAAATAAATCAAGTTTTTTAGCATTTTCAAGTACTTTTACTACTTCTTCTGGTGATAACTTTTTTAACCCATCAGAGTTCAACAACGTATAAAATAGACTTTTATAATATCTTTTTTGATTCATGTTATTTACGTATATAACAGCTATTGATACTAATTCGTAACGATGCAGTATTTATACAACTTTTTTAAACAAAAAACATTGTATTACAATACAAATTTTCTTTCACAACTACGTGTCCCCACTCTGGTTGGGCATGCCTACAATTCTCACAGCCAAGCATAATACAAGCAACAAATTTCTCTTATGAAGCAGCCGTTAGTTTGATCTCTTTATAAATTCAAAGTATGATTTGAATATGAGTAAAATAGACGCTAATACACAAGAAAAAGAAATAAAAGAAATAAAAAAATATCTTAAAAACATTTCTGATTCTTATAAAACTCGTAGTGTAGTTGGAAGGTCCTTATTATCAGGAATTTTCACCGCAATTGGAGCTACTGTAGGATTTGCATTATTTATTTTTCTTGCTGCCCAACTTGTTTCAGGAATACGATTTATCCCAATTTTAAATGATATTTTGCGTGCAACAAAAATTGATGTTCTTATAGAAAGTCAGCTAAATAAAATAGCTGAAGAAGACTCGCAGGGTGAAAGTACTACTCAACAAATTGATAATAGTTCTTACGTAACTTACGAAACTTTAGATTTAGGATTAGCTTTTTTCTTTCCATCATATCTTTCAGATGGCCTAACTGAATCAGCAGGAAATGCAGCTTTGCGATTTACCGGCAATGGTCCTTTAAGTGAACTTGAGTTTTATCAAACAGAAGAAGTTATTATTAATGGAAGTTCAATTACTCAATACGTACAAAATTCTACAATGGGGCAAGTAAAAATGCAGATTTATGAGTCTGGGGCAACAATCAATGAAACTTATATTTCCAATCCTATTTATGTTTCTTATGTTTCAAAGCTTGGTTTAACTGTAATTGGTACAGCACAAGACAATTCTCCGAAAATCGCCAGAGAAATATTTATCTCAATTCTTGAGAGTTTACGAAGCATTTAGAATTGCCGGCCGGCTATCTTTACTGCGATCCTTTGAACATTTTTTTAGGTTCGCGTACATCAATAAGGATCAATAAAATCTTAGCAACTACTTAAAGGTAATGCAACGTAAATATAACTAGAGATATTCTGGCTACAAGATACACCTATATACCCGGTATATCTTTTAGCAGTAGATTCGGTTTTAGTTTGTTATCAAAGCTTTCTTATCTTTTGCGTCCCATTGTTTGGAGACTTATATTACAACTATATATCGGAGGAGGGACTCGAACCCTCACGCCTTTATGGCAACGGATTTTAAGTCCGTAGTGTCTACCGTTCCACCACTCCGACCGAACAAATAAGTTGTTAAATATTATGAACCAAAACCGTTCTCCGCCTTCGTAAAACTACGGCGGACTAACATCTTGTAAGTTCGAACCTTGTTCTCACTAACAATCTGTTTAGCACCACTCCGACTAACTAATAAATTTTCATTCTGCAAATGCAATGCAGCAGAATGATTAATTTATTGTTATCCCGCTAGTAGAAATCTTTGATTTCGTAACGTAGCGGGGCAACTAATCTTGTTGTTAATTTTACCACTTACCTAATTTTCATTCTGCAAATGCAATGCAGCAGAATGATTAATTTATTGTTATCCCGCTAGTAGAAATCTTTGATTTCGTAACGTAGCGGGGCAACTAATCTTGTTGTTAAATTTTACCACTTACCAAATTTTCATTCTGCAAACGTAGTGTAGCGGAATGATTAATTTGTTTTTCAGTTAGAACTTTATGTCACATAAAATTCTTCCGTTATTTATAATTGCTAGTTGTAATTATATTGCATAATGTTGTTTTTGAAAACTACTTAGCGGGATCTTAATTTGAAGGCAGGAAGGGTAGAAGGACCTACCTGTATTATGTATGGATCAAACCTGTAGTTAGGATGCTCAACTTTTACAGTGTAGTTGCCGTAGCCAAGCTTGCCTTGTGTTCCGAATTTACCATCTGGACCAGTAATTATTACTCGATCTTTAGCGTTATCTGCTTCGTCAAAGTAAATTTTTGCATTTGCAATTGGCCTATCAGCTTTATCAACAACTATGCCAAAAACTGACTGCCCTTTAATGTCAGATGAGCCTTGCATGTTTAATCCAGGAGTCAATTGGTCGTTGACTGGTACGTCAGTTGACTTAGTAGCCTGGTAAAGCTCATTAATTTGGCTAAGTATTTCGCTTTCTTTTTCCTTATAGTGTTCATCTTTAACAAGCTGGTTTAGAGCAGTTCTTAGTCTTTGAATTTCTTTTATTAGCTCGCCTTGGGACATTTTCGAAACATCATAGTTGTTTTTATCATTTTCGTTTTCGGCAACGTTAGTATAAACATTCTGGAACATTCGATCAATATTTTGATCTCTTGCAGTTGAAGGTTCTGAGCTATTCGACTGCTGGGTATTTTGTGTAATCAGCATTTTTTCGGCAGGGGAGTTTGCAGATAGTAGTTTTTCAATAGATATTTCGTCTTCAGTCATTTGCTTTGGAGGCAAATTGGATCTTCTTTCTGGATTAATTTTTGGTTGAGGTTTTGTACTTTTTTGCTGGTAGTTAAGAATATCAGGTGTCTTTGAGTTTTTCATCCAAATGTATCTTGGTGAAATAAATATTGCTTTAACAAAACCACTAAGCTTAACATCAAATCTTGGGACGATTGCAAGAGCTATGCCAAGAGTAATAGAAATCCCTATAAATGGCCATTTAAGTATTGCTGGTATTGGAGTCAAATAAATAAAAAGCGCAAAAAGACACCCAAAAAGCATTTTTAAAAACTGCTTTAAAGTAAAGCTACCAAATAGCTTAAACTCTGTATTTAAAATATCTTGCGGTACTGGATGTGGTTCCATAAAATACAGTTTACCAGAAAAATCGCAAGGTACTAATAGCCTCATATTTAATCTGACTAATATATTGTTATTTTGTAAGTAGAAATTTTCAATTTTGTATCATAGCGGTGCATGAAATTAGTGTAAACTGTTTAATAGTTAACTTTTTACATATATCTTATGAAATTTAGTGAAAAGAAAATATTAATTACTGGTGCTTCATCTGGTATTGGTAAGGCTGTAGCACTAAAGGTTGCAGAAGATGGGGCAGAAGTGATTCTTGCAGCAAGAAGTAAAGATAAGCTTGAAAAACTTGCAGAAGAAATTAGCCTGTTAGGTGGTAAGCCTAAAATAGTTGTAACCGATGTTACTAAGGATGAAGATGTTAAAAATCTTTTTTTAGCAGCAACTGAGGATGGAAAGCCTTTAGATGGAGTTTTTAACAACGCTGGTCTTGGTTTTATCGGAAATATTTATGAACTCACTACAGATCAAATACATAAGATTATTGATGTAAACGTGGCTGGAATGATAATTGTAGCTAAATACGCTGCAGAAGTAATGACACGTCAAAAATCAGGTCACATTATAATGACATCTTCTTTAGCAGGATTAGTTACTTTACCCCAATGGTCTGTTTATGTTGCCTCGAAGTGGGCAATTACGGGCTTTGCAGATTGCATAAGGCCAGAATTAAAACCATTTAATATTCAAGTAACTACAATTCATCCGGGTGGAGTAAAAACTGAGTTTTTTGAGAAAGAAAAGGCGGATATAGATATTTCTAATCTTGGAGGTGATGTTATTTCGGCTGAAGATGTAGCAAATCAGGTTTACGATGTATTTTTTACAAATAGAAAAAGAGTTGTTTTACCTGGGTCTTCTAAGGCATTTGCTTTTATAAAAAGAATTGCACCTTCTCTTTCAGATGGTCTTGTTGAGAGAATGGCATCAAAGATAAAGTACCATGAAAGTGTCGCAGAAGATGAACCAGATTTTGATAAATAGCAACTTAGCGCTTTGGGTTATTAGCCTTACAAAATAAAAGATGCCCCGCATTCAAATTAAAAAATTTTGTATGCGGGGCATTGTTAAAACTCATCTCCTACAACTTCTTGGAACCATTATTCTTTAGAACCACCAGATGTCACTTTCTTTTGAGCTTCTTTCAAATCTTCCATAACATGTGTTCTGTTTTGATAAAAACTATAACCATTTAGTCCTCCAAGAGCTACTGTTGAAAGCAAGAATAAGTAAAACCCAATACCTAGGAAGTTAAATCCTGCACTTAATCCGTTAAGTAAAACTAATATTGCACTTCCAACTCCTGCGATGGCATTTACTGCAACTGTTAGCGAAATAAGCATTCGACTTGGTTTGGACCCTGAATAAAACTTGTATAGGGTGTAACCGGTAAATCCTGCACCTACTACTAACGCAATAAGAACAAGAATATCTGTAAGTCCCATTGCTGAAAGAAAGTTTACACTTGTGCTTAGGCCAGCAACATTAAAATAACCAGGGACACTGATAGAAATCCATGGAAGTAACATTGCAATAAAAATTACAGCATATAGAGCAACAGAAATAACGTGCTCTTTTGCATTAGCCCAAAGTTTCTCCATAACAAAAAAAATAATAAATAAATTTAAATTATATAATTAATATTACGAATAATTTGTGTATATAGCAAGGTTTTTAGCAAAACTATGGATTTAACCTTCTTGGATTTCTAAACAAATACATTGTTTCTCTAATGCTTCCTAGATTTAAAAGCTTCATAAGCAGCCTGCTCGGCCCCATTCCAAAGCCACCATGGGGAGGACAGCCGTATCTAAAAAAATCTAAATAGAACTGTATAAGATCAAGATTCATTTTTCTTTCTTGAGCTTGTTTTTCGAGTACTTCATATCTATGTTCCCTTTGAGCGCCAGTGACTATCTCAAGACCTTTATAAAGTAAATCGAATCCCTTTGTTAGTTCATTATTTGTTTCAAGTCGCATATGATAAAAGGCCCTGCCTTCATGTGGATATTCAGTTATAAAAACAAAGTCATGACTCAGTTCGCGGGATACATATTCACCAATAGCTTTTTCCTCCTCACTGCTTAAATCACCTGACTTCTCGCTCTTAATGCCGAGTTTACCTAAGATCTCTTTTGCTTTTGAGATTGTTAACACAGGAAATGGAATCGTCGGAACCTCGATATTGACACCTATGGTTTGACTTATCATCTCCGAACAGTTTGCTTTTACACTCGTAATACCTTTTACAATAAGCTTTTCAAGTTCAGACATTACATCAGCGTGGGAATCAATATAAGAAATCTCAGCATCATAGCCTGTGAATTCAGTTGTATGCCTTATAGTATTTGAATTTTCTGCTCTGAAAACAGGTCCGACTTCGAAAACACGCTCAAACCCTGATGCCATAGCCATCTGCTTATAAAATTGAGGAGATTGGGCAAGGTAAGCTGTTCTGTCAAAGTATTTAACTTCAAAAACCTCAGCACCTGACTCGCTTGGAGCACCTAAAAGCTTTGGACTATGAATTTCTATATATTTGTTCGATGTCCAGTATTCTCTAAATGCTTTTTCTAACTCCGTCCAAACCTCGAAAATCATATTTTTCTCAGGTTTACGCAAGTCAATCCACCTATAATCAAGTCTTGCATCAATTTCAGTTTCATTTTGGGCTTTGGCATTAACTTGAATTGGGAGTGCTTCTGCTTTGCTATGTATTTTATAGTCATCAACCTCAATCTCAACAGATCCTGTATTGCTTTCCTCATTCACCTGTTTTTCTGGTCTGCTCTTAACTATTCCAACAATTTCAATTACAGATTCACTAGTTAAATCTTTCATCGTATCAAACCCAACGCATTGAACAACGCCTGACCTGTCTCTTAAATCCACAAAGGTCATTTTGCCCATGACCCTTTGATTAGCAACCCAGCCTTTGAGTACAACTTTTTCTCCAACTTTTTTTAGTGTTTCTAAAGCAAGAGTTCTTTCCATAATTGTTGTGGTAATTAATGATTATATTATACAAATCAAAAAACTTGTAGCAGTATTTTAATTGCTGTATTCTGTTGTTTAGATATTGTAATTTTTATAAAAACCATATGGGACTTCTTGATTTTATATCAAAGGATAAAAAAGATAAAAAACAACAACCTGCAGCTGCACAGGCCTCTCAACCGGAACAGCCTTCGCCAATGTTGCCTACGCCGCCAGCACCAGCTAATACTCAGGTTCCAGTAGATTCTCCGATTTATCCAATGGGTGGGCAACCACCAATGGGAGGCCAACCTCCAATAGGGCTACCGCCTCTTGAGACACCTCAACCAATGCCAGTGGAAAATGCTGGAACTCAAGATGCACAATTCCAAACACGTGACCCTAACTCAATGATGGCAGAGTATCAAAAGGCCGATTTAGATCCGAATGCTGCTTTAGAACCCCAGCCGCCAGTGCAAACCGTGCCAGATACTAACTCGCAAAACCCACAAAATGATTCTTTACTTGCACCAGACCTTTTGCAACAACAATATGGAGTTGAACAGCCAGGGTTACAAGCTCCAGCAGGCGGGTTGTTACCAAACTTAAATATGCCACAACAAGAGCCAACGACTTTTCAGCAAACTCAGGAGTTACAAACGCCAATACCTCAAATGCCAGTAGCGCAGCAAGAAGAAAAAGCTGGACAAACTATGCTGTCGGCAGAAACACCTGCAAGCAGCTTAGGGGATTTACAAATTGGTGTAAACCAAGGCGCAAACATGGTTGATAATAATCAATTACAACAACAAACCGAAAATCAAGTATCTGCCCCTGCAGTTGAATCTTATCAGCCTGAACAGCAGGTTTCAGAACCCCAGGCTGTACCAAGTGCCACAGCAGCCCCTCAATTTGATTTTGGTAATTTTCAAATGCCAGACTTACAACTTCCCCAAGCTTTGCCCGCTACAGATAATATCGAAAAACCCCAAGTTTCACTTGGATCTGGGGTATCTTTTGATCAGGTCGCTTTAATTGGCGGTGACACCCAAAATGTCATGGGAATATCTGATTTTGCCAAGCAGATTTTAGATAAGGGAGGAAAACTTTCTGTGTTTGGTAATGACCAAGCATCAAAATCATTACAAGAGGTTATGCCACATGGTCATGATAACTTAACAGTACTTTATTTGGGATCTGCTGAAGGCACGCAAGCTATTGATTCAAGTTCTTCAAGTCATCAAGTGTCATTTTCCAAATATCTTGATAGATTAGAGTACCTATTAAAGAGTGCAAAAACTTTTATAATACTTTTTGATCAAAAACTAGATACCCTTGCAACAATAACAACTTTGTGGTCTATGGCAGATACTTATCAATGGAAAGACAAGTCAATTATTCTTGTAGGGAGCCAGTGGACCCAAATAATGCAGTCAATTTCATCCAGTATGTCAGTCTCTGCTGACAAGGTTGAAATGATAAAAGTTGTAAATAGCATTGAAGATGTTAATTCAATGATGAAGTAGTGTTTCTCGGAATTACAGCAAAAACCCCAAAAACTCTTTCGGACGTTTTTGGGGTTTTTTACTTTTATTTAAAACTTTTTACTGCAAGTTTAACACCACATTAGGAAATATTAATGCTCTTTCTCCGTTTGGCAAAGTTCCTACTTTATCTTCATTTTTATTTAAGATTTCGGTCCATCTAAAACCTGTACCATAGTAACCTTCAGATATCTCCCAAAGAGTATCGCCTAGTTGAACTGTGTAATTTGGCCCTGCAATATCACCAAGTGCGTAGTCGGTAGCAGTCCAAATCCCACTGGCTTTTATAGAAGCCTGATTAGCAAGTGATTTTTGGTAGCCTAATGCAGAATGACCAGATGTAACAATATCATTAGTTCCTGCGGTGCTTATTGTACCCTCTGCATTTTCTGCGTTATTGGTTTCGGCTTGATTATTACTTTCATTATTGGTTTGGGTGTTTGAATCTGTACTATTTTCATTTGAATTGTTGTCAGCTGTAGCATCTGAGTTTTCATTTGTTTCAGATTCTGATCCATTTTCAGTAGCCTGTGATTCTTCATTTGAAGATTCAGATTCGGTATTTTCTGATGTTTGAGTAGTTTGGTTATCGCCTGTTGAGTTTGGATCACTGTTTGTATTTAAAAGTGAGTAAACGCCAACTCCTATTGCAGCAAGTGCAATTAATCCGACAAGCACCAGGGCAGCCAAAAGTGGCTTATTGGTAACTTGTTTTTTAGTTTTCTTTTCAGATTTTTTGTCCCCCTCGTTGTTTTTATTTTGAGAGTTATTGTCTGAAGAAGGCTTAGACTGCTTATCGTTTTTAGCCATTTTCCATATAGAACTAATAAGTAAATTAATATGAAACAGTAGTTATAAAGGATTATATATTTAATTTATCAAAAGTCAAAGTGATGCCACAAGGTGATGATTAGCTTGTTACCCATTCGCCTTTACCCTCTGGGTTAGGCACGCTTATAAAGACTCTCAAGATGAAAACTTTAGTAGTAATTACATGAGTTGTTTTTAAAGTGATAGAATATTCAATGGCAGAAATTTCTAAAGAAAAGTTTCTTGATGAAGAAGAACTCAAAAAACTTGAAAAGTTAAAAGAAGAGCTAAAAAAACAAAAAGAAGAATCAACTTCCGAAGACGATAATGATGAGGAATCTGACAGTACAATTGAATTGCCAGTTGTAGAACAAAAAGAAAACGAATCCAACGACCAAGCTGAAGATAATGAAGATTTAAAAGAAGATAATCAACATGAACATAATCAAATGAGTAGTGAAGAAGAGGTTGAGAGTGATGAAAGTCAAAAATCGTCTGAAGATCAAATAAATCAAGAAGTAAGAGTTCAAGAGGACCAGGAAGATCAAGAAGATCAAGAAGAAGGTCAAAAAGGTTCTGAAATATATGAAAACGATCAACCAAAATCAATTGCGGTAAAACCTTTAGTACAAGATGAATATGAAAAACTGCAAACTAGCACAAAGCAAGATGTAGATTCTACGGAGTTTCCCGGGCAGGAAGTTAAAGAGTCATCCCAGCAGGAAGTTAAAGGGTTAATTGATGAAACTAAAAAGATTGTCGGTGATGATGGCGAGTTAACCGATGAATCTGTTGATAGGCTTAATGCAAACTGGGAGGATGAGTTTTTTCCTGAAGACTCAAAGAATAAGAAAAACAAGCCTGAAGCAGATGATTCTTGGACACAAAAGCCTGAGCTGGCGGACCAATTGCCAGTAGAGCAGAAAATTAAAACAAAAAAGTCTTGGGATGAACAACACGAGTATGAAGAAGGCGCTAATGAGTCTTCAGAATTCGAAATCAAACGTAAGAAAAGTGAACAAACAGCATTACCTAATGTAGATCAAAAAAACACTATCCATGAAGAAAAAGAAATTTTGAAGACTGTAAAGCAAGTCAAAAGCCCTCAAGAAATAAGTCAAGTTGAAAGGATTAAGCCAGTAACTCCAGCGGCAGCACCTTTTGGAGGCTGGACTTCTTTGAAAACCAATAATGTGTCACAGTCGACTGTTAATGCCAATGTAAATTTAGAAGTGCATGAGGGTAATGATTATGGCCAATACGACAAACATAAGCTTTTTAACTTTAACTTAATTGGGCTTGTACTTTTAATTGTTGCTATCGCCACAATTATTTTTGTAGGTTATATGTGCATTGCTGAAGGGGACAATGGACAGATTTGCCAGGAAATTGGCAATATCTTTGAGCAATTGGTTGAAAAGATAGGGGGCAATTAATTAGTCCTTTAAACAAACAACAAAAGGATAGAGATCTTCACTCCAAACCCGGTTGAGCCTTGGAGAAGATTCTGGAATTACAAGCATCTTATAAAATGCTATTACATCATCTTCAACATCTGGATTGTCTACAAGCTCGTAACCCTTGGACTTTGCTTCTTCTTGTAGTTCGGTGTCGTCTATTCTTCTTAGCAGGTCTTCCCAAATATTATGAAGCTTTGTAGAACGCTTAGTTTTAAGAAATTCTTCGTATTCTTCTGCAGAAAGTGAATAGTCAGAATATGTCATCAAAAATAAATAACGGGTAAGGCTCCTTTAATTATATTATAAATAGGTTCAATTCTCAAGTCAAAAATATTAGTTTACTAATATTTTTTAGTGCCGACAGACATTGACTTAAGTTGTTGCTATAATTACAAAAGCGTCACTGGACTGTAGAGCAAACTTGATTTAAAATTTTGGTTTGGGATGCTAACTTTGAAAAATGTCATTATTAAATTTTGATTCATACCTATCCGTTCAAAACTACTTACAAAAACTTGGTTTTGAAGAAAAGGAAATAATCTTATACATCACTTTGTTAAATAGTGGGCCTTGCAGTATTGCCGAGCTCTCTGCTTTAGCTAAGGTTAAACGTTCTACAACCCATCATATTGTTCAGCGGTTGGTTGAAAGAGGAATGGTTAGCGAGTCATCTACAGGTGAAAGGAGGGTGGTTGTTGCTGAAGATCCTCAAAAGTTAAATTTGCTTTTAGAAGAGGAGAAATGGAGAGTTGAGAAACTTATTGAAGGATTGCCATCAATAGTATCGGTTATTCAAAACGCTGTTCCAGAGTCCAGTATTAATTCTATAATGGCGGTCAAGTATTACAAAACTAGTAAAGAAATTGCACGGCTTTTTAGGAGGGCAATTAAGCAAGGTAAAATAACTTTTTTAGCAGATATTGAAAGATATATTAGAGGCAACGAAAATCTTGTTGAAGAATTTGTTCAATCTTATAGTCAAGATGAAAACATTGAGGTTTATGGTATTGTTTTAGATACGCCAGTTTCAAGAAGCCTTGATTATAAGGCAGAAAGGCTTCATTTTAAATTTATCGAACCTTCAAAAGATTTAATGAATATGAATTTTGCTGTCTTTGGTGATGAGGTTGCGATACTAGACGGCTCTGCGAATGAATCTAACATTATTGTTATTAACTCTGCTTCAATAGCAAAGGGATTTTTAGCTTTACACAAGCTTATTTGGATTTCTGCTAAAGAGTAGTTATTGTTGTTACTTAAGTATTGAGTACTTTTTGACACTGTCAGTTGACGGAGTCATAAATTCGTACATTTAACCCTATTTACATAAGATTAGTTATGTTATAATTAGCCGGAAGCCAGTTTGAGCTGACGATATTTAATTTTTATTATAGTTACGTAAAATGAAGCAAAAGATTGATAAACATTTACAAGATTTTCTTGAAGAGTTTAATTTAACTGAACGTGAAGTTCAACTGTATTTGACTCTTTTAAGAACAGGTCCTAATACTATCATGAATTTATCTCGAGAAACAAATATAAAAAGATCGACAACTCATAACAATGTTGAAGAACTTGTTAAAAAGGGCTTAGTTAGTCAAACAAACTATGGTGAAAGAAGAATGGTTATTGCTGAAGATCCCGAGAAGCTAAAGTTTTTACTGGAGCAAAAAAAGTGGAGGGTCAAAAAGCTTGAGGATAATTTACCAAATGTTATTGGAGCGATCCAAAAGATGGTGCCTGAGAGTAAGGACGATAATTCAGTTGACGTAAAATATTACAGTGGAACGGAAGGTATCAAGTATATTTATAGTATCTTAATGAAGATTAACACTTACTATTCGTTTGCTGATCTCGAGAAGTACTACAAATTGTTTTCGGAGGAGACTCCGTCAGATTGGAATTTAATATTTGAATCTAACCCGGATAGGTATGTTTGGGATATACTTGTCGATACTGACTATGCAAGGAAAGTTGTAAAACTCGCACACAAAAATTATCATTACAAATTTCTACCTAAAAAGGAGTTTTTCTCTGGATTTGATTTCGCAGATTATATATTTTTTGAGGATAAAGTTGCAATAATTCAGTTGAATGCAGAGCAGCCTTTGGCAACGTTGATAAGGTCAGACCATGTAGCAAGAAGTTTAAAAGCATTGCATCAGACTATGTGGGAATTACTTTAAGTTTGTTGATTAGTAAGACTTTTTTAGAAGACCTTTGGGGTGTGTGTTGATGTGTCCCCTACTAGGGTTTTTTATCTTTAACTTCTCCCATAAATCAGGATACTTGCCATCATACATGTTTTTTTTAGTCAGAAACTCTCTGGTCGGATCTAGCTCAATTCTATAAAGTGAGATTTCTGTTAAATAGATGAGGGATGCAAGTTCCAAAATTATATAATTCATTAATCCCATCTTGAATTTGGCTAGATTCTCGGAGCTGATATTTTTGGTGTGTTTTAACCTCATGTCAATGAGTCCTCCTATACTATGAACAATGAGGTTGTATAGGTCTCTACAGAATTCGACATTATCGCCGGCATATTTATATATACCTTGTGTTAATTCAAGAAACGAATTATCTTGAAGAAGTTCAACAAACGAAATTAATCTAATATTATTACCTGAACTTTTAACTGGGTCTTTTTGTATTACGTCGTTCTTGGCTCTATTTAGAGCCACCATTGTTTCATCAGAAATACGTTTTGTTTTTGCTAAAGACTCCTTTGCAAGTGGTGTTTTCAGAATTTTACTAATATCTAACGATTCGAGATCAAGATCTGGTGAGAACATAATATAATTAAATACATGGGGTACATCCATTAAAAGTACATTGAAAGTTCTGAAAGTATTGTTACCATATGCGATAAAATGTCGCAAAACCTTTTTGCTAAAATATTTGTGTGCTAGACTTATTCCAAAGAATGCGTCTGAGTCACGATAGATTTTTGGGTCAAGCGCAATTCCTGTGATTTCTTCTATTATCATAGGGAGATAGTTGCTACCAATGTCAACCTCTCTTCCCATTTTAGGATTAGAATTTAAAAAACTTTGTACTTCTTCAGACTCGAGTGCATGATAATCTGGCGAAAAAGCTGAAATATTCTGACTAATTCGCTCGGTATCTTTGACTAATAAATTGATCGTATCAACTATTTGTTTGGGGTCAAATATCATAATTAGTATGTAATTTTCATCCTCTTTTACATAAAAATAAACAGAAACGTATCATTATAACACCTGTAATAGAGATTCATTATGATTTTTTAGAATCAATTAACTATTATTGATAGAATTTAGTGTTAAGGTTATCTGATGAACCAGTACTATAGAAGAATTTTCATCACGCCCCGCAATCTTGATAGCATCAAATACAACTAAGTTGAGATCAGGAAAATACTTTATGAAAGCACTTTCGCTTAGTTCTGAATGGCAAATCTTTACATTTTGTCTCAAGCATTCTTCTATTAAAGCTGCTAGTGGAACCCTTTCAGGCATTGAAGACGTCATTCTTAAAATAATGCTCCTTAAAATTTGAATCGATTTGTCACTGTCTTCATCTTCATAGAATATTCCACTACTTTTTGGATAATTTAAATTTAGGTTTCTAAACACAATATGATAATGCTAGTATGTTACAAGTATCATAGTAACATAAAATACCCTATGTCTAAAATTTTGCTTATATGCCCGTATTCTTACCCTTCTGCATGCGGGATTTGGAAACGTGTAGAAATGGATGCAAGGGCCTTTAGAAATGCAGGTCACGAAGTCCATATTTTTTCATCAAACAAAATTAAAAGTACTAATAAAACTTCTGCTAAAGAAGAAGAGTATTTTGGAGTAAAACTACATAGATTTAAAATATGGTTTAACCTGGGCGCAAACGCAATATTTTTTTTCTTTCAATTTCAATTGTTGCGTTTGCGCCCTGGATACATATTCATTCATGGCTATAGATATCCCCATTCACTAATGGGAGTTATAATAGGTAAGCTTATTGGAGCAAAAGTATTTTTAACACCCCACGGTCCTTTTTACAAAGACCCTTCCAGGTCTTCAATAATCAAAGTTTTCGACAGACTATACGATATTTTAATAGGTTGGTGGGAACTAAAGCTTTATAAAAAAATAATTAGAATAGCACAGTGGGAAATAAATCCATTAAAAAAAAGATTTGTACCACAACGAAAAACAGTTTTTATTCCACATGCAATAGACGACATTTTTTTAAATCAAAAGTCTAAATCCTTAGCAAGGCTTGGTGGAAACCCATATAATAATTTGCTGTTTATGGGCAGGCTTGACCCGGTAAAAAGACTTGATTGGGTTGAGTACCTTGCTTTACAAATGCCGCAGTACCAATTCGAAATTATTGGAACAAATAACGGGTTTAAGCCTTCGGGAAATCTGCATAATCTTCTTATAGATTTTCACAAATATGATTCCAAAGAATTTATTAATAAAGCACAAAAAGCTGACATATTTTTGATGCCGAGTATTCGAGAATCTTTTGGTATAACTATGTTAGAAGCAATGTCACAGGGCTGCATTGTAGTTAGTAGTAATACATTGGGGGCTAGCGAATTTATTCAAGACGGATATAACGGCTATATAGTCACATCAAAAGAAGAAATGCTTGAAAAAATAAAAAATATCTATCAGAATTGGCATAATACCCAAAACATTAGGGTAAATGCAATTGAAACAGCTCAAAGATATGGATTCGAGAAATTGTCTAGAAGCATGGTTGGTCTACTTTAATCCATATTAATATTTTGAGAAACTTGCAAGTATAAACTATAATTCAGGAATGAAAAAACTTGATATTCCTAAACTTCCTTCTATAAAAGAAACTGTTCAAGCTTTAAAAAATCGACAACTCACAGTTCTTGATTTAGTTACAGAGCATATTAAAAGAGCGAAAGAGATTCAGCAATTAACAAATGCTTTCATAACTATTTTCGATGGAGAAACAAATATCAGCCAATACGATCCAATATCTGCTGCAAAAAGTTTAGATTCAAGAATTGCGAAAGGCGATTTGCTTGACAACTTGAATTTGCTTGGTATTCCTTTCACTACAAAAGATCTTTACCTCGTTAAAAACACTAAAACAACCTTCGGGTCGAAATTTATGGAAGATTTTATAGCTCCATACACTGGGACAGTTTTGCAAAAGTGTCTTGAGAATGGAGCAATTTTAATTGCAAAAACAAACTGTGATCCATGGGGATTTGGAGGAAGTGGTGAAAATTCAGGCTTTGGTCCTGCGAAAAATCCTTTTGATCTTACAAGAACACCAGGAGGGAGTAGCTCTGGTTCTTCAGCAAGTATGGCGGCTGGAGTAGGGTTTTTCTCTCTTGGCACGGATACTGGTGGTTCTGTAAGGCAACCAGCGAGTATGACTGGTCTTTATGGTTTTAAGCCTACCTATGGTCGTAACTCTAGGTTTGGCATAGGAGTAATGGGTTCTTCATTTGATACTCCAGGATTTTTCGCAAGGCATGCTAAAGATGTAGAATTACTTGAAAACATTATGGAGGGAATTGATGCCCACGATCCTACTTCAAGCGATCACAATAAAGCTCCAACCCATAGCAAAATTAAAACAATAGGTATTCCAAGTCAATTTTATGGAAAAGGATTAAATCAAGAAATTGAATCAAAAATAAACTCTGTTATTGAAAATTTAAAAGTTAATGGTTTTGAGGTTAAAAATGTTAGCTTACCTAGCGTTAAGTATAGTTTGGCAGCATATTACGTTTTAGTACCTGCAGAAATTTCGGCAAACAGGGCCAGATATGATGGTGTTAGATATGGCAAAAAAAACTCGGATAACTATTTAAAGAATCTTTTTAGTTCACGAACAAAATATTTTGAAGACGAAGTCAAACGAAGAATTATGATAGGAACCTATGTTTTAAGTGCAGGGTACTCAGATCAATTTTATAAAAAAGCAAGTAAAGTAAGAACAAAAATAAAGCAGGAATTTAAACAAATATTTAGACAAGTAGATGCATTAATAACGCCAACTTCTCCAACAACTGCATTTAAGCTTGGTGAAAAGACAGATAACCCACTAGAAATGTATCTTTCTGACATTTATACTGTTACAGCAAACCTTGTAGGAATACCAAGTATTAACATACCCATTGGTATGGACTCTGCAAACCTACCGGTTGGTATGCAAGTAATGGGTAAGTGGTTTGATGATTTTGGAGTAATTAAATTTGCTGAAAAACTCTCTAAATGCTTATAGCAAAACTAGTAGAAAAGTGTTTACTCTTAAAAGTTGAGTAAAAGAATTAATTCAACGCCAGTTTTCGTCAAGCCATAAATACAAAGTATCCAAGACTTGATCAATTTTATGGGAAGCTTCAAACTCTGCGAATCTCAAAAACCTGAAACCGAGACTCTCTAACTCTTTCTGTCTTATTGCGTCTTTTCTTGCGACATTTAGGTCATTATGGCTCATACCATCAATTTCGACTATTAATTTTGAATCTAGTTGAATAAAGTCAACTATATAATTCAGAATGGGTCTTTGCCTTAAGAATCGAAGGCCTTTAACTTGTCTTCTACGCACCCTGCTCCAAAACTTGCTCTCACCTGGGGTGGGGCTTTTTCGGTTTTTTCTGGCAAAATGTTTTAGGTGTTTCAGGAAGCCAGTGCTACAAGTCGCTCAGTGATGATAATTGCCAAGCGTGATGATACTGGAAGCAAGGGTTGCATGTGCACTCTTAGTAAGAGAATAAGAGTAGTGATTAACTCCCTATGCTTTTTTGTAGCTTTTGAAGCTTATCTATAAGTTCTTCAACGAATTCGGGTGAAGTTAAATCATTAATAACTTTTTTTACTTTGGACTGAGTAGAAGAATACTTAGATTTGAATGTAGCTTTGTCTAGGGTATTCTTAAGATAATCGAGATTAATAT
Organism: uncultured Candidatus Saccharibacteria bacterium; assembly: GCA_964620955.1. Lineage (GTDB taxonomy): Bacteria > Patescibacteriota > Dojkabacteria > J137 > J137 > CAZUKH01. The sequence continues at coordinate 94,789 of CAZUKH010000002.1, read as the reverse complement.
CAAGCTGCTCTACAATTTCAATTTTATTAGAAAGCGGTAAGTCCAGCTTATACATTTTAAGCAGGAAATCTAGGTTTTGTTTTATAAGACTTGTAGCTTCCATAATTAACCTTCTAACTGACCCAAAACTTGATTAACAAATTGTTCAATTTGCACAAGTTGCTCGTTTTGTGAGAATGCCTCCTCTCCCATCATCTCTTTAAACTTCTGGAGGATTTCAAAAATCCTTTTCGCAAGTTTCAACTTTTCTTTAGCATCCCCATCAGGATTCTTCATAAGTTCCTGAAGTTTTTGAATCAAAGGACCAAGTTCTTTTTGCATCGCTTCGAACTCAGCCTTTGCAGCTTCTTGCTCTGCACTTGCTCCACCTTGTTGTTCGGGACTTGCCACGATAAAATTACTTAAATATTAATAGCACTAAATAATAACATTTAATACACGCAAGTTAAAATAATTTTAGATTCAATGTAGTTCCTAAATTATAGGCCTAGGTGTATAATCTAAACTTGTGGCAAAATTTTCTTCAGTACAAAAAAATAAAAAAGAAAAAACACCAAACTTGTTTTCTTTCTTGAAAAAATTTAGGAGAGGAATTGTTGTAGTAGTGATATTAGCAATGATGCTAAATATCTTAACGCTTCTTCTGCCAAAGATTAATTCTTTAGCAATAGACTCACTCGCAACCTTTTCATATGATAAAAATGATTACGCAAAGCTTTTTGGTGGGGTTGTAGTAGCAATATTTATAGTGGGAGTTTTACAAACGCTTTTAAGTAATTATGTAACTGAAAATATTGCAGCAGAGTTAAGAAGTCAAATCGTTAAAAAGCTCTCGGTACAATCATTTGAATATATTAATAAAGTTACAAATGCTAAATTATTAACAAATCTTACTTCGGATGTTGATGCAGTTAAAACGTTTATCTCTCAAGGGCTGGTAATTGCTTTCGCTGCTGTGGTTCAGCTTTTTGGAAGTGCAGTCCTTTTACTCACTATTAATTGGCAGCTTGCCTTACCAATAATTTTAACAATTCCAGTACTCCTTTTTTCTTTTATAATTATTTTTAAGCGAATTGAAAAGTATTTTACTAAGGCTCAAGAGGCTATTGACAAGTTAAACAGAGTCATTAGTGAAAGTATTGTTGGGGCACAACTTGTTAGAGTTTTAAACTCAGTTAAGGTTGAAAAAAATAAGTTTACTAAGGTTAATGAAGAAACAAAATTTATTGGAATAAAAATAATTAATGGGTTTGCAGCTTTAGTACCAATTATCAATACAGTATTAAATATAGCTTACCTAATAGTCCTTGGGTATGGAGGCGTACAAGTTATTGATGGGACTTTGAGCACTGGAAATTTTGCTGCATTTTTTTCTTATATTTTTACATTTATTACACCAGTACTGTTACTTGGTTTCTTAGGAAGTTCTGTTGGCAGGGCGTTTGCCACATACCAAAGAATTGCAGCAGTAATTAATTCAAAAGAGCAAAAAAGTACTGGCACTACAGTTAAAGCAATTGAAGGTAAAATATCATTAGAAAGCGTGTCTTTAAATTACAAAAACAAAAGTATTCTTAACAATGTAAGTTTAAATGTACAAAGCGGTTCTAGAGTAGGAATTATTGGACCTACAGCAGCAGGTAAAACTCAACTTTTTTATATTATTACTGGTCTTATTAAGCCAAATGCAGGTAGTATAAAAATAGATGAAGTAAAGCTAGAAGACTATAATCTAGATAGTTTATATTCACAAATTGGAATGGTTTTCCAAGATAGTATTATCTTTAATTCAACCATTCGAGAAAACATAGCATTTAGGAATGCAGAAATACCTGAAGAACAAATATGGAAAGCAATAAAAACCTCTGAATTTTTTGATTTTGTAAATGCTTTACCTCAAAAGTTAGATACAGTCATTTCTGAAAGAGGCGCAAGTTTATCGGGGGGGCAAAAACAGAGGCTTACACTTGCAAGAGCACTTGCTTTAAACCCTAAAATATTGTTATTAGATGATTTTACAGCAAGAGTAGATATCCAAACAGAAAAGCGTATTTTCAAAAATTTAGAGCAAAATTATCCAAATACAACGCTTGTAGTCGTAACTCAAAAAATAAATTCAGTCAAAGACTTCGACGAGATAATCTTGTTAATGGAAGGAGAAATTGTAGCTAAAGGTAACCACGAAAACCTCTTGGCAAAATCGTTTGAATATAAACAGATATTTAATTCACAAAGATCTACACAATGAATTACAGGTTAGATTTAGATGATAAAAATAAAACACGGGCAGGCATAATCACTTCGATTATGGGTTTGTACAAATATCTTTTAGGATCAAGAAAAAGTGTCGTAACTGCTTTTTTCTTTTTAATGGTTAACTCTTTGGTGTTTATAGTTACGCCTTTTTTAATAGGTGATATTACAAACAAGTTTATTCCGAGTGCCGATAAACAAGGGTTAATCGAATCTGTATTGTTTTTACTTTTAATTTATATAGTTGGGGCAATTGCCAGTTACCAGCAAATCAAAATTATGGGAAGGGTAGGTCAAGTGATTTTATTTAAGCTTCGTAATGATATCTTTAATAAGCTTCAATCGCTGCCTTTGCAATTCTTTAACGAAAATAAAACTGGAGATTTAATTTCTCGAGTTAATAATGATACCGAAAAGCTAAATCAAGCTTTTTCCGAAACCATATTAAGATTTTTTGGAAATATATTTGTAATAATTGGTATCGGAATAGTAATGATTATTTTAAATTACAAACTGGGCTTAATAGCGCTCGGCGTTTTTGGCATTATTTTAATAATTACGCTTGTTCTTTCGCCTTGGATAAGATCAACTAATTCAAATAGTCTTCAAAAGCTAGGAGAGCTATCTGCTGAAATTCAAGAAAGCTTATCTAACTTTAGAGTTACTGTTGTATTTAATCGAAGAGATTACTTTAGGAAATCTTTTGAAAAAGCTAATGAACACAATAGAAGGGCTGTAACCTGGGCTAGTATTTCAAACGGAATTCTTCAACCTGTGTACAATTTCTCTGGCTCTATCGCAAGCATGTTGATTTTTATTTTTGGAATAGAGCTTCTTATTTTGGATCCAATAAAAGCTGGCTCAATTCCCGAATTTGGAACACTCATTAGTTTTCTTTTATATTCAGAATCATTCTTTAATCCGTTAAGAGAAATGGCTACTCTGTTTAGCCAATTACAAACCGCTGTTGCAGCTTGGGGTAGAGTGCGACGAATTCTTGGGCTAAGTAGTAACCTTGTAAAAATCGATTCTAGCGATAAACCTGACGAAAAGTCGAAATTAATTATTTCATTTGAGAATGTAAGTTTCGGCTATATAAAAGACGATATGGTAATAAAGAAAATGAATATGGAACTTGAACGAGGAAAAACCTATGCATTGGTAGGTCCTACGGGAGGCGGTAAAAGCACTACAGCAGCGCTTATGGCAAGGCTCTATGATGCCACAGAAGGTAAGGTATTGTTAAATGGTAAAGATATTAGAAGTTACAAAAAATCTGAGCTTACAAAAATTATTGGTTTTATTTTGCAAGAACCTTTGTTGTTTACAGGCAGTTTAGCGGAAAATATTAAGTATGGTAATACTGAGCTTACTGATATTAACGATAATTTGTTGGAATCTAAACTTAAAGAACTAGGTTTACTTAAACTTATTGAAAGGTTTGAAAATGGTTTGCAAACTCAAATTAAAGGTGGCTCGGATAATATTAGCTTAGGGCAAAAACAACTTATTGCTTTTGTACGTATTTTGCTAAGACAGCCAAAGCTTTTAATCCTCGATGAAGCTACAGCCAATATTGATACAGTTACAGAGCAGTTGCTTGAAGAAATTATTCAAAAACTTCCTAAAGAAACAACGAAAGTAATTATTGCTCATAGGCTTAACACAATTGAAAATGCTGATCAAATATTTTTTATTTCGGCAGGGCAGTTGGAAAAACCTTTAGACTTTAGTTCTGCACTTAATCTTATAAACAGTAACAACAAAAGAAGTTAATCTGGCTATTTCTTCAAGTCGTTATATATCAAGACACCATATTTCATAACTTCATACGCAGTTGGACTGAATTTAACAAACTCACTCCCAGGCATTCCAATAAGTTCAATTAAAGCATCAATATCCTCAAGCTCTCTTTGTTTATCTTTCGAATAGGAACCAAACAGATATACTTGCTTTATTCTTATATGCTTGTCTTCTGCAACTTATTTTGCAAAATCGGTTGATATTCTTATTTACTCTTCTTTAGACATAAATTATTATAAAATTTGTAATTACTACAGTTCATTAAATTTTAAATAGTTATAAACGACTTCAGATATTTGTTTAATATAATTTAAAGCAGTTGTCCAGTCTGTATCTTTATTCATTATCACAAGGACATAGTCTGTTGTTACACTAAAAACTATTGCTGAATCCATGTAACTTAAGTCGGTCTCGGTTGCTAAAAAGCCTACTTTATTTGCGAATTCAACTCCAGCTGGTAAAACTGATCCTATGCCTTCACGATTAGACTCTACTGCGTTTTTCATTAAATTTATCAAGTATTCGCTGGATTCTTGTGATAGGGTTTCAGCATTATATAAATCAATTAATACTTTACCGATTGTCACTGGTGTAGCTATTAGTGGGTCTAAAAAAAGTGGATTCACATTAAGTTCGTCAATTGTACGTTGATTTACAACTTCGTATGAACCCCCTAGAAATGCGTTTAAATGATACCAAGCGGTATTACTACTTATTATTATCATATCTTCAAGGTATTGTGATATTGTAACTTCTGTTCCTGCTGGTAGTAGAGAAAGACTATCTCCACTTGTAAAGAGTAAGGAATCTTGAATTGGGTAAGTAGTATCCAATGAGTATTTGCCAGCATCTATATCTCTCAATACTAATACTGCCATTGCTACTTTAGCCATGCTTGCAGGGGCAAAGACTTCGTTTCCGTTAACATTAATTGTTTGATTCCTTGTTAAGTCTTGAACATACACTCCAAAGTCTTTTTGTTTAGTACCCAGGATCTTTGAGATTTCAGCTTCGAGCATACTAGAATCCACAGGCGGATTTAAGACGTTTATTTGATATTTCTTTAGCATACCATGCAGTACGGTGTGCATTGAGTGTTGGCCAATATCTTTTTTAGATGGGGTAAGTGTTAAAAGTCGATCAATCTGCTTTGCAAAGTCTGGGCTTTTATTCTCAATGAGATTTTCATAAGGCAAAAGGGTATATATATACTCCGTACCAGGCGGTACGTTTATTATTTCAATTTCATCAACAGCTTTTTGTTCTTGTGGGTTTTTTGCAGGCTTTTCATTCAAATAAAACATACCAAAGAGTACGGTAAAGCTTATGATGCATAATAATATTACAAATACTATGGATTGAGTTTTAAAGTTGTTTTGTTTCAAATTGGGTCTAAATAAAATCTTATAAAATGATATAATTAAACTATTATGGAGTCTACCGAAACAATACAAGACTGTGGCGTAACTGAAGTCGACGAGGCTCCAAAAGAGGCTACGAAATTGATAAATATTCCTCTAACTCCGCCATTAGAAGGGCAAATAAAAGGTATATTGCAACGCTGTGAACAATTTTTAAAAAATAAATATCCTCACATTGCCGATAATCAAAATCCAATAAAAAAATTTGAAAACTTTTATTTTGCTATAAATCATCTTGCAGCGAGATATGAAATATACTACGTTAATCCAAATGTATAAACTACACAGTACAAAGACTATATGGATGAAGACCTCGATGTAATTGAAGAAAAGAAAGATATAGTAGAAACTGCAAACAGTTTTTTTGCAGCAGTTTTAAGTAACATAGAAATAGTTAATGACCCGGATGATCCAGATAGATACTATCCCCTAATATATTCAGCTTATTCAGAACTTTTGATAAATGCTTCAGAAATTGAAGTCTTTCCAATGCCTCAAGGCACTCCTGGTGTAATTAAATTTGCAAGTAGCATACACAAAGCAATTGGTTTAATGCTCACTGTTGAGAATATGGACAGGGAGAGGCAAGAAATACCCGTTGTTGTTAAAATGTTGCCAGCAGAACAGGCAAAAAGAGAAGCTATGGTTTATAAAAAACTTGGTAATGAAGCTGGTTTAAAACTTATTGCTATAATTTCTGGCGATGAGATGGAAAAACCTTATTTACATGTAACTGAAGCACGCAATATGGTTATATCAGTAGAAGATAGATTAGCTGCACTGGTAGGAGAGATTTGCACAAATACGCAAGGAATTGGTTATCTTATAGAAGAGGCAGAGTCTATTACTAAAAGTGCATTACAATCTTTAAAAGATTTTCACGGTTTTGACCTAATTCATGGGGATGCTGCGCCAAAAAACATACTTTTTGATTTAATTACGAAAAAGACTTTTTGTATAGACTTTGATTTAAGCAAAGACTCAACTGATATGAGTGAGACAGAAAAGATAAATCAGCGAAGTTTAGAATTACGTAGCTTTAAGCAACGTTGCGTAGCAATAATTGAACAAGCCTTTAAAAACTTTATTAATAACCAAGGGTTAGATAAGAATGAATATAAAGAAAAGATAATTAAATTAATTAGTAAAATAGAAGACCTAGGTTGAAGTTTTTTTACAAAAGCTAGTAATTATTAGGTGGCATTGCTTATAACCAAAGTCGAAATACATTCTGCATTCTTAACCTTGTGCTTTGTCTTAATTCTTAGAATCCAGGTTAGAGTTTAGATTAAGAATGAAGGAAGAAAGCGGGCTACTGACCGAAGTTCGAATTGAATACTACTTTCAAACTCAAACATAATCCTTAATTTTAGCTATATTGCCTCCTAGACAAATAGGATCCATAGCTTCAATCTCATCAATGTAAGGTAATTCCTTTGGAAGATAATTTAATAAGAATATTCTCTTATCATTCACATAGGCTTGCCCCATTTCAATTAATGCATTGCCACCAATATAATTCTCAATTCCTTTCTTGTTCATATTTACGATCAAGATGGCATCACTAATGAGTATGTTTTCATAATGAACTTTGAAATAGTTTCTGTCTCTCTTAATTTGTGCTTTTTCTCCTTTGTTAAGGTTTTTATGTCGCAAAAGATCAGGGTGATTACCGCTAACATATGCATCATAATCTGGGTGTATCCATCCATCAAATCCAGTTTTCTTTAACTCATCCCTTGCAGCTACCATTGAATGCATAAATGCAGTGCTACCCAATACATATATTTTCATCATCAGCATAAAAATAATATTTGAAATTATATCTCGGATGGTTGAATAATTTTAGCGGGCTGTTAAAGGTACTTCGTATTACTTTGTTGGGCAAGGATATTTTGTGGAGCGGGCTACTGTCCGAAGTTCGAACTGCTTACATGATAATTTAAATCAGCGCGATCTTCTTTATGTTCTTCGACAAATATCTCTACCGATTCTTCTCCATGATTTTTAATAAAATTATCAAAGGTACGCATAAGATCCCAAGTGAACTGCTTGTCTGAAATTATTATTTTATTTCCTCTTTTTCTCATATGATTATTGCGTTGTTCAGTCCCATCTCCGATTGAGAAATCTTTTGTCGGAACCAATAGATGTGCTAACCCATTCCTCCACCCATCGTATAATGCATCAACCACTTTTACTTCTGAATACAGTATATTTCCAGTTGATTCGCTCATCTTTTCAAACATTAACCTGAAGAATCCTTTGTACTTATCACTTGGATCGTAGTTATTTTCTTTAACAGCAAAAGTTCTACCACCGAATTCTACAAGTGAAAAACAGATCAGCATTCTTGGTAAACCACCAACCTCAAGTTTCATAAGTGCCTCAAGATGACCGACAGTATGTTTGACAAATAAGCTCTTGCCCATTTCTTTTTTTGTCCATGTTCTAGACATTTTATCCATTTGAAAATTTTATAGATATAAGCGGGTAACGGGGCTCGAACCCGTGTCTTTGGTTTGGAAAACCAACATAATAGCCACTATACTATACCCGCACATTTAGTCACCAATTATACCAACCGTTGACTGTTTATTCAAAATCCATAATAATCAATTATGCTAATAAGTATTATCCCAATATCTGTTTATATTTTAGGACCAACTCTTCCAATATTTCTCTACTTTTCAAATAAAGCTGCTTTTGTAGTATTTTGTTTAACTATTGCATTATACAGCCTGTATAAACTCACAACCTATGTTTTGTTTTCAATATTAGGGCTAATAAAAATCATATTAGCCGAATCAAATGACTGGGTAACAAAAATCAACGGAAGACTTCCCTTACACCTAATTGCCATTGCTGTAAATAAAGAGCCTTACAATGTTTTAGTAAAAACACTAGACTCAATACTAACCCAGGATTATCCAATAAATAAGCTGTTTTTATCAGTGTCTTTTGAAGATAACCATTGTAATTTACTTACTGGCAAGAAAGTTAATAGTTACCTGCTTTCTAAAAATATAAACTTTACAATCGCTTATCATCCTTCTAACCTGCCAGGAGAAGTTAAAGGCGCAGCGTCAAATAAAAAACATGCGGTCGAAAAAGGAGTAAAAAAGTTCTTTGCTGGTAATCAGTCTGGAGTAATTGCTACTATTCCTGATGCAGACACAGTGTTTAACCCAAACTTCTTTAGTTGTTTATCCTACACTTGGCTTAATCACCCTAAAAAAGATAAACGGTTTTTCCAGCCAGCGATGTACAAAGTACAAAACAATTTTAAAAAATTAAGGTTATTTTCAAAAATTCTTTCTACTTCACTAACTCTTTCAATTCTTTCATCTTCCACCTATAGACCGGCAGCTAGGTATACTTTCTCATGTTTTTCCTTAAGTCTGTCTACTTTAATAAATGCAGGTTATTGGGACACATCCATCGCCATAGACGATACACCTTTTTATTGGCGTCCTTACAATCTATACAACTCCGACTGGAGAAATGTTCCACTTTTAACTTCTGTATCTCTCCATGGTATTTACGATAAAAATATTTTTAAAAACCTTACTTCACAATATAGCCAGTTTTACCGCTGGGGTTATGGGGTCATTAGTCTTAAAATTGCTTTTAAGACAATCTTTAAAAACCCAAACATACCAATAATTATAAAGATGATAGACATTGTTAAAGCTTTAGAGTCGATGGTTTTTGTCAAAGTAGGCTTTATTACTTCATTGGTTTCGTCTTTACTTTATGCGCATTTAGAAACAGAAATTGAAGTAATTGCCAAATTATTGAGTTTCCTTCCTTTTCTTGGTTTTCTTCTTATTATTGTTAAATTATTTTTGATCTTCTATTCTGAACTAAAAATATCTATAATTGGCTTAGTTAAAAATGTAATTTTTGAGATACCGATAAATATTTTAAATTTATTGCTTTTTGGGTATTTACCTTATGCTCATGCAGCACTACATCTTGCCTTGAACCTCAATCACCATGAAAAAATCACCTGGTCCGAAAAAGACTAAACAAAAACCACTGCTTACAAAAGATTATGTAAAAGTTACAAAGTCTTTGCCTTTAAAAATTAGAATCCAGTCTTTAGACTGGTTAAAAGCTGCAACAATACTATTAATGATTTTTACCCACGTTACAGCAATTTTTTTTAGTTTTAAGTCTAATAGTTTAATTCAATATATTTCTTTAGCTGGGGGCACATTTTGCTTTACCTGGTTTTTACTACTTTCAGGCAGCGGAAACTTCCTAGCAACAAAAGGTTTTACTAGTGTTAAAAAAAGCAAACTTATTAAAAAATCGCTTATAATTTTAGTAGCTTTTTACTTAACTGCTGGCCTTTCTTTATGGGTTTTCGGCCTTGGATTTTACGGTACACCAAGTTTAGAGTGGATAAGAGATCTAGTCAGGATTTTCTTTTTTCAGCGAATACCACCCTATACGGAGTACCTTATTCCGTTTGTATTTTTAACACTTTCTGTAGCATTATTTTCTGGATTTTATAGAAAAGTTTCTAAAAGCATTTTCTTAACAGCATTATTATCTATCATATTTTATTTTTGGGGATATATTACCTATAACATTGATCTTGGAGATTTAAGGTCAAACACTTTTAAATCAATTTTCGCAGGATACTCCGACACCCATACCTTCCCAATGCTGCAGTATTTCATGGTGTTTTTAATAGGGATATTTGTAGGTAAACTTCTTTATGGAATGTATGCCAATAAGGCTCACAGCAAGTTTAAATTAGGGGTTTTAACAATGGCAGTAGCAGTCTTTGCAGCTCTAGGCAGTGTTATATTTCAACTCAACCAACAAATCGATTTTCTTAACTTTTCAGTTTATACAGGTAGATTTCCTCCTTCGTTAGTTTTTATTACTATCGGAATAGCCGCTGCATACTTAATGTTAATAGTTCTAGATAGAATAGTAAAAACTCCTGTTTTACAAAATAAAATAATTAGAAGTGTTATTGAGTTTATAAGTAAAAATTCAATGCTGTTCTTCTTTTGGCATATTGTAATAATACTTTTTGCAAAAGCTTTTCTTGCAGGCTATGCAATATATTATTTTAACAGAAGCATTTCAATAATCGCATTTTGGTTAATAACTGTAGTTGCAACAGGTATTGCTGTTAAATTCACCAACATATTAAACAAAAGATTTTTATCAAACAATTCTAGTCAAAAAGCTTTATCACTAATTACACTTGGACTGTTATCCTTTTCGTTAATAGCTTATGCGTATAATCAAAATCGTGACTATACAAGCCAGTTACAAATAAGGGCAGAATCAAGCTTTGAAAGGGTGCTTGATACCACAGGCAAATCGTGGTGGAATGACGAGTATTTAGGCCGTGCAGAAATCATCATACCGATTGGTATGGTACAAAGTTCAGGACAAACAATAGCTTTTAGTATCAACCATGCAGAATACATTTCAAAAGGTTATTCACTATTTCAGGATGGTAAAGATATTAGAGTTATTAGTTTTAACCAAGAATATAAAGAAATACCTACAGTAATTGAAAACCCAGGATCGGATAAAATTACTGTAAAATTTAAGCTGGCTGAAAGTAGAGGCACAAGATACTTTTTTTATTTTGGTAATCAGTACCCTTCCGAAAAACAAGTTGTAGAAGACCTACAATCTTATGCAAGTACTTTTGATGTAGAGCTTGCACAACCCGAATTTAAAGAAATTTCGTTGAATTTGCTTAAAAAGTGGCATTTAAAAGGATTTAACGATAATCGAGACTCGACTTTAAGTTTTGCTTTAGTGTCAGAAAAATCTTCACTTTCTAAAGTTAGATTTGCAATCACAGACGAAGCAGGAAAAGAACTCAAAAGTGGCTTAGTTGATGAGTTTCAAACAAGTACACCGTTTAATTACTCAGTTCCTCTGGCAGATTTACCTGTGGGTACATACTTTATTGAAACTATAGATATTGAAGTAAAAAACGGCATACAAATATATGAAAGCAAAAAAAACCGGTTCTTTGTTTCATACCCAATTTTTGTAAACTGGTCATTAGACTGGGAAGGCTTTGGGGTTAATCAGGTTGACTTAATAGATATAGCCGATATTGTTAACAAATACGGAGCAAAAATTACACATTATTTCAATCCAAGAATTTATGTTGAAAACCAGTTTTCTCCTTTTCCAGTGCCTCCTGATCATGCAACGTATTACACAAACTGGATACTACAAAGGAGGGCAGAGTTTGGTGAGGAAATCGGCCTACATATTCATTTGTATCCTGACTTGCTTGCGCAAGTAGAAGTTGAAAAAGTCCCTGGATCTGAAATTGTTGGCATAGGACGCGATGAAACCAAGCTTCAAGCGTATTCGTACGAAGATTTAATGAAAGTTTTTGAGTGGTCAATAGAAAAGTTTAAAGAAAGAGGTATTGGTCAACCTGTATCTTTTAGATCAGGTGCTTGGATGTCTGGGCCTAATGTTTTAAAAGCTTTACAAGACTCAGGTATTTCAGTTGATTCATCGGGCAGAACATCAGGGCTACTAAATCCATCTGTTGGCTCCAGCACTCCAATACCATGGAACTTGGCAATAACTACTAAGCCGTATAAACCAAATATAAATGATATAAATTCTTCTTTGCCACCAACACTTAATTTATGGGAATTCCCAAATAATGGCGCAGATTCTTACTGGTTTGATGCTAACGAGCTAGTAAAGAGATTTTTGGCAAACTACAAACCGATTATGGATTCACCACAGGTTGTAACATACTTAAGTCACCCACACCAATTTAAAACCTTCGACTCTAATAAAATTCGAGGATTGTTTGACCAAACTGGAATGCATGATTACGCAAAAGATTCAGGGCCACTAGTATATTCAACTTTAGAAAGTATTTACTTTAATTTTGATATGACTTTGTTTTAATGGATAGCGATTTAACAAGCCAGCCACAAAAAGGAACTATTCACGATTTACCACCACTATTAAGAGAAGTGAGTGCCAAACCTGCTGAGCATCCAAAAGCAAAAAAAAATAAAAAACTAACTAGGCTATTTAAAAAACTTTGGCCAGGAAAACTTTTTAAGTCTAAAGTTTTTAGACTGTATGTCTTTTTAATACTCACTGTAATTTTGGCAGCTACTCTCTATGCCAAAAAGTTTCAAATTGTTTGGATTATTGAGTTTTTTCAAAATCTAGATTTTGATATATACCTTGTATTTGTTTTTGCGGTAATTGTTTTGGGATTATTAGTTCTTTTAATTTATTTTTTAAAAAGAATTTTCAAAATTAAAAGAAAACCATTTAATATTTTTAAGGCAAAAAGAATTGGAGTTGTTTGGGTAATTATTTTAATAACTGTAATATCAATACTATTTTTTGCTTATTACAAAAAACACCCAAAGTTTTCGTATACAATTCCTAATAATGGTGGAACAATTTTAAATTACAACTCACCTGTAGAAGTAAAAATTAATGTTCCAGTAAGAGTAGAAAAACTTAAGGCCTCAATAGTGCCTGAACTCAAAGGTTCCTGGGAGTGGGATTCGTATCTTGGAATTAGTTCACTTACAAGACACGGAAAGTTTTATATACAAGAAACACCTCTCCCCGACAGCAGGTTTATTACTTACATTGCAGGTATCAACAAAATTACAGATGCAGTTGAACATGAGTACGGTTTTGAAATGTTCGCAACGCCAATTCCAAAAATTGAGTCGTCAGATCCGTTAGAAGGTCAAGATAACTTTAGCAGAGAAAATTCTTTAATTGTAAATTTTGACCAAGAATATCAAGAGCTCGTAGATTTAGAGGCATCGCTTGCTCCTCAAACAGAAATTATATTAGAAAATACTGGGACTAAAACCATAAAAATAACCCCTGTTAATATGTTAAAACAGGCTACAGAATATAAACTTACATTAACCTTAAAGCCAAAAACTATTAATATTTCTACAAGAGAAGTAACCAGTTATGCAAAAGATTTTGTTGTTTATGAAATAAACTTTAAAACTCCTAAAGAGCCCCTGGTACAATCGTTTTACCCTACTGGAGAAAGCGTGAAGGTAGATGAAAAAATTAAAGTTCAGTTTGAAGAGCCTCCTAATAAAGCAATGTTATTAGATCACTTGATTTTCGATCCTGCTATTGATGGTGAAGTTGAATGGGTTGATGATAGAACATTTGTATTTAACAATACTCAGTTATTTGACAAGGAAAAGGTTTACAAGCTAACAATTTCTTCTGGCTTAAAAAGCAGTAAGGGTGGAGTGCTGGAAAAAGATTTAAGCTATCAGTTTAAAACAATAGGGAGAGTATGGATTTTATTAGCTGCGCCAGGAGATAAGTCAACCTATGTTGATGAAACTACTGAAGTTTACTTTGATTTTAATCAGGAAGTAGATAAGGCGGATGCCCAATCGCGATTTAGTATAGCCCCAGCTGCTACAGGACAGTTTAAATGGGATGGTAATAGAATGATATTTAAGCCTGATGCTTCTCTTGCATTGGGCACAACCTATACAGTAACCGTAGCAGCAGGAATTAAAAGTATTTATGGGTTAGATAGTGATACACCAATAGTAATAAGTTTTACAATAAGACCTAACTCTTATGCATTTGAAGTGCCTTTATTTTTTCAACAAACGAGTTTTTCTTGCAATATTTACACTGCAATTATGGTTTTAGCGTGGAAAGGAATAGGTGCAGATGCGTATTCGCTGATTTCTGAAATAGGCTATAACGACCAGCGAATCGGTGATACTTGGATAGGTAATCCATACAGAGAATATGTTGGTACCGCAGACGGAGACTGGGGTTACGGTGTGTATTGGCCTCCAATAAGAAATATTCTGTCTGCAAGGGGTGTTTATTCTGAGCCGAGAGAAGGATGGAATGTTGTAGACATGGCAAATACTATTGTGCAAGGTCATCCAGTTATTGTATGGAGATATAACGGAGTTGGTGGGGGTCAGAATATTAGCTGGACAGCATGGGATGGAACATATGTCTATGCATTTAACGGAATGCATGGTACTGTTGTTACCGGTGTGCATGGCAATCCTAACAATCCTGATGCTTTTTATATTCAAGACCCATGGTTGGGTAGATTTTGGATGGATCGGTGGACATTTGATGCTTTTTGGTCGTATTCTGGCAGAATGGCATTAGTAGTTTATTAGTTAAGTAAACGTTATGTTAGTAAATACATCAAAGCTGACAATATCAATTGCTGTTTCTTTGTTAGTATCTACTTTTCTTTACTTTGGAATGATTCAAAACCAGTTAAGTGTAAAAGAGATTAGCGTAAAAAGTATTGAAGATTTAAACACTAGTTTTACAGGTAATATTTATACAACAATAACTGCAACTCCGAGTCCTTTTTTCAAAATAAAATCTGTTGATGGAAATTATTATTTTTCTACAAACGAATATGGAAATAAGCTTATTGTAAGGTCGGATAAATCACTTGATGGTCAGGTTTTGAGTATATACGGCAGAATAATAAACATTGAAGATGTAGAAGGCTTTGAGAAGATTCTCGAAAAACTTAACCAACCACTTGAAGAGGTATTAGGAAACCAAATTGATTTTAGTACTTTGTCAGAAGAAGAGCTTTCGATTATTAATTCCACTTTTGATGAAAATGTGAAAATTTTAATTCCTGCATCGCGCATTGAAGATCAAAGGATTGTTTTACTTGCTGAGTATGTGTTCACATTTTTAATAATAACAGGATTTTTGGCTGTTGCGATTGGGGCATTCGAATTAAAAACAAAAGAGCAGTTGTTGTAATACGTGTTAAAATCTTCTAAACAATTAAGCGAAGTTAGTACAGAGGCAGTACGCCTGCTTCCCAAGCAGGAGACGCGAGTTCGATTCTCGTACTTCGCTTTGCTAAATTCGTAAAATAAGTAAAAACTATAAACTAAAAGTAAAAGATCTGCTGTGTCATGCTGAGCTTGTCTTGTCATGCTGAGCTTGTCGAAGCATAGTCGAAGCATAGTCGAAGACTGCCTACCGTTTTCTGTCTTCTGCCTGCTGCTATCTTTTCGCTTTTCACTTTTTGTTTTTACCTGTAATCAGTGTAATACTCCTTTTTTCAGTAACTTTTCATTAAACATATCATCCTTTTCCCTACTTTTTGCAAAAAGTAGCAAAAGCCTGGGGGTAGCTTAGTGTTATACCCTTTATATTGTTATGAAACATAACCTACCCCCAGACCCCCTTTTAGTACATGTAGTATTTACTTATCCCTTCAATTTTTTCTTTTTAGCTTTTTTTTCTTACTTCTATAATCTGTCTTGTCATGCTGAGCCTACTGTGTCATGCTGAGCTTGTCTTGTCATGCTGAGCTTGTCGAAGCATGGTCGAAGACTTGACACTATGGCTACAGGATAACACTATGGCTAGAGAACGAAATGAATTAAAGATTTGATAGATTTTAGAGGGAATAGATACTAGATATCATTATACTCACTGTGGCTATAGCCGCTGTTTCACTTCTTAAAACGTTTTCAAAAAAGCTTGCAAAAACCCAGTTTTTTTCTTTAGCATAATTGATTTCTTTTTTTGAAAAACCTCCCTCCGGTCCAATAATAATATTTATTGTAGAATAGTTTTGTAAGTTTAGTTGCCGTGAATCTTTTATGACATTGTTAATCGTAGTTTCGTTACCTGGAAGAGTCATAAATACTGTAATTTCTTTTGGAAATGATTGTGGGGCAATTTGGCTAAATTCTATTCCGCTGTTAAATGTAGGTATACTTACTCTACCACTTTGCTTGCATGCTGCTAAAATCACTTTTTCAATTCGTTCTTTTTTGTTGGAAATTTTTTTTAAATCTACAGCAGTGTGA
>CAZUKH010000002.1:52133-78429 GCA_964620955.1 uncultured Candidatus Saccharibacteria bacterium | reverse complement strand
TAGTAGATATTCCAAGCTCTGTTGTTTTTTCAACTGCAAGTTCAAAAAGAGATGGTTTTATAGCTGCCAAATAAAGGTTAATAGTTTTTTTTTCTTGTGTATTAATATTGAGCTTTTTCTTAACTCTTACCATAACGACATCTTTTGTAATCAAATAAACTTCACATTCAAATTCATCAAGTCCGTTAAAAAGAAAAACTTTATCACCTTTTGTAAGCCTTAAGGAATATTTAGCATGTTTGGCTTCTTCATCAAGTAGTTTTACACTGGAGCCTTCTCGAATGTTTTTCCGTTCAGTAAAAAAACGGTGTTTTCTCATTTTACTCTGCTGTAATTTCTGAACTTAATCCTTCAATTGCCGCAAAATCAAGATTTGCATGTAATTTTTCAAAGGTTGCTTTAGAGTATTCAAAAAATTTACCTTGTAATCTTGCTGCTTGAGCAGCCCATGCCCAGGATTCTGCATCTTGGTGACCTGCCAACGAGGTTAAAGGTGAAAATCTGTGTTTAACTTGAATTTTTTCGCCAAATTCAACTTTTGCCTGGTATGTGTATGGAAAAGAAATAGCGCAGAACGGGCACCTGTAGTCAAAAAACTCTTCAATAAGTAATATCTCATCTTCACCGAGAGTTGTAATAGCAGTTTCAATTTTATTTTTTAAATCTTCATAGCTTGAAGGAACTTGTATTTGCTCTCCGTTAAAAAAGAACGATGGTGTACCAAGCCTTTCCTGCCTGGCATCTGCTTCGGCTAGGTCTGCTGCAACTGTGTTTCTTACGTCTTCACTTCTATAATCTTGTAAGAACTTTTCTTTATCGAGCCCAATAAGTTCTGCTATTTCGAGTACTTGTCTTTCTCGTACTGTAGGCTCATCACCTCGGCTTAGCACCAGCAATGCAAGCACAGCAACACTAACTATAACTGTCAATCCAACCAGTAGCTTTCCTGTTCCTATGTTTTTTATAAAATCCATGATGTTTGTAAAAAATTAAACTTAAATATAATAGCATTGGAAGCTAAAAGTTAAAAATAAAAGATATAAGTTTGCGTAGAGTTGCTTTTTGGGTTTTTCTTGTATAAATTGTTGTCAGTAACATTTATTTTCAAACATCATGTCCGGGTCACGAAAGGCTACTATAATTGTGCTTATTATTCTTACCCTGTTTTTAGCAGGGCTTTCTATTTTTATTGCAGTGCAGGTTAATCAAGATGTGGGGGTGGATGATGGAGGTTCTGCAGGTGAATCTTGCACCCCTGGGGGAGAAATAGAGTGTAGTTCTGGCTTCTGTTGCAATTGCAATATGTGTTCAAGTAATAGCAGTGGCAATGATTGTTCTACAGTTTGCGGTACTGATGCATCTTGCAGTGATGATACACAGTGCGAAGGAAAATCTAATGGCTACGACCTTGGATGTCAGGGAGGTGAGCAGCCCTTTAGGTGCAAATGTGTTGCAGTTGCATGTCCAAGTGGTGGGACGGGTAGCAGACTCGTAGTCAATTGCGCTACATCAGATCCTTCATGCGGGCCTAGTGACGGTGGTGGAGATGATGATGGTGGAGGTGGTGGAGATGATGGAGGAGGAGGAGGAGGTACTTCTTGTGTAATTGATAACCCAAGTGTTACAGGTTCTATGACTATTTCTAGTGGATGCGGTCCGCTACAAGGATCTACTTACTCAAGAGCAGCAGCAGCAGGAACAACAGACGCCGACTGTGTTGGTACAAGTACTAATGAGCAAGAAGGTACTTTTGGCCCAGGCACAGTGTCTATTTCTGGAGCATGCGGACAGTGTATACAAATTGATGTTACCTATAACGGTCAAGACTATGGAATAGCCGGTTATACTGGTGATTGTGAAGAAGAGCCTCCCCCAACGCCAAATCCATTTTGTGGCGATGGGGTTAAACAATCAACTGAACAATGTGACCCACTAGCTAACCCTACTGGTTGCGCAGCTGGTCAAACCTGTAGCGATACATGCGTATGTGCTGCTAATCCATTCTGTGGAGATGGAACAATTAATAATGGAGAAGTTTGTGACTATAATGCCAACCCAACCGGTTGCCCAACTGGCCAAACTTGTACTAATAACTGTATTTGCAGAATACCAGTAATTCCTCAAACAGCAATTTTTGGTGATTCGAGGGATTATTTGATATATGGAATATTCCTAACGCTCATTGGATTTGTTGTTTATAAATATGGTTTTGGTAAAAGGCTTTTAACTGAAGCTTATGTAACCTTCTCAACATCTGATTTGGCTAAAAAGGCAAGGTTCGAAAGAAGACTTGAGAAACAAAGGAATCAATTTGAGAAAAGAAATGAGGAGTAAAAAGGAAAAATCTGCCAACTGTCATTCGGTGTCTCCCATATGGCTTCTATAGCCTATTCTCATATTTTCTTAAAATTTTTTTCCAGATTTTATAGTCTTTCATACACTTTTCTACTAAGTCCCAAAATCTGTAAGAGTGATTCATTTCAACTGTATGTGCAAGCTCGTGGATAATTACATAATCAATGCATTTTGCAGGTGTTGTAATTAGCCGATAGTTAAAATTCAAGTTTTTTTTGCTGCTACAGCTGCCCCAGCGTGTTCTATGTGTTTTAATTCTTATTAGGTTAAATTTAAATGCATATTCATTTGCAATTTCATGTGTTCTTTTAGGAATATAATCTTTTGCCAAATTTATCATCCACTTTGTTAACTTTAAACTAGCTTCTGTTTGTGTTTTGGCAGGAAGCATAATATTTTTGCCAACTATAAAAACTTTTTTACTATCTATATCACTTCGTAAATCAATACCATATTCCTGTCCAAACAGGTTTATTATTCTACCGTAGGGTAGTGGAGTTTTGATTTGTTTGCTGAGCATTGAACATTATAGCTTATTGTGAATATAAGCCTAAATAAATATAGAACACAAAAAGCTGTCTGTAAGATCTTACTTCATCCTCTAGCCATAGTGTTATCCTGTGGTCATGGTGTCAAGTCTTCGACCATGCTTCGACAAGCTCAGCATGACAAAACAGGTGGTAGATGACAGATTGTAGAAGTAAAAACGAAAAGCTAAAAAGAAGTTAGTAAAAGGGATAAGTAAATACTACATGTACTAAAAGGGAAGAGGATGATATGTTTAATGAAAAGTTACTACTAATAAGAGTATTAAATTGATTACGGGTAAAAATGACAAAAGGAAAGTGAAAAACTATGAACTAAAAGGAGGCAGAAACGGTAGGCAGTCTTCGACCATGCTTCGACCATGCCCAAGGCAGGTAAACAAGCTCTGCATGACACAGTAGAGCTTTTACTTTTTACTTCTTTACTACTATGGTAAACTTAGACAGTTACTAACTTAGTAATGAAATCTATAGCTTCAATTGTGTTGTTATTAATTTATCTTTTTATGCCATTAACGGTAGTAATGGCTCAAGAAGAAGCTGACCCAGTTTATGTACCTTTAATTTCAGAAGTTTACCCAAGCCCTTCCGCTGGTGAAGAAGAGTGGGTAGAGCTTTATAACCCCTATGATACCGAAATAGTCCTTGAGGGCAACATAATTCATGATAAAGTTATCGAAAATAAATGTGTTGCAACATCAAAAATAATTACTGGAATAACTCTTGATCCGCAAAGCTATAAATCTATACCGAGTGGTATGTTGGCGGCAACACTTAACAATTCAGGAGATAATATTTATCTTTGTGATAAAGAATTAAATATTTTATTAACTCTAACTTATCCTCAAACATCATCAAGCGTTTCTTATGGTCTTAACAAAGATAATGGAGAGTATGCTTTTTGCAAAGTACCAAGTCCAAATGCTGAAAATGTGTTCCAAATTCTTGAACTTATTGATATTTTGAATGCAAGGTCTCAACCTCTTGACTCGCTGATTTATACGACAGGCATTGTAAATGTTGAGCCGAATAAACTTTTAGAAAATTCGTTTTATATTCAATCCCAAAACGCAGGTCTTAAGGTGGAGTTGCCGGACAGTTCCGACATTTCAATTCACTCTGGTGATCAAATCAATGTTAAAGGCAAGCTCAAAGAATCATACAGCGAGCTTAAAATAGTAGTAGAAAAAAACGAAGATATCACAATATTAAGTTCGGCAAATGCACCTATACCAACCATACTTAATCAAGATCATTTTGTTGACCTGGAAATTCTCGAAGGTATGCTCGTTTATACAGAAGGACTTATAACCGCTAACTATTCAACCAGTTTTGATGTTTCTTCACCTGGCGGAATTGTAAAAGTCAATATTAAAACTTTAACAGGCATTGAGGTAGAAAAAAGCAAAGGAGATTACTCAAAAGTTACAGGAGTTTTAAGCCAATACAATGAAGATTATAGAATTCTGCCACGCTATCTTTCTGATTTATTAATAATTCCAAAAACTGAAGAAACTGCTAACAAAAAAACAACAAGTGTGGCGACACCAAAAGAAAAAGTTCCGCCAAAGGCGGAAGAAGTTCAAGGTGTCGCCACCACCACAAATCTTACTCAAACAAACATTTCACTAGATACAATTTTATTCACCAATTATAGCCATGTATCAAAATCAACTCAGCCACTTTTACTTGCGGGAATTTGCTTTGTAGGTTTTATGATATGCAGCTACCTGTTTATTAAAGACTTTAAGTCTTTAAAGAAGTTTTTTAGTTTAGTCAAAAAGCCCTATTATTCACCACGATACTTTAGAGGCAGAAAAAAAACTTAAACTAGTTTTTTAATCTGAACTTCTTTTTGCTAAACTGATTTAAATATGAAAAATCAAAGTATTTCTTTACCTAAATTTGCGGTAGGAGCAATTGCTACAGGTAGTTTTGCCCTTGGAGCTATAGTACTTGGGGCAATTGTAATAGGGTTAGTTGTTATACGTAAAATGATTATAAAAGATTTAAAGATTAAAAATTTAGAAATCCAAAATCTAAAGATAAACAAAAAGACCTTTCTTGAATAAGTTTAAATCTGTTGTATGCAATTCGCTACTCTTGTAAACTAAATGCAAAATATTAAACTATGGATGCTTCAGAAAATTTAACAGCCTTACTTCAAAAAATTGGAATTGAAGACGAAGGCATAGACCTTTTTATTTTTGTTGTCCAACCCCTTATTGCGGAATTTATAGAACAGCTATTGCTTAATACATTTAACGATGAAGATGTAATGGCTATAGAAAAAGCAGCAGCCAGTGAAGAAGTTACAGAAGCCCAAATGCCAGACTTATATTCAAAGTTATACTTTGAAAAAACGGGAAAATCTATTGAAGATGAATCTATAGCTGTAATAAAAGATATGATAACAACAATGCAGGAAAACATTGAGATTCTTGTAAAATTAGCCACTCAAGTTAATACAAAAGATATTTCAGACGAGAAAAAAGAAGAGTTAATAGAATCTTATGCACGTAATCTGATTAACAGGCAGGCGTATAAAATAAAGTTGTTAAATAATAAAGATGAGTGATGCAATTAGCCCTGACGTGACAACATCGGCACTCCCTACTGAGCTAGAGACTCTTACCACGGAAAGTTATCATGTGGAAACAGAAACCGCAGCTACTACCGAAAATGAATTTAAATTACCTAACCAGGTTTATTCTCAAATAGCTCCTTGGCTTGAAAAACGAAATAATTTTGGAGGGAAAGATGTAGTAGAAATTAAAGCTTTAACAATCCCAGGTTTCGATTTAGAAAAATTTATTGCAATTGCTCAGGCAAAAGGAAGAGTTGTAGCTAAAGATGCATCTGGAAATCTTTTTGTGTTTAAAAATCAAAATGCTTTTAATAAGAGTGGCTCTGGGTTAACTGAGATTGATACTTCTACAGATTCTTCTGCACCTACCTCTAACCCTACTGCAGTTGGTAAGTTTATAAATTCTATAAAACATTTCAAGGTTGGCACGGCTTTAAAATCAATTGTTCCAGCTATAAAAGAAGTTCCTGTTAATATTGCTACATCTTTACCTGGGGTTAAAAAGATACGTGAAAAAATGTCCGCAATGTCACAATATGGTGAATATGGTGAAGGTTTTTTAGAAGGCATAACAGGTAAAAATTTTGGGTGGGGCAAAGCAGTAAATATTAAAAAGCAAGAATTAAACGGCAAAGTAGTTTTAAATATAGAAGGCATTATTGATTTAAATAGTACAGAAAACGCTGCACAAAGGCTTGAGATATTAAAAAAACTAGGAATGGGTGGAGGAAGCGTTGGACAAGAAGGTCATAAGTTACTAGGACTTCAAAATGCATTAAGTAAAAAAGAAATATTGGGATTGTTATCATCGGGAGTTGCCACAGGTTTACGAGTTGGGTCATGGGTGCTAGGGGGAGTGGCAGCACTAGCAAGCCCTGATAGTATGGCATTCGCGGCTGCTCAAGCTGTAAAGGCAAAAACATTAGATGCAATGGCAAGCGGATTAGCTTATTTCTCAAGAATAGTTTATCAGTCTAAAGGTTTAACTCAAGTTTTTTTCGAATCAATTGCTGCCGCAGGAGGTGTTGCAACTTCTTTGTTTTTATCTGACGCAGTTGTTTCATCTCTTCAAGGTAAAATTGAAAAGTTTGCAGCAGGTGCAACAGCTAAAGTTGGAGTTATTATGGCATATGCGACTCTACTCCAGGCCTATGCAAATGTAAGATTTAAAAACCCTGAGCAGCGTAATGCCTGGGTAAGAGAAAGAATTAAAGACTACTCTCAGCTTATGGCTGTATCGAGTTTGCTTAATGTTTTTGGAAGACCAATACCAGAAAGAGAGATTGGGGATAATGGTGATGAAGTTCCAAAATCAGGTGCAAGACCTATAGAACAAGCAGTTGCGGAAAATCCAAGACAAGGACAAACAACACGTTTTTTACGGCAACCGTTGAATTCGTCGCAGTTTGACGCAGGTAATGGTGACACTCTACCACCTGATACGCCATCTTCTTTTGATATAAATGCAGATGGTCAAGTAGATACAATTGATGGTACAACAATGCTTACTATATTTAACGATGGGAGGTACGGTTTTGTTGAAGGTACTACTAACTATTACTTCACAAATAATAATTATGTATTAGACCAAGGTTCAGGGGTTTGGGGCGGCTATTATTCTACAGATTCGTCTTCACAAACTGTTGGTTTAATATTAGGCAATGAATATGGTGGAGTAACAGTTGCAGCAAGTGATATAACTTCACTTGATAATTTACTACAGATCCAAAGACCTAGTACATACACTTTGCAAGCTAATTCTTACGAAATTTCCACACCGCGTACAGATTTTGATGGAAATGAAATCGCTGTAAATTATCATGGTGAAACATTAATTATTTACAACTTAAGTACAAGAGTTATTGACGATTATACTAATAATACTACTGGTATTTTTACTACAGAAGAAGGTGCGAATTATTTTATAATAAACCAGTTTACATCACCTTCGGGCTTTTACACAGCTGAAATTGTAAATTCAAGTGGACAAAGTGTAGGAATGATAATTAACGGGCAGTTCTTTGATAACGATGAGCTTGCAGCAATGGGACAAAGTGGATATCTTCCCGAAGTTAATTCAAGTGTTGGTACACCTACTATACTCCAATCGAGTAATTCCCAAGTAGAAGCTTCGCCTCAGCAGCCCGACAGCCAATTTTGGGGTAATGCCAGCAGTAGAAACCTTATCTCCATAGAGCAAGGTTTAAATTATCAAGGAAGGCAACTTACTTTTACCGGATTTCCACCAGGGTCAAGAATAGATAATGACATAGCAATGGGGTGGGGAAGGTTAACAGGTGGCAACAAGTATGGTGACGAAATCACTTATGTATACAATGAAAATGATCAAGTGATTGGAATTGCAGTTGCAGATCTTGGAGGCTCAAATACTGGAGTAGTCACATATTATGCGATTCCAGGTGCTCCTGTAAATCCTCAAACAATGGAGCCATTCACGATTGAGGTCGCAAGTACAAACCCATCTACTGGAGCAGATGAAACGCTCACTTATGTAATAACCCCGGCTTTGGATGAAACAGGTACTTTAAGAATTTACAATGTTAACGAACGAGACAGGGGTACTGTTTTTCAAAGTATAATAACACCAGCTAATGTTACAGATTTTACACAATCTCCTGGTACTGAATTTACTTCACCTGCTGTTGAATCACCTGCTGTTGCCTCACCTGAAATTCAAGGCTATTTACAGTTCGGCGGCTTAAGGATTTATGGAGAAATTGACTTAAATGCTAATAATTTTTTAAACACTTTTAATCCAGAAATTACTTCGGATGAGTGGAGGGCATTAATAGCTGCATTAGGTGGTGCATCTATAGTAGCATTATTATTGATCGATAGAAGGAGGAGGAAAAGATTAGCAGCAGCACCAGCAGCATCACCACCTGCAGCAGCAGCACCAGCAGCAGCAGCAGCACCTGGAGCGGCAGCAGCACCAGCACCAGCAGCACCAGCACCTGGAGCGGCAGCACCTATTGATATAGCAGCTATTATTAATGCGTTAGCAGGGGCAATAGCACAAAATAATGCTCCAATGCTAGGATTTCTTGGCCAAGTTATACAACAGGGTCAACAGAATGCTATTCAGTTAAATCAATTAATTGAAGCTATGAATGCTAACCAAGCTGCTCAAACAGCAGCAAATGCTGCAACACAGCGCGAACTTTTAACCTTTATGCAAGGGATTAATTCTGAATTCTTAAACCACTTAATGAAAAAAGATAAACAAGCTGCAGAGCAAATACAGAGTTTTCGAGAAGATTTGCTTGCAGCCTTGGAGCGTAAAGAAGAAAATGCAGATAGCCAAATGAAAGCGTTTCTTGATAAATGGGAAAGTTTTATAAAAGCTGCAAATGATAGAATGGACAAAACCTATGAGGCGCACAGGCAGGAATTGAAGCAGGAGCGAGAAGCAATAATGGCAGCGGCAGACTCTAACGTACAAACACTTGGAAGTCTGATTAAAGGGTTGGTTGAGCCTTTTAGTAATCTACTAAGTCTAGTTAATGTAACGACTGTCGGTCAAGCTACTCAACCAACTGGCGTAAAGCGAGCAGTTAAAGATCCCAAAACGGGCAGATACGCCCCTCAAGAAATTACTACAGAGAAAGGGGCCACAAAGTATTATGAATACTATGATGAGTACTTGACAATTAATGATACCGATAGAAGGACAGCTACCCGGGCTAAGAAAAAAGCTGCCAAGCAATATGCACTAGGAAAAATGAAACCCAATTAAAAATGAACTGGATTTTTAACTACACACAATTAATAGAAGATAATTTTATTGATATTCAAGACAATTTTTTGCTGGAAGGTGGGCAGGTAATTTCGGATGTAGTACTTGAAGTTTTGGGTAAAGTAATTATAGAGGCTGCTACACCTGTGTATTTGTTTGAAAAAGAAACAAGATTAAAAATGGCGATTATCGCAATCCCTCAAATAGATAACGTTTATGCACTTGAAGTAAAATCCAGTGAGTCTAAAGTCAATGAAGAGCAGATTACAAAACTAAGTGTTAAATATGAAAATAAAGAAATTGCTCTTGGGACAGATCTTTTCCCTCAAGATTTTGAACTGGTTAAAGAAAGCTTATTGCTTGCAGTGTTTAATGAAGTTTTTAAAGCAGGAAATGTTTACTATAAAAAAGTCGATACAGATTTTGATATGCAAAATTTTGAAATAATCATCCAAAAAGATAAACTCAAAGTTTTAAAAGATGACAAAGATAAAAAGCTTTTATTAATCAATACAACAAATGAAAATTATATTTGCCCCATAATAGAAAATGCAAAAGGTGTGAATGTACTTTTATGTATGGGATCTAAAGAAGTTGTTGCTCATTTTGTAGGTAAAGACATTCAGTCAATGGATAATGATCTGGTGGATAAAATCGCCGAAAAGATTAATATAATCGAAAACTTAATTGATAACCTGCAAAATAATTCTAAAAATCAAAATCACAATACATCAATAAATATTGCTCAGGCCACTCAACTTTTCACAACCCTCTAACCAAATTTTTCAAATTTCTGGTATTATCCATCCATGGATTTTGACGTAGCTTACCAACCAGAGCTAGATGGTAATTATTATGAAGGCACCGTGCAAACTAATCAAAATGGTGATTTGTTAATAGAGCTATTTGGTAACAAATTTACAATTAAGCCTTCCCAAGACTGTTACGGATTTTCCAACAATAATTGCTATAGTTTTGCAGCAGAGGTTTACGCTCTCGGTCAATCAATAAATGTTAATGTGGTTACATTCCAGGTCGAAGGGCAAAATGGTTTGTTTTGGAAGCCGGATAATAGCTCAAAAACTGATTTCCAGGTTTTAAAGGCGAAACTTATCAAACATAAACCAAATGGCTCTAGTTAAAATTTCCAGTAAACTTTAGTAAAAAAATCCTTGTTAAAAACAGTATCAGTGGTATTATTCCACAAGATGTTGTGTTTACCTGCGAACAACTATACAACATCTTGTGCCTTTTATAATAATACTTATTAAATTAAGTTTATGGCATGGCATGATCCCAAAGGAGATGAATATGAAGAATTTGTTCCTAACGCTTACATAGCACCAAATGGAAAACTTAAGTTCCGAGTAGATATATCCAGCAGTGGTATTATTGATGCAACAGTAATAAGTGAAAAAAATAATTTTGCTTATGCAATCGATGTAAAAGGTAATTTATGGATGGCTGAAAAGTCTAACGTGTGGGGCCAAATTGTACAAGTAAATAAAGATCATCTTTGGTACAAAGTTTACCAGGCACATATTTCAACACAATCCCAACCGGCAATGGCCGAGGCATAGGAGAATTGTTTTTTATGCTATACTTCGTTAATGGAGTTTAAATTAATCCTGCAAAACACTTCAAAGTTTTCCACAACCCTTCGGGGTTAAATGTTTTGCTTTCTATCTACACGATAATTAAATATAATTTTTCAAAAGACAAATTTAGTTAAATTTCTTAAAATTATAGTATGAACAATGAAAATCTAAGAAAAATCCGTCACACATGCGAACATGTATTTAACCAAGCTATTGAAGAACTTTACCCAGGTAAAGTGTTAAGAGCTATGGGACCAGCTACTGACGAAGGCTGGTACAACGATTCCCGTTGGTTAATCGAAATATCTGAAGAAATGTTCCCGTTAATCGAAAAGAAAATGCAGCAAATAATTAATAAAAACCTTCCATTGGTTTACAAAGAAATTACTGAACAAGAGGCAAAAAAGTTGTTTAAGCATAACCCATTTAAAATTGAATTTATTAATGAGTTTTTAAAAGAAGGTAAAAAACTTAGCGTTTACTACACAGGAGATCCAGAAAAAGAGCAAGATGTTTTTGTAGATTTATGTGCTGGGCCACATGCAAGCTTTACAGGAGAAATTAAAGCATTTAAGCTTTTAAGTGTAGCAGGGGCATATTGGAGAGGAGATGAAAAAAATGAGATGCTTACAAGGGTTTATGGCACAGCTTTTGAAACCAAAGAAGACTTAAACAGTTATTTGAAAAAACTTGAAGAAGCGAAAGAAAGAGACCATAGAAAAATTGGTAAAGAACAGAATTTATTCGTATTTTCTGAAGTAGTAGGCAAAGGATTACCTTTATGGACTGAGAGAGGGTCAATTATTAGAAGGGAACTAGAAAGGTTTATTGTAGATGAAGAAATAGCGCGTGGATATTTGCATGTTTATACACCTGATATTGCAAAAGTAGATCTTTATAGAACAAGCGGACACTACCCTTATTACAAAGATTCCATGTATTCACCTATTGTTATAGATGATGAAGAATTTATGTTACGGCCTATGACTTGTCCGCATCATTTCGAATTATTCAAGTCTATTCCAAGAAGTTACAAAGAGTTACCAATGCGCATAGCTGAACTAGCTAAACTTTATAGATACGAACAATCAGGCGAGTTATCTGGGTTAATACGGGTTAGATCATTTTGTTTAGCTGATGCACATATAATCGCACCTAAAATTAATGCCAAAGACGAAATTAATGGGGCACTTGATTTAATTGAGTTTGTATCAAAAACCTTTGGATTAAGACCTAATGAAGATTATTGGTATAGACTTTCGCTTGGAGATAGAAAAGATGAAAAAAAGTATTTTAAAGATGATAAAGCCTGGGACGAAGCAGAATCTATTTTAAGAGAAGTTTTAGCAACAAGAGATGTAAAGAATTTCGAAGCCTCTGGCGAAGCAGCTTTTTACGGGCCTAAAATTGATATCCAAATGAAAAATGTTAATGGTAAAGAAGATACTGCTTTTACGGTTCAATACGACTTTGTTATGCCAAAAAGGTTTAAGCTAGAGTTTATAAATGCCTCTGGCGAAGCAGAAGAGCCAATTGTTATTCACAGGTCATCTGTAGGAGCTATAGAGCGGGTTATAGGGTTTTTAATAGAACGCTTTAAAGGCAGTTTTCCTTTATGGCTTCACCCCGAACAAGTAGCAATAGTTCCAATATCAGAAAAGCAAAATAATTACGCAAAAAAGATTGTTGAAGATATTAAACAAGTTTTGCCATCTGTAAGAATAAAAATTTTCGATGAAGCAGATAGAATGCAAAAAAGAATACGAGATGCTCAAATAATGAAAATCCCCTATATTCTTGTAGTTGGTGCACGAGAAGAAGAGTCAAGAGCAGTAAATGTAAGACTAAGAACAGAAGAACAGCTTGGGGAAATGACAATAGAAGACTTCGCACAAAAACTTAAAGATAAAGTTTTAAGTAAAAGCTTAGACTTGCCATTCTCGTAACCACATTTCAACACTAAAAATGCGCCAGAAAATTAAAAGGTCACCATTAAGCTGACCTTTTAATGCGTTTTCAAATTTACTTAAAACTAATTCAGGATTCCAGTAAGGTCTGCTCTTAAAACTATCTGAACTAAAAATTTCTCTGAATTTATCTGCCCGTCTTTCTATCCACTCCCATTCAGGGTTTGTGAAACCTATTTTGTTTCTTCGAGTCCTATTTTTCTCAGGCATCACACCTTTTAGTGCATTCCGGTAAATCCATCTGTTCCATCCAAACTTTATCTTTTGATCAATAGGAAGTTTAAAAATATATTCAACAACTTTGTGATCAAAAAAAGGCACGCGAGATTCTAAAGAATTAGCCATTGAATTTTTATCTTCATAACGCAAAAGGCTTGGTGTTGTTGTTGAAGTAACATCAAGAAAAAGCCTTTCGTTTAAATTCCTGCTGTAATTGAATTGAAATTCGTTTGATTCAAACTCATTTTTAAACTCATTAGATAGCATTTCTAAAGGCAAAATTTGATCTTTGTTATTAAACTTTTGTATAAACTTCTGCCAAAAATACTTAAAGTATAAGTCTCTTCCCATAAAACTTTCACGAATTATTGACCAATAACGTCTTTGATCCCATGCAGAATGCAGATAAGTCATGAAATACGGAATATACCCTGCTAAAAGCTCGTCCCCACCTTGACCGGAAAGAAGTACTGTAACGCTTTTTCTTGCTTCCCGCATAACTGTAAAATATGCGTATGGAGCCCCACTTATGACCGGTTCTTCTTGGAATCTGTTCCATACTTCTAAGTCTTCCCAAAAATTTGTTACGCTTGGTTGAATTTTTACAGATTTAATTCCAGTTTCATTAACAACATTATCAATGTATTCGCTCTCATCTATTTTCTCACCTGGATGTACTGCCGAAAAAGCTATAATTTCCTGTCCTGGATACATTTCATCATAAAGTTTTTTAGATAATGCAGTTATTCCACTGGAATCCAACCCACCAGATAAAGTTACACCAACTGGAACATCTGCAATTAAATGAAGCCTTACTGCCTCTGTAAATATTTCTTTAAACTCTTCGGCATAATCACTATCTTTCTTTTTTGACCCAAATTCATGGTTAAACTCAGGTTTCCAGTATTTTGTAATATCCACTTTAGGCTCGCCGGAGCTGCTATTGGTAATTATCATGTAGTGACCAGGCATAAGTCTTTTCACATTTTTAAAAAAAGTTGTCTCTTCATCATCATGAACACGGTAGTTTAAGAATTTCCATATAGCTGTTTTACTTGGCAACCGGTCTACATTAAAACCTTCTAAAATCGCTTTTATTTCTGATGCAAATACAACTCTGCCATTTGTTCTTGAATAGTAAAAAGGCTTGATACCAAGCCTGTCACGAGCAATAAAAAGCCTTTCTTTACTTTTATCGTATAAAACAAATACAAACATACCTCTAAGCTTATCTAAAACATCAAGACCCCACTCTTCGTAACCATGAACAATTGCTTCAGAATCTGACTTGGTTTTAAAAACATGTCCAAGTTCTTGCAATTCATCTCTCAATTTTTGGTAGTTATATATTTCGCCGTTTAATACTAGTTCAATATAACCAGTCTCATTTTTTATTGGGTAAATATTCTCAGTAAGATCAATTATAGAAAGTCTTCGAAACCCAACTGAAAAGTTGCTGCTCACAATGTAAGCAGAGTCGTTTGGACCTCTGTGTTTAATTGAGCTGTTCATTTTCTCTAAGATATTTGAGTCAGCTTTTCCTGTAAAACCTACAATTCCACACATAGAGTAATTTTCTAACTACAAAATTCTAACATCAATTGTTCACACTAACCAACAAACTCTACAACAACCACTTGCAACATGCTGCCTTAAACTATTATATTGTGTAAGTATGAAAAAGCTTAGGCAACTCTTTACAATAATTTTGATTTTAGGTGGAGGAGGCTTTGCAGTTGTGTTTTTAGGCCAAAACATCCTACAAAACCAGAATATTGGTGAGTCGGGCGCATTATTTGGGGGCGATCTTGAAAAAGGATATCCATCTGCTGGCTATCTTGTGGCTTTTACAACAACTGGAGTTAAAACTTGCGGTTATTCTGTAATAAACGACCAAATGGCTTTAACAGCTGCTCATTGTGTAGATGATGCAACAGATATATATATTGGGCTTGGAGATTTTACTGCCGATAGAACTCAAAATGTTAGAGTTCGTAGGGCTATCCAAAAAGAGGGTTGGGTAAATGGAAATAATCGTGCAAGTGATTTTGCGATTTTAATTTTTGATAAAAGAGATGATTACTTTACAACTTTTTCGGAAGTCGCTACTCCAATAGAAGGATGTAACTACAGAGTAGTAGCTTACGGTAGGACAGAAACTTCTAATCAAACAGGAGAAAAGCCCCGTAAAAGCGCTGTTATGTGTGCGAGTTCAATTACAGCTAATACTTTTACTATAAAGGCGAAGGACGAAAAAGCCGGAATATGCTTTGGAGATAGTGGTAGTCCACTCTACTACAATGGCACTGAAAATCTTGCAGGTATAGTCGTTTCTATAGTACTTGAAGGCCAAAATAGCACAGATCCATGCGATTTTGGAAATACGGCAATAGTAGTAAGACCAGACGCTAATACATCTTTAATAAATAATCAAATCAGCGCACTGCAAAATGAAGATTTAACAAGTGTAAGTGTTGTTGATGGGCTTACAATAGACGTGGCATCCGAAACTATATTTGATAAGCTTGGGCTTGGTAACCTTGATGATAAGAGCAGAAATTCTCTTTTACTTTATATTACGCTTGGCGCACTCGTTTTTATAATTCTGGTAATGGTTTTCATTATTATGCGATCGGGTAAAAAACCTTCAGTATCATCTACACAGCCACAAAATGTTGGAAATCCAGGTGGCTGGGGGTAAAATATTTCCATTTTTATATCCGTTTCTGGTATAATCCCTTGATCAAAAAGTATAAATAAAGTAATATTTACGAGCGATTCGCACAATTATGAAGTATGCAATAGTACAACTTGGAGGTTTTCAGTATACCCTTGAAGAAGGTAAGGAATATACCGTTCCTAAATTTAATGCAGAACCAGGAAAAAAACTTGTAGCAGAAAAGGTTCTTGCTGCATTTGATGGTAAAGAAATGCACTTTGGAAAACCAAGCTTAACAAACATTGCTGTTACACTTGAAATAAAATCTATTGATAAAGGGGAAAAGGTAGTAAGTAGAACATACAAAGCAAAATCTCGATATCACAAGACAAAAGGACATCGAAAACTTGAAACAAGATTTGTTGTAAAATCAATAAGTGAGTTAAAAGTTAAAAAGAAATAACTATAAACTATATTGTCAATCTATAATCTTAAAATCTAATTTCTAAATATGGCACATACACAGTCCGCTGGAGCAGCAAAAAGAACAGTAAATGTCGAAGGAAAAAGACTAGGAGTTAAGAAGTTTGGTGGCGAATCAGTCAATGCTGGGAATATAATTATTAGGCAAAGAGGTACTGTATTTCACCCAGGTAAAAATGTTTTAATGGGAAGAGATCATACTTTATTTGCAACAGTTGCAGGGGTTGTGAAGTTTCGAAGAATGACTGGGTATAAACGCACAAGAAAAGCTGTAGATGTGATTCCTTCTTAATCTCAAAACTCTTAAATATGGCAAATGCCAGAGTTTTTTCAACGATTGAGCTTCTTCTCAAAAAATATAATATTGCCTTTGAATCATTTAAGCATAGGCCAATAATTACTTATTCTCAGGCCCTAGAGTTATATAAGGAACTTAAAATAAATTACGCACTTGGTGTAAAGGCTTTGGTTACTCAGGGATTTCGTACGCAAACCAAAGAATCTTTCATACAAATGATTGTTATACCTGGGTTTAACAAGTTTGACAGTAGTAAATTAAAGCCTTTACTAAACCAAGATAAATTATCTTTTGCAGATAAGAACTTACTCGAATCCAGAATTGGAGTTGAGTCTGGTGGTATACCACCATTTGGGAATCTTTTTAAAATTACAACAATTTGTGATATTTCTGTATTAAAAGCTGAAAAAATTGCTTTTAACGCGGGTGATAGGGCAAAAACAATTGTAATGAAATCGCGTGACTGGCAAAAAGTTGTCAACCCTGTAGTATATGATGTTGTGAAAGATGCAATCTAGAGTATCGAAAGCTTTAAGATCGTAAAAGATATCAAGGTTAGTAGAATAGCAGAATTAGTGATGTCAGCTTTATGAATAACTATGCTCTATTAAGTTCCTTTAGAACCACTAACCCTTCTAGCACCTCGTGATTATGATCATCTCCTTTACCATTCCCACTTGAGTAATCCCAAGCATAAAAACCAGACCCAAACTTTTCTTTAAGCTCATTTTTATACTTTTTTATTGGGTGTTCGTCTAGCTCTTTATCACTAATCATGTAGTAAATAAACTGTATGCCAAAATTCTTTTCACTTACCCCTCTAACAAATAATTCATAGAAATTCGAATCTTGTGCCCATTCTTTAGCAATTTTCATTAAGTCTGGATAACCTGCTGATTTATAGTCTATTTTAAAGACTCCTACTGCTGAGTAGTAGAATTTTGAAAGATTTTTCTCCTCTGACATATACTGACATATAAAAAATAAAATAATAAAGCTGACATCATGATAATTATACCACATTTATTACTAAAAACTATTCTGTAGATCAATCACTTTTGAGTCTATGTCCCAAAATATTCTTTTATTCTTCAGAATTTTCAGTACGTATTTTAACAATATTTCAGATATAAATCATTGGTGTAATTTGGTTATGCTAAGTCGAGTAGTAAAGGCACAGAGTTGATTTTTAGAGGTACTTAGAATGCTGACGACAGGATTTGAACCTGCACGCCATTTCTGGCACTACCACCTCAAGGTAGCGCGTATACCAATTCCGCCACGTCAGCATAATACACACAAACTTTAAATGTACGAACACAATTACGAATAGTGCTGTTTACTAAGGTAGCGCGCCTGCCTGCAGCAGGCAGATATACCAATTCTCCCGATTTCGCTCTGCTCATCGGGACTAATAACTTCTAAACTTGACTTCGTTTCCCTAAGAATCTATTGAGCGCTACATCAGCATTACCTACTGCGAAGATTATACAATATTATTGCTCTGTAAAAAAATATAGATTATAATTTAAATGTGATAAAGAAAAGTTCAAATAGCAATAATAATAATTCAAACTCCTAAGGGGGCTTTAATTGTTGTTAATTTAAAGCTCCCGAAAGGGAGTTTTTTAGTGCTTTAAAAAGTTGAGATGTAGCTTAATCGGTAAAGCCGCCCGCTGTTAACGGGAAGAGTATAGGTTCGAGTCCTATCATCTCAGATTGATGCAAAAGGTTGTCCCGCTAATGCGGTATTAAGAAAATTTAACGCTTGAGAACTCGTAAAGATTTTCATTAAAGAATCCTGACTACTCAGGAAAGTAGAGACTTGAGGCTAGAAAAGTAAATAATAAATGCTAAATATTATGTATAATCTAAAATATTTAAAAACAAATATAAAACTAAAACGAACAAAACTGTAACTATAGTATTATTTCTGAAACAAAGATAATGACAAAGGGCTTAGGATTTAGTTCTAAGGCCTAGTTTATCTCTTATTACTTATTACTTATAATTAACATATGTTAATACCAGAAAAGCAGAAGATTCAAATAGCTAAACTTAAAAACTTAGTTGGCAAAAAAATTGCTATCGAAGGTTGGGTTTATAACAAACGCGTATCAGGGAAAATTGCTTTCTTGCAAGTCAGAGATGGTTCTGGGTTTGCTCAAGCAGTTGTAGAAGAAAAAAACGTTTCAGATGAAGTTTGGGAAACCATTCTCTCTGTCGGGCTTGAGTCTTCAACCGTACTAACCGGTATGGTTACGAAACATCCTAAAAATGATGAATATGAAATTCAGGTAAAAGAAGTAAAAGTTGTGGGTAAGTCGGAAGATTTTCCAATTGGGAAAAAAGAGCATGGACCAGAGTTTTTGTTTGAAAACAGAGATTTGTATTTAAGGTCAAAAACTCCATGGGCAGTTCTACGAATACGTGATCAGGTTTTTCGTTCTATTACAAACTTTTTTCATGAAGAAGGTTTTATTCGTTTTGACACCCCTATTCTTCAGCCAACCAGTTGTGAAGATACTACACAGCTTTTTGGACTTGAGTATTATGATTCTATGATGTATTTGACGCAATCGGGTCAATTATATTCCGAGGCCGGTATTATGGGTTTTGGAAAAGTGTATGATTTTGGGCCAGTCTTTCGAGCAGAAAAAAGCAAAACAAGAAACCATCTTTCAGAGTTTTGGATGATGGATGCTGAGATGGCTTTTTATGACCAACAAATGAACGAAGATTTACAAGAAATGCTTGTAAAAAGAATAGTAACTGATGCGCTTGAAAGTTGCAAAGTTGAACTAAAAATTTTAGAACGTGATACAACTATTCTTTCAAATTTGATCAGTAAGCCTTTCAAGCGCATCAAGCACTATGATGCTAAGAAACTCTTGCAGGATAAAGGCTTTGAAGTGGACTTTAATGACGATATGACTACAGAAGAAGAAATAGAAATTGGAAATATATTTAAAATTCCGGTTTTTATCGAAGATTATCCCTTCGCAGTAAAAGCCTTTTACATGAAGAAGTATAAAGATAATAATGGAATTGAACGTGCAGTTAACTCGGACTTAATAGCTCCCGAAGAAGCAAGAGAAATTATTGGAGGCAGTCAACGTGAAGATGACTATAAAACTCTTTTAAATGAGCTTAATTTGAGAAATTATTCAGTTGAAGACTATCAATGGTATTTGAATTTAAGAAAGTTCGGTTCAGTACCGCACTCGGGATTTGGAATTGGTTTAGAACGGACAGTAAGATGGATTTCTGGGGTTCACCATATTAGGGAAACAATCCCATTTCCAAGAACAATGAGCTTAAAGAAACCTTAGCTTACAACTATTTTACCTTTGGAGTAGCTTCCAAGTATATTAAGCTTTGATACGTAGCCGGATAGTTCTTTTAGCGCGCCATTAAGCCCTAAAGAATCTTTTCCTGCTAATACGTCTAAGTAAAAACGGTACTGCCAGTCTGTATTAATTATTGGGCGGCTTTCAATCTTACTCAAAGCAATATCTCTGTCAGCAAAGCACCGCAAAGATTTATACAGTGATCCGGGTTCTTCACCCAAAACAAACTCAATAGTGGTTTTGGATTCTCTTTTGGCACTTATGTACTTTCTAATAACATCAGGGCTTTTCGCTATGGCATAAAAACGAGTATAGTTTTTTGAATTTTCGTGCACATCTTCTTTCAAAACATCTAGTCCATATATCTGTGCAGCAAACTTGCTTGCGGCAGCTACTATTGTATGTTTATTTTCTTTTAATTCAGAAATCATTTTGACAGCTCCAGCTGTATCCTGGTACTGTAACGATTCAATATGACTATTATTTTTAAGAAAGCTGTTTATTTGCGCCAGGCCTACAGGATGAGAATATAGTGTTTTGACTTCACTAATTTTTGTTCCTTTACGACCAATAATATGGAAGTTTATTTTTACATAGATTTCGGCAACTATTTTTACTTTAAATTTTGAGATATTGTCGTAGTTTTGATAAATAGACCCATAAGTTGAGTTTTCGATCGGTACAACAGCAATATCTGTAAGCCCTTTTTCAATATCTTCAAAAACTTCTTCGAAAGTTTTACGTGTGTTTAAGAATATTTCTTCACCAAAAAGTGCATTTGCAGCTATATGTGAGTAAGATCCTAGCTCTCCTTGAATTGAAATTGGCTTTTTAGTTGGAGCTATTGGTTGAGGCATTATCTTACGTAGTTAAAATTTTACAAAAAAATTAAATCTTTGGGATTTTAACCTGGAAGTTTTTTTTATGCAAAGGGTTAATTCACCTTTGAATTTGCAAACCTTTTGCAACCTCACATGCTACTAATGATAACCACAGATCTGGTATATCTGTGCCATCAGTTTCTGTTCCAACTAATTCAGGAGCTATAAATCTGTTAAAGAAATTAGTGAATTCTGTATTATTCCGGAAATGAAGATTATTTTCAAGAATCAGCTTAAGAATACTGGCAGCTAAAATTTTTACGGCCTGGCTTTTAGCGTTAATAATTTCAATTTGACCTGTGGGTAATTGGAGTGTTTGAACAGGTGGTAATGACGTAATAGGAGGAGAATCTACACCCTCTGTATAGTCGGCTGGATACTCTGGGTAAGTATCAAAAGAATCTTGCATAGCTAAATTTAACATTTTTTTAACTTTTAACCAAAGATTTTCAGGTTTGGCTTATTAAATAGTTACTGCTATTATTAACACTATGAAATACTCACAATTATTTTCTAAAACAATAAAAGAAATTCCTTCTGATGAAGTTTCTCAAAATGCTAAATTGCTTTTAAGGGCTGGCTATATTTTCAAAGAAATGGCAGGGGTGTATTCCTACCTTCCATTAGGGCATAAGGTTGTTGAAAAAATTAAGCAAATTGTTAGGGAAGAAATGAACGCACTTGGCGCGCATGAACTAATTATGTCCACATTGCAACGTAAAGAGCTTTGGGAAAAAACAGACCGATGGGATGATGAAAAAGTAGATATTTGGTTTAAATCAAGGCTTAAAAACGATACAGAAGTAGGACTCGGTTGGTCTCATGAAGAGCCAATAACAAATATGATGAAAAGCTTTATAAAAAGCTATAGAGATTTACCAGCGTTTGTTTATCAATTTCAAACAAAGCTTCGTAACGAACTGCGAGCCAAAAGTGGAATTATGAGAGGACGGGAATTTGTAATGAAAGACATGTATTCATATGTTAAAGATGAAAAAGAACATGAAGAGTTTTATGAAAAAACAAAAATTGCTTATCTTAAAATATTTGAAAGGCTAGGGCTGGGAGAAGACACATTTATAACTTTTGCTTCGGGGGGGGCTTTTACTCAATTTAGTCATGAGTTCCAAACAATAACAGATGCAGGCGAAGATATTGTTTATCTTGATCGTAATAAGAAAATCGCCATAAATGAAGAAGTCTTTAACGACGAAGTTATTACTCAGTTAGGGCTTATTAAGGGATCACTCGAAAAAGTCAAAACAGCAGAAGTCGGCAATATTTTTTCATTCGGTTCAACTAAATCAGACCAACTAGAGCTTAACTATGCTAATAAAAATGGAAGTAATAACCCTGTCATACTTGGTTCTTATGGTATTGGTATAACAAGGGTTATGGGTGTCATAGTTGAAAAGTTTGCAGACTCAAAAGGGATTATATGGCCTGAGTCTATTGCTCCATTTAAATACCATTTAATAAGCCTTTCTTCATCTATTACCGATAAAGTTCACAAAAAAACGCAAGAGCTTTATGAATTGCTTTATTCAAAAGGAGTAGAAGTTTTATGGGACGACAGAGTTGATATTTCTGCCGGTCAAAAGTTTGCTGACGCAGACTTGTTGGGGATACCATACCGACTGGTACTGAGCCCGAAAACCCTGGCTGAAGGGAAGATTGAGTTTAAGCAACGCAAAAGTAAAGAAGCAATACTAAAAAGTTGGGATGAAATTATTAAAAGTTAGTAGTAGGCAATTAAAGTTTAAGTCCTCCTAAAAAAATTATTAATTCAGTTAATATAAAACTCACGTAGAGTGCAATAAGTGCAAAACCTTCCTGTCTGTTTAAAGATCTTCCAGTCCAACTAAAATAACCGAAAGCTACAAGAGTTATTGAAAGGATTACCAGCACAGGAATCATATTAAAAAAAACATTTGAAAGCTCAATCCCTTGGCTTAAAACTGCAAGCATACCAAGAATAAATGTATTAATACTTGCGCTGCCAATAATATTTCCAACAGCAAGCTTCCTTTCACTTGGATTATTTGATCTAGATAAAATAGTAATCTCAGGAGTATTTGTTCCAACTGCCAAAACAAATATGCCTACAAGTGTTTCATTAATATCTGCAACTTTTCCAATTTCTAGAATAGTATCTACCAGCAAAGAAGAAGCCACAATTATTAACCCAACCCCAATAGAGGCCTTAACAAACATCACAAGAACTTTTCTTGCAGGCACAAGCACTTCAGCAGAAATATTTTGAGCCTCACGCTTACGGAAATGATTAAATACGAAAAGTATAAAAGAAGTATAAACAAACATAAGGACTATTCCTTCAACTAAACTAATGTACTGGTCAAGAATAGATCCAATTGTGAGACCAATGATTAAAAGTCCACCTATTACTTCTTTTTCCCCAAACCTTCCTTTAAAATCGATTGATTTAAATTTAAGTACAGTAAGTCCAACTACAAGTGTAAGAAGAATTAAACTTGCGCCCATTAAATTCCCAACAGAAAGTTCGGGAACAAGATTATTAGAGCTTATAGCAATTGAAAACTCTGGAAGTGAAGAAACAATGCTTAATACAAAAAATCCGATAAAAAATTCACTAATTCCAATGCGTTTAGAAAGAAAAACAAAGCCATCCTCAATTAAATCTGCTGCTTTTACAAGAATATATAAAAGCACAACTACAAGTGCAATTAATCCTAGAGTGCTTAAATCCATAGCAAACAGGTTACCAGAAAGTCAAATATAAGTAAAAGAGTAAAAGGATATCAAGCGTTAAGATTTAAATAAAATTTGTACATAAAAGAGCTGTTCAACAAATATTGTATAATCTTAAGATGACCCCAATGCAAGAACAATACAACAGAATAAAAGCAGATTATCCAGACAACATAGTCCTCTTTAGGCTAGGAGATTTTTTTGAAGCATTCGATCAAGATGCTATTAAAATATCTAACATACTAGGAATTACTCTAACAGGTAGAGGAAAAGGATTAAATAGACATCCTATGGCTGGTATTCCTCATCATGCATTGTCAAACTATTTACCCAAATTGGTTAAAGCAGGCCTTAAAGTTGCAATTGCCGATCAGATAACAGAGGCAGTACAAGGGCAGTTAGTTGAAAGGCGAGTCACTAAAGTAGTTACAGCAGGTACAATAACCGACGAGAAGTCACTAGAGATTAACAAAAACAATTTTATAGCTTCTGTTTTTTTTGATAAGAAAGCAAAATTATTTTCTGGTTCTTTTTGCGATTTAACAACAGGAGAGTTTTTTGTTATCGAAAATTGCTCTGCGCAAAAAATTATTGATTTAATTTACTCATACGAAGTATCTGAGGTACTAGTTGACAGTAATCTCAAGTCTGAACTTAATTTCAGCTCAAACCCACGATTAATTATTACTCCTTTAGAGCCCTTAAGTTTTAACTTCTCACAGGCTCTAAAAACACTTAAAGAGCATTTTATAGTTAATACTCTAAAAGGCTTTGGGGTAGAGGATAGTAGCCCCGCAATCTCTCCTGCAGGGGCATTAATTGGTTATATAAAAAAATGTCACAGATCAGCGTTAAACCATATCAGTAAAATTATTAAGGTTAATTTAAAAAATGTAATGAATCTTGATAACTCAACTATTCGAAACTTAGAATTAGTTTACCCACTAAATCCTGAAAGCCCCAAAAACTCAACATTGCTTTCAGCTATTGATAAAAACAAAACCCCAATGGGGCACAGACTTTTAAGATCATATTTACTAAGGCCTCTAACTTCAAAAGCTCAACTAAGTAAAAGATACCAGTCGGTATTATTGTACTTTAAAAACCCAATACTTACAGGGGATTTACGAAACGTACTATCAGGTATGTCTGACCTAGAGAGGCTTATAGGTAAAGTCGGCTTAGGGACTGCCACACCTAAGGACTTGCAGTCCTTACTTCATAACTTATTATTGGCAAAAAGTTGTTTAGATTTGACATTACCACACATAAAGGAAGACGATGCAACATACCAACTGGTACGCTTGTATGATAAAAACGAAGTTGATTTTGTTATTAATTTAATTAAAGAAAGAATTTCGGATGATCCACCCGCAAACTTGGCAGATGGAGGAGTAATAAAACAGGGTTATTCTAAAGAAATCGATGCAGTAAGAAGCATTAAAACAACTTCGAAATCAATATTAAATGAAATTCAACTTAGAGAGTCAAAAAGGTTAAATATCTCAAATCTAAAAGTATCATTTAACGCAGTATTTGGATACTTTATTGAGATTACTAAATCACATTTAGATAAAGTTCCATCAGATTACATTCGTAAACAAACTCTTACAAATGCAGAAAGGTTTATAACTCAGGAACTTAAAGAGCTTGAAAACAAAATAATAAACAGTGAGTCTAAAGTATTCGAGCTTGAAAAAGCCTTGTTTTTAGAAACAGTGGCACTTGTAACACTTAGAATTAACTCAATCACAGTAATTTCAAAAATTGTTGCTCATATTGATCTATACTCATCTTTGGCGATTTTAGCTAAAGAAAATAACTACACAAAACCAGAGTTCTCACAAAACAGTTTAATAATTGAAAAAGGTCGACATCCAGTAGTAGAAAACCTACTTTTTAATAAATTTATACCCAATAATACGCACTTATCTAAAAACTCATTTGTAAATATTCTTACTGGCCCGAATATGGCAGGTAAGTCAACATACATTAGGCAAGTTGCAACTATCTGTCTTTTATCACAAATAGGTAGTTTTGTCCCAGCATCAAAATTTGTAACACCTGTTTTTGATAGAATTTTTACTCGTGTTGGGGCCTCAGATAACTTAGCAAAAGGCGAATCCACGTTTATGGTTGAAATGACAGAAACAGCTAATATTCTTAATAATGCTTCGAGCAATAGCCTTGTAATTCTTGACGAAATAGGTAGGGGTACTAGCACCTACGACGGTGTGGCAATAGCCTGGTCAATAATTGAATACATTTACAAAAATTTAAAATGTTTTACATTGTTTGCTACCCATTATCATGAGTTAACTCAAATGTCTTCAATTTATCCAAACATTACTAACTTTAACGTTAAAGTTTTAGAAGAAGGGTCTAATATAAAGTTTCTTTATGCTATTGAAAAAGGAGCAGCTAACAAAAGTTATGGTGTGCATGTAGCTAAATTAGCTGGAATTCCTTTGGGTGTAACAAAAAGAGCTGATGAAATCTTGCAAAAGTATGAGTCAAAATCTTCTAAAGTCCCAAATAAACCTAAATCAATTCATCCTGAACAGCTGAATCTAATTAACTAAGTATATTTCACTAGTGGTCGGTACAAAGCAATTGACCTTCCTCAGGTCTAAAGTTAATTCCGGCACTAATATTTTGAGGAATAATAGCCGGGAGTAAAAAAATTGCGGCAATAAAAAAAGCACTAATTGCAAAAGGTTTAACATCATCTATAAACTTGAATGAAAAATTTATTGTATTCTTGCCGGATTGCAGAGTATAGATTTTGTAATTTTTAATTTTGCAAATACCAAGGTAGATTTTTGCAAACTCACGTACTGTATAAAGAAGCATAAAAAGTGTAAGAA
>CAZUKH010000002.1:24488-52118 GCA_964620955.1 uncultured Candidatus Saccharibacteria bacterium | reverse complement strand
TAAGAACTTTTATCTCAAGTCCTGCAAATGGAAGAGATGCGAAAGAAGTTGCCACACCCACAAACGGAAGCAAAACTGATCCACATACGTAACAACCAGTTGTTGCTACAGAAAAAAACATTGCCACTAGCGTTTGAATAATGGCAGTTTTGTTACCGTTTTGTCGTTTTTTAAAAACTTTCCAAAAAAGCATTAGTGACAATCCACTTAATGCCGAGTTGAAGAGGCTGATAATAAACTGCAAAACAATAAAAAAAGCTGTGTTTGCTCTAAAGAAGCTCTCTAAACTTGAAGTTTGTAAAATGGCAAGTCCATAAAGCCCAAAAACCAGAAAAGTTAAAATAATAAAAACAATCCTGTCTTGTTTATTGGCAAAAAGCTTACTTATAGAGTGAATTACAATCTTCATAAATTTAATCAATTAGCTTTTTAATTGTTTGAGAAACATATTTTACTGCAGAAATTATTTTTTTGTAATCCATTCTATTTGGACCTATGACAGCAATAAAGCCTTTTGCGGTTTCGAATTTTAGCTCTGTAAATATTACGCTATAGTCTTTGAATATCATTTTGCCTGTGTCTTCTTCCCCAATTAATATGTTAATTTCGTCATCTGTTTGTTTTTTATGAAAGACTTCTGAAAGAGTGTAGTAATCTTCAAGAATTTTTAATATTCTACGTAAATTATCTCCTTCTTTTAACTCAGGTATGTCAGTAAGATTTGAAAGCCCTGAATAAAAAAGATCATTCCCGATAAGTGCTACTGATGCATTTTCTGCAAGAGTACTTAAAAAGTTAAGGCTTTCTCTAATCATCTGATCAATATGCCCTTTATGTATTGCAATATTGGAGCTAATTTCCCCACCAATTTCAATTGCTTTTGTTGCATCAATATAGTTAATTTCATTTTTTACTTTTTCGACAAAAAACTTCCAGCCTTTTGTAGTAGGAATTCTTCCTGCACTTGAATGTTTTTTGTATAAGTAGCCTCTAAATACAAGCTCTGCCATTTCATTTCTTATAGTTGCAGAACTAAAACTAAAGTGGTATTTGTCTAAAAGATTTATAGAACCTACTGCTTCAGCAGTTTCTATAAATTCAGTTATGATTGCTTTAAGCAGATCTTGCTGCCTTTTTGATATGTCATTTTCATCATTTCTCATGTTTAAATAATAGCATGCTTAACCTTTGAGGTGTAGATTTCAGCGCCTTTTGGAATCCTTCAATAATATTATTAGTCTTAAAAAAAGTTTTTACATTACTAATAAAAAACCACAGACAAAGTCCTTGGATTTTTATTAGAAACTAATCTCAAAACCCTTGATTAAAGTCAAGGGAACTTTTTTTGTTACACCGTAATACCATTTACTTAAGCAAGGAAGATGTAGGTGATTAAAAATAGCGCCGAAGGCAACTGATACAACAAAATACCATCTGTCGTAAGTCAGTGGTAGTTTATTTTTAGTAAAATTTTTAATAATTTTTTATAACATGGTAAAATAATCTAGTTATAACTAATTATATGAAAAAACATTATCTGCCAAAGTATTCAGATATTGTTAAAAGAATTAAGCAGGCTAGGCTAGACGCGGGATTTAAGCAAGAGTATGTTGCAGATAAACTTAAGAAATATCAATCTTATCTTTCTAAAATTGAGCACGGTGATAGAAAAATTGATATTATAGAGCTTGTTGAGCTTGCAAACTTTTATGGCAAAGATATTAATTTTTTCTTAACCCCAGTAGAAAAAAAGGCCAAAAAGAAGTAGATTTTGAACTCTATTAGTATTCTTTTTATAAACTAACCGTAAAACTATTAACTTTAGTCCGGCTTGCCTGGTTTCAGACAAGGAAATTTTATTTAAGATAATTCTTTTATCTCAATACCTCTCCAAAAGGCTATATA
This sequence comes from uncultured Candidatus Saccharibacteria bacterium, assembly GCA_964620955.1. GTDB lineage: Bacteria > Patescibacteriota > Dojkabacteria > J137 > J137 > CAZUKH01. The sequence goes on along the minus strand of CAZUKH010000002.1, from coordinate 50,213 downwards.
GTTTGCAAAATCAGCTTTAGGCAAACCGTTCATGCTTCCAGCAATTTCAATAGAATCTTTTTTGGGATAAGGGTAATACCAAGCTGCGTCTTTGTTTACATTCTCCCCAACTATTACATTATAGTAACTTGCAGTTCCTTTCCAAGGACATTCAGTATGAGTATCTGAAGATTTTAAAAAACTCATATTAACCGACTCAGGAGGAAAGTAAATGTTACCTTCAATAGTAAACGTTTTATCCGATTTTGCAATTTCTACATCCTTCCAAAATGCTGCTTTCATTGAGTATAGTTTAACTTTTATACTTTACCATGAAAAACTTGCCTAATGTTGGATTTTAATAAATTAAAAGCTCGGTTTATAAATTCACGTCTATTAGAGCTAACAATTTTAGAATAAACAAGACACCCTTCAAAAGTAGCTAAGACTGTATCTGCAATATCGTCATTATTAGTATGATTATAAGAAGAATATACACTGGAACACTCTTCTAGAGCATTTTTGATGTGTAAAAATATTTTATTCATGTGTGTGGTTATCTCTTTGTGCAAGGATGCATCTTTTGAAGCAGCGAACACCATACCAGAGAGTATGCTTCCATCGCCACTAATTTCGCTAGCAATTTCTTCAAGGGAATCCAGTATCCCAATAAGACGAACGAGAGGGTCTGCACTCTTTGCTTTATAACCACTTTCCATACCACTTAGTACGGAGTCTGTATATGCATCTAAAACTGCTACTGCTAAGTCAAACTTAGAACTAAAATGATGGAAGAAAGATCCTTTTGTAACATTTGACTCATTGCAAATATCGTTGACTGATGTGGCCTCATAGCCATTTTTCGCAATAAGCACACTTGCAGAAGCTATTAGTTTGGTTTTCGTTTGGTTCATAATCTAAATACCGATCGGTATGTAACTTAAGGATTATACCACAGGGAGGTAGTATTAAGTGATTCTTTATTATCAACAGATCGTAAAACCCTTGACTTTAGTCAAAGGTATAGAAATTAGTCTTAAAAAAATTACATTACTAACAAAAAACTACGGACTAAAGTCACTGGTAGTTTATTTTTTGTTCCAGCTAGATTAAAATTTTGGTATAGTATGTCAACTATCTAACATTTATGATCATCTTAAATCTTAAAAACTATAAAGAGTCTTCAGTTGATTTCGGTATGCAGTTATTAGAGGCAGTTAATACTACTTTGGAATATTCTCCCATCTTTTTAGAAAAGATTCTTGTTGCACCGCCTATTCCAAATATCTCATGGGCAAGGGCTAACTATCCAAATATTAAAATTATTGCGCAACATGTTGATGGACTGGAAGGAGAAAAAAGTACTGGCTATATTTCACCCGAAACAATTAGTGCATTAGGAATAGATACCTGTATTATAAATCATAGTGAGCACAGGTTGGATTTTCAAGAAATCCCCGAATATATCCAGCAACTCAGCGATAAAGCAATTAAGGCTATAGTATGTTGTGAAAATGCTTCAGAAGCAGGGCAGTTAATTAAATTTAACCCTTATGCTCTGGCTTTTGAGCCAAAAGATTTAATCTCTTCAGGTGTTTCGGTAACAACAAAAGAGCAAGAAGTTAAAGATTTTATGGATATTGTTAAAAATAAAAGTCTTGCGGTTATTGGGGCCGGTATTACAACTTATCAAGATGCAAGTGCATGTAAACTGGCAGGGGCTGATGGAATACTTTTGTCTTCAGCATTTGTTAAGGCAGAAAACCCTACAAAAAAACTTCAAGATTTTATTGATTCTTTTTTAAAATAAGTTGATTATTGTGTAAGTAAGAAACTAGCAATTAATTAAAATTCAATGTATTTTTCGGATATACAGTCAATACTTGGTGATAAATCAGATTATCTGCTTAACTTTTCGTCTAATACTTTTGGCCAAAATAAACCAGAAGTACAGTCTATTGAAAAAGTAGAAAAAGTGTTCGCAGGTAGTGATAGAAACAATCGGGTTTTAGGGAATATATTTAAACTGTTTAATCACGGTAGGCTTTCCGGTACTGGGTACTTATCAATTTTGCCGGTTGATCAGGATGTTGAACATTCTGCGGGTATGACATTTGCAGCTAATCCAATATACTTTGACCCTGAAAAAGTTGTTAATCTTGCAATAGAAGGTGGCTGCAATGCAGTTACATCAAGCCTGGGTGCCCTGGGTATTGTTTCTAGAAAATATGCTCATAAAATACCATTTATTGTCAAACTCAACCATAATCAAACACTTACATTTCCAGTCAAGTATCAACAAACACAATACTCATCGGTTAAGCAGGCGTGGGATTTGGGAGCAGTAGGGGTAGGCGCCACTATATATTTTGGGTCGGACGAATCTAACATTCAGATTAAATATGTTTCTGAGCTTTTTGCTGAAGCACACGAATTAGGGTTGTTTACAGTGCTGTGGTGCTATACTAGGAACCCTTCATTTAATAAAGAAGGACAGGACTTTCATACTGCTGCGGATTTAACGGGTCAGGCCAATCGACTGGGAGTTACAATTGAGGCTGATATTATAAAGCAGAAACTCCCAACAAATAATGGTGGATATGTTGCATTGTCAGCAGATTCATTAACATATGGGCATTTTGATGAAAGAATTTATACTAACTTAAGTTCGGATCATCCTATAGATCTTACTCGTTACCAAGTAGCTAATTGTTACATGGGAAAAATACCGTTAATCAGCTCGGGTGGGGCATCTGGAGAAAATGACTTTCACGATGCAATTGAATCTGCAGTAATTAATAAAAGAGCCGGTGGCACTGGTTTAATTTTAGGTAGAAAAGCTTTTCAACGTGATTTTTCTGAAGGTGTACATTTGCTTAATAGCGTTCAAGACGTATACCTAATGCATGAAATAGGCTTAGCTTAATCTAATTATTATTAATTCAACAGTGATAAATCCAAGTCAGAGAGTTTTTGTGATTGGAGCAGGAATGGTAGGATCTTCAATTGCGTACGCTTTAGTTACTGAAGCTATTCCAACCGATATTTTTATAATTGATATAGCTTTTGAGCTTGCCAATGCTAATGTTTTAGACCTTAAAGATGCTAGTGCATTAAGCACAGGTGTGAATATAGAAATAGGCTCTTACGACAAGCTTATTGATGGCGATATTGTTGTAATATCATGCGGCATAGCTCAAAAAGAGGGGCAAACAAGAACAGATTTGTTAAATACTAACTCTGAAATAATTAAAAGCGTTATCAATTCAATTAAAGAAACTGGAAAACAGGTTTATATCATTCTTGTAACAAACCCCGTGGATATTCTTACACACATTGCAATTAAAGAAGCAAACCTACCGGTTGGTATGGTCTTTGGAAGTGGAACTTTATTAGATACAGCAAGGCTAAGGAATGCAATTGCTAAAGATATTAGTGTAAATACGAGCAATATTCATGCATATATTATGGGAGAACATGGTGACACTTCTTTTCCAGTGTTAAGTAGCGTTGAGGTGGGAGGTATCCCGCTATCATCGATGGTTCATATTAGTGATGAATATTATGAACAAATTTCTCAAAAAGTCCGATTTTCTGCATATGAAATTATTAAAGGTAAAAAAGCAACATATTATGGTATTGGTTCTGCAATTTCACAAATTTGCAAAGCGATAATTAATGATGAAAATCGGATATTTCCATTAAGTGTTAGGCTTGAGGGACAATATGGCTTTCATGACGTTGTAGCAGGAATTCCAGTAAAACTTAGTGCAAAAGGTTATGAATTTATAGGTGAAGTAGCACTTAACGATAAAGAAAAACAGATGATGGACAACTCAGTAAAAGTTGTTATCGAGGGAATCAATTCGCTTAATTTAAGTCAATAAATTTTTAACTGAAAAATATGAAAATCGGAATACTAAATTCAGGTGGAGATGTACAAGGAATTAATGCAGTAATTGCATCAGCTGTTGAGTACGGAGCTAAAAAAGACATTGAAGTTTTTGGGTTTATAAAGGGTTTTGAAGGTCTACTTGACTTAGATTTTACTAAGCTTGGAAGAAGAGAAGTTAGAGGAATTAGTAACCTCGGGGGCACAATTCTTTACTCAGTTAATAAAGGACGTTTCGCTGGGAAAAAAGGAGAAGGAGAGTCTTCTCAAATAGATAATGAAATAATTACAAAAGCTATTGAAAACTTTCATAAACTTGAACTTGAAGGGTTAATAGTCATTGGCGGAGACGGAACATTAAGTGCAGCTTTACAACTTCAGCAGCAAGGAGTACCAATAGTGGGTATTCCAAAAACTATTGATAATGATCTAGAGCTTACTGATGAGTCTTTTGGGTTTAGTACAGCAGTCAATATAATTGTTGAATCTTTAGATAGAATTCATACCACAGCCTATAGTCATAACCGTGTACTACTTGTAGAAACTATGGGAAGGCACGCAGGCTGGCTGGCACTTTACTCAGGGGTAGCTGGTGGGGCGGACGCTATATTAATTCCCGAAATTGATTTTGAATACAGTAAATTAGTTGAGTTTTTGCGTAATCGTAAACAAAACGGTAAACCATCATCGATAATAGTGATTTCTGAAGGTGCAAACGCAATTAATGAAAACATTTCTGCTGACGTAATTGAAGGTCAGCCTGAAGTTAAGCTTTCGGGCATTAGTGAAAAAGTTATGAATAAACTTGAGCAACTTGCACCAGGAGAGTTTGATATGCGAAATACAGTTTTGGGACATGTTCAAAGAGGAGGTACTCCAAATGCTCAAGATAGAGTGCTTGCCAAGACTTTTGGAGTTAAGGCTATTGACGCAATACTAGAAGGTCAATTTGGTAAAATTGTTACAGTTAAAAATGGAAGTTTTTCGTTAAGCCCATTAGAGCAAGCAGTATCTTCATTAAAACTCGTCACAGAAGAAACCACAATAATGCAAACTGCAAGAAAGCTTGGAATATTTTTCGGCGATTAGTCGAAAATTAACTGAAGTGTTTATGCTCATTTCATAGTATAATCTTTGGTCATGAATTCCATAGTTCAAAGCAAAATTAGAAATATTGCAATAATTGCTCATGTTGACCACGGTAAAACAACTTTGGTAGATGCATTTTTAAAGCAATCAAAGCTTTTCCGTGAAAATCAGGCTGAAATGTCTATAAAAGCGATTTTGGATTCTGGAGAGCTAGAACGTGAAAAAGGCATTACTATAAAGGCTAAAACAGCTTCAATACATTATAAAGATTATAAAATTAATATTATTGATACTCCGGGACATGCTGATTTTGGAGGAGAAGTTGAAAGAACGCTAAACATGGCGGAAGGTTGCCTGTTGGTTGTTGATGCACAGGAAGGGCCTATGCCTCAAACCAAATTTGTATTAAAAAAAGCGCTAGAAACAGGTCTTAAACCAATAGTTGTAATAAACAAAATTGATAAAGCTCATGCAGATGCGGCAAGAGCACTAGACAAAGTTCAGGATTTGTTTCTTAACCTGGCTGATGATCCAGACCTGCTGGATTTTCCAGTTTTTTACGCAATTGGTAGAGAAGGGAAGGCATTTGACTTTATGCCTAGCGGAGATCTTACTCAAATTGAGGGTGATATTTTTCCACTTTTAGACTCAATTATTCAAACAATTCCGGCTCCAACAGGAGATAAAAATGGCGATTTTCAAATGCTTGTTACAAGTCTTGATCATGATGCACATCTTGGTAGATTAGTTGTTGGGAAAATTAAAAGAGGAACTGTGAATGTTGGTGATTCTGTTTCAATAATTTTGCAATCAGAAAGTGGCAATAAAACTGACAAGGGAAATGTTAAAACTATCCTTGTTAGAGAAGGTTTGGTTTACAAGCCAGTTCAAAATGCTGCTGCAGGGGAAATTATTGCAGTAAGTGGTATTGATTCAAATTCAATAGGAGGCACTATGTGTATTTCAACAAACATTGACCCTTTACCAACAATTACATTAACTCCACCATCTGTACAAGCGACTTTTGAAGCAAATACATCACCATTTCTTGGAAAAGACGGGAAATTTGTTACTGCAAAACAATTACAACAAAGACTGGAAAAAGAAAAAGAAACTAACATTGCTCTTGATATTAGAAAAGTTGATGGAGGTGGTTACCTTGTAGCAGGTCGTGGTGAGCTGCAACTATCCATTTTAATTGAAGAGTTAAGACGAGAAGGATTCGAATTACAGGTTAGAAGGCCTGAAGTTGTAATCAGGGTAATAAATGGGATAAAAATGGAACCGCTTGAAGAGTTAATGATTGAAGTTCCGTCTGAATACCAAGGCTCTGTAATTACCGCCTTGAGCGAGAGAAAAGGAGAGCTTGTTAGTATGGAAAATGAAAGAGGCAATGTGATTTTAACGTATTCAATTTTAACTAGAAACCTTCTTGGGTTAAGATCGTCGTTAATTGTAGATACTAAAGGTAACCTGGTAATGAATAGCTACGTTAAAGATTACGTTGAATATAATAACGAAGATTTTGAAGTTTATAGAAAAGGAGTACTTATTTCATCAGATACCGGGGTTGCTGTAGCCTATGCATTAAACACTATTCAGGAAAGAGGAGATCTTTTTATTGAGCCAGCTACAAACGTTTATGAAGGAATGATCATCGGAATAAATAAGTATGATCAAGACTTGGAAGTTAACCCATGTAAAGAAAGAGAAAAGTCCGGAGTTAGAAGAAATCAGGCTGAGATAACACAAGTAATGCTAAAAACCCCAATAAAACTTACACTAGAATTTGCTCTGGTGTTTTTAAATAAAGACGAAATTCTTGAAGTAACTCCAAATTATTTGCGACTGCGAAAACAGTATTTAACAAGAACTGAAAGAGACTGGTCTAAACGCAAGAATCTTACTGACTACGCTAAGAGCCAATTAGGCTTAAAGTAATAACCTGTTTTAGAATTAGTTTCTAATAAAAACCTTTTCATTTTTGAAAATCTAAAGTTTCCATGGAAAAAGTCTTGAGTATTTATAAACCGGTTGGATTAACGCCACTTGAGAGCATTGAAAAATTCCGAGAATTTAATCCGGAATATAAAACCGTAAAACTTGCGTATGCTGGCCGACTTGACCCTATGGCCGAAGGTCTTTTACTTGTTTTAGTTGGTGATGAGTGTAAAAAACGGGACGTTTATCAAAAGCTTAATAAAAAATACGAGTTTAGTGTAATAGCAGGGTTTTCAACAGATACTTATGACTTGCTAGGTATAGTCAAAAAAGTTGGTAGAGCTAGGGATACTATGAAACTGGTTAATGGATTTAAAGATACTGTTGGTGAGTTTAAGCAAACATATCCGCCATACTCATCGGTACGTCATGCGGGTAAACCTTTGTTTTGGTGGGCCAGGCAAGGAAAAATTAATGAGATTGATTTGCCATACCGCACAGTACGTATATTTTCACTTAAATACCTGGGAACAAAGATTGTGAGTAAAAATAAGCTTGAAAGTGATATTTTCCATTCTATACAAAAAGTAAAAGGAGACTTTAGACAGGAATCTATAAAACAGGCTTGGCAAAACTTTTTTCAAAACAGGCAAGATCAAAACTATACTACGTTTACTTTCGAGGCTGAAGTTTCTTCAGGAACCTACATAAGATCTATTGTAAACCAGGTCTCAAGCATAATTGAAGTTCCACTTTGTACATTATCAATAAAGAGAATACAAGTTGGAACTTTTGATATAAACGGCTGCTTTAAAATTGAGTAAAATAGAGTTAAAATTTTTACGTTAAGAATATTTATTATTTTCATTTTATGCGAAGTACAAATTTGTCAAGAATCCTTATTGGAGGTTTTATAATATTTCTTGGAGTAGGGTTTCTTTTAGAGCAGTTTTATCCCGAGTTGCGATTTGGCAATACGTTTTGGAACTTTTGGCCGCTTGTATTTGTAATAATCGGATTAGTTTCACTAAGTAACAACCCTAGAAGTCCATTTTTTGGGTTATTTTTCTTTGTGTTAGGAGTACTTTTAATAATTGGAAATATTTATGGATTTAGCATATGGCAATTTTGGCCTGTTGTTTTCATACTTATTGGCCTTTCTGTACTTCTTGGTAGAAACTCATTCATTGCAAATAGCGCTACAACCTCCACAACAGGAGATAAAGTTAATGAAAATGTTGTATTTTGGGGATCTTCAAAAAAGGTTACAAGTAAAAACTTTGAGGGAGGAATAGTCAATGCTGTTTTTGGTGGAATAGACTTAGATTTAACCCATGCTTCAATATCTAAAGAAAACGTAAGATTAGAAGCAAATGCAATATTTGGTGGAATTGACATTAAAGTTCCTTCGGATATGTCAGTAAGGCTTGAAGGTGTTGGAATTTTAGGTGCTTTTGAGGGACAAAACCTAAGTAACACTTCAAAAGAAAAAACCCTAGTAGTTACAGGAAGTGCAATATTTGGTGGAGTAGAAGTAAGAGCGATTTAGTTTTTTACAACTAGTGCTAGCAAATCTACCATTCTATTTGAGTAGCCCCATTCGTTGTCGTACCAGGCTACAAGCTTAAAAAACTTTGAGTTAAGCTCAATTGAAGCACTTGAATCATAAGTTGAAGAATGTGAGTCATGAATAAAATCGCTGGATACAACTGGCTCGTTTGTAAACTGTAGTATGCCTTGCAGATATGTTTGGCTTGCTTTTTTCATTGCTTCATTAATTTCTGCAAGAGAAGTTTCTCTCGAAGGCTTAAATGTAAGATCTACAACCGATACATCCGAAACAGGTACTCTAAATGACATTCCTGTAAGTTTACCTTTCATGGAAGGTATAACCATTCCTATTGCTTTTGCTGCACCGGTTGAAGCAGGAATAATATTCACTGCCGCAGCACGTCCGTCTCTGAACGCTTTGCGGGATGGGCCATCCATAACCGTTTGTGTTGCAGTGTAAGCATGTGCTGTTGTCATAAGTCCTTCGTCTAGTCCAATGCCCTCCTGAATGAGTACGTGCACTAGTGGGGCCAAGCAGTTGGTTGTGCAACTTGCATTTGAAATTATCTCTTCACCTTTGTATTCTTCGTGGTTAACACCAATTAAAATTGTTTTTACATCTTCATCGCTTGGGGCAGAAATAATAACTTTTTTTGCCCCAGCAGTTATATGTCCTGAAGCATCTGCTTTCTTAGTAAAAAAACCAGTAGATTCAATAACTACATCTACGCCATAATCTTTCCACGGTAATTCTGCAGGGCTTGCTTTTAGGGCTAAAGTCTTTAGGGTGTGCTCACCAACTTTAATGGTATTTTCGTCTATTACATTAACATCTGTGTTAAGCTTGCCATGAGTTGTGTCAAATTTTAAAAGGTATGCAAGATTATCTGCAGGTACTAGATCATTAACTGCTACAACCTCGACAGCGTTATCTAAAAAGTTCTTTTCAAGTAATGCTCTGTATACTAATCTTCCAATCCTCCCAAATCCGTTAATTGCAACTTTAACTGCCATAAATTCATTAATAAAATATGAAATACTTTTTATTCTAATTTCTTTCGAGATGTGTAGTCAAGCAAGTCTTTTTCTAAATGGAAAGATTATGTAGATATCTACTTTGTCCTTAGGGAGTACTCTGTCCACGAGATCATGCACAAAGCAAAATCAATTTTTAAGGGTTTATTCAGTGAAAAACTTTTTTTAGAGCAGCTGTGCTATTTTAAAGATATTAATTACTCTGAGGAAGTAAATTTCATAGACAATAATCATGTGAGTGTTGAAAGCGTAAAAGAAACCCTTATAAATTCAGTAATGAGTTATTAGGATAGCTGTTATAATAAGTAAAGCTTTTTCTAGAGCTTTATGCTATAATATCTTCGATTCAAATTACCTACCCAGGTTATTTGATTTGGGTACTGGCTAAATCTTCATTTATGCATTATTTAATCGGTACAATAATATTTTTTATGTATCGATATAATGTCATACAAAAACAGTGGTCCTCAGCGTGGTTTTTCTAACAGAAATAGATCTTATGGGTCAAATTCGGGCAGGTCAAGGCGTAGCTTTGGTGGTGCAAGAAAGTCTTTTGGAAAAAGTATTCCCAAAGAACGCTACATATCAAAAACAGTTGAGACCTTTACTGAAAGCTCGCCAAAATACATTGGAATTAAGTTTTCCGAGTTGAATTTAAATTCTTCTTTATACAAAAATGTAACGGAAAAGGGTTATTTAGAAAGTACAGAGATCCAAGCAAAAAGTATTCCCGCAATACTTGAAGGGAAAGATTTAGTTGGGATATCTTCAACAGGTTCGGGTAAAACAGCTGCGTTTCTTATACCAATGGTTAATATGATTTTGCAAAATCCAGAAAATCACCTTTTGGTAGTTGCTCCAACAAGAGAGCTTGCAGAACAAATAAAAAAAGAAGCTTTAACTCTTATTAAGTCAACTTTCATTAGAGTTGAGCTGGTAGTTGGTGGTGAAAACATGTTTAGGCAAATACAATCTCTAAGAAAAGATCCTTCAATAATTGTAGGTACTCCAGGGAGACTTTTAGACCATATAAAACGTGGGACGTTAAAGCCATCAGTTTTTAACAAAGTCGTTATTGATGAAGTAGACCGAATGTTAGACATGGGTTTTATTAAAGATATTAGAGAAATATACTCCAAACTTTCCAGCCAAAAGCAAACACTATTTTTTTCGGCAACATTAAACCCCGAAGTAAAAAGAATTATTAGTGGAATGTCTGCAAATTATATTACAGTTGAGATTTCTCAGAACAAACCTGCTGCAAGTGTTTACCAAGATATTATTGAATTTGAAGACAAAACGCATAAAATTGAGTTGCTTCATAAATTACTTTTACAACCTGAAGTTAAAAAGAGTATTGTTTTTATAGAGACTAAAAGGTATGTAGATTTTGTAGAAGCAGAGCTTGAAAAAAGAGGTGTAAGGGTGGGATCTATTCACGGAGATAAAACACAAGGTAGAAGAAAGAGCATAATTCAAAGGTATAGATCAAATGAAATAAAGGTACTTATAGCAACCAATGTTGCAGCAAGAGGCCTAGATATTAGCGATATTAGCCATGTCATTAACTATGATGAGCCACAAACCTTCGATGAATATATTCATAGAATTGGAAGGACAGGAAGAAATGGAAATACTGGATTTGCATTCACTTTTGTTCCAAAATCTTCTGGATATCATTTACATTAAGGTCAGGTTTAAATCCTGGTACATCTTTCGAATAAATTCATGATGAAGTATAATTCACCAGCGTTCCTATTCACTTAGTGAGTCGGGATAGTGGTACTTGTATGTTTAACAATTTGGTTTTGTCCTGTTAAGCTTTACAACTGCGTTGTGCTATCGGACATAGTGTTTATATAATTGGGCAATAGTTCTTTAAATTAGGTTCCGATACAACAACAAATCATAGGTTTGCGTCTATCGGAACTACAATAATCTAAACTTTTTGCTGTATTACATTTGCAAAATGTAAGATTATTAATGGCCCTATCGTCTAACGGTTAGGACAGCAGATTCTCAATCTGTAAATCGGGGTTCGATTCCCCGTAGGGTCACCAACGTAGTTTTCTTCAATCTTTGAGCTTCTAATTCCTCTATAAACTCGAACAGATAAGACTTTTCAGGGGTTCGTAAAATACCATCTTGATACCTTATACCTTTTGGAAAGATTAAGCTAATAAAACGTTGCTTATTTGTAGTACTGAAGCCCAAATACAGGGGTTCGATTCTTGTAATAAATAACTTTGCTTGAGTTAGTAAAACTTGAACTTCATTTCGATCAGTTACACTTTCGCTAACTGTTGAGGTTAGTGCTATGATCTCACATCTAATTCTGGTCATTTCCTCCTCATACTCTTCATCGGTCAATTGATTTTTCTTTTTCATTAAGATTGTCTCCTTCTTTTCTACATTAAGTTCTTGTAATCTCTTTTTTGCTTTGATTCTATTACCATCAAATTGTTTGTATTCCCTTTCCCACATTTCCATTACATGCTCACTAAAATAATCTGTAAAATCTTCAGTAGGAGTGATTTTTACTAACAAATCTTCAAATAACTTTTCTAGGTTTTGTTTGAGTATTGATTTCTTTTTTGACTTGCATTGGGGATTTTTACAATAGTAGTATGGGTATTTTGTTCCTTTTTTGCCTTTAGCAAAACAAGTTCTCATTCTTTCACCGCATGAATCACAGTGGATAAATCCTTTACCATTACCCATGTTGAAATTTAGGATAAAATGATTCTTGTCTTCGACAAGCTCAGGAGTTACCCCCATTTTTTTATTAAATAGTGAGGATTGAATCTTCAAATGTGTCATCCAGTCAATCATCTTTTCATGTTTACCTTCGATATCCTTTAATTCTCCCCAATCATAATATCCAGCATAGAACTTACTATTACAAAGGATGTTCCAAACATCTTTTGATTTAAAATCACGAGGTTTGGTTTTATTTGCACCCCTTGTTTTTATCTCCATCAAATTAAATCTTTCCGCTATTACTGGTATTGGTGTGTCATTCGCAAAGGAGTTTAATGCCCATTTTACCGCATCAAAATAAACATCATCTTTGATGAGAACTTTTCTAATTCTATCGTTTGTATAACCATATGGTGGTTTTCCTGGATATTGACCATCAGAAGCCTTAGTTGCTAAACATGCCTTTACTCTTTCTCCTTTTAATTCATTATCTAATTGAGCTAAACCAGAAAAAACACCTTCTAAAAACCTACCTGTAGGTGAGTCATCAACATTCTCACAAACTGAAATTAAATTTGTTCCATTTTTAAGAAGCATTGATTTAATAGCAAAGAAATCAGATTGAGATCTTGCCCATCTATCAATTTTATATACTAGGACATAATCTACTTTGTTTTTGTTTCTTGAAATGAATTTAAGAAGATTACTGAGTTGTGTTCTATCTGAAGTTTTTGCTGATTCGCCTTCTTCGATGAATATTCCTACTTCTTTAAGCTTTTCCTTTCTAATATACTCCCTGCACTCTTGAATTTGAGTTGGGATACTAAAATTATCAATCTGACTTGAATGACTAACACGAACATAAATAGCTACTGTCCGATCTGGTAGCCTTGCTATATTTTCTTTATGATCTGTTGAACTAAATTTAACTTCCTTCATTTATACAAATAAAAAATGGACACTTGGTGAAGACAAATCCAATAAGGACTTTGTAGCCAAGTGCCCATTAATAACTCTTATTGCTAAGAGCCATATCCCTATTGATTAGATTTGTCTTCATCTAAATTATAACCAAGTTTAGTGAATAATTTAAGCATTTTTTCATTTTTCGATTTCTTAAGTTTTTTAAATTCTTTTTTAAAAAGCTTTTCAGTGGAGTACCGATTATCTAAGAAGAATCTTGCCAGAGTTTGAGTAAAATGAATAATCTCTTCTACCTCACTGTCTGAATAATCATCCTCATTGAGTTTTAGCATTTTCCGTGTTTTCTCAATAGTCATAATACTTTGCTTAAATTATGACTAGATTTTCATCGAAATATTGAAAATCGTAAATTTATTCCATCTTGATCTGACAGTTTTTTATTGTTGGAAATTCTTATCTGCATTAACTTTCTGATAAAATCCTTTTGATTTCATTATGCATAGGCATTCACGAATAGCTATGCGTATTTTGAAAATCTGCATTCTGCTGTAATTGTTTGTAGCATTGCGAATTGACAATGTACGCTGACGATTCCTTTCAACACAAAAAATTACAATTTTAATTTTTATATTTATTATTTATTCACATATGAATAAGAGATTTTCAATTCAAGACAAAATAAAGGTTTCAGCGGCCAACTTGAAAAAGATCAGAAAGAATCTGAAGCTTTCCCAAGCTGAGCTTGCAATAAAGTCAGGTATTTCGCTGAGAACATATCAGTACATTGAGACTGGTAAGCAAATGCCTACTTTAAAGACAGCCCTATTGATTTGTAATGGTTTGGGTGAAAACGATATTACAAAGATCTTTCAGTTACAAATGGATAAAGGTGTTCGCACATATTTAAAAGTTACTAATAATTTATAGGCTTATGCTAACAGACGAGCAATTAACAAATAATTTAAACAAATTCTTTCGAGACATTGCTCCACTATGTAGTTTTGAGGAATACAAGCTCACATTTTACCTTTTCCTATTTTTAGATCACTTCAGGAAAGATATTAAAAACAATAAATACGCAATTTATTTAGAAGAACTCCTTACAGGACTTCAAAGCCAATCAGATTTTAAAAATATTTATGCACCTATAGGTTTGACTATTGAGCAAATTTTAAAAGCAATAATTCAAGTTAATGAAAGAGGAATCTTTCATGTTATTTATTCAAAAGAAGACAAACTATTAACAATTACTTTTATGGGTATATAAATATTTTTTAATAAATTTAGATGATGTACGCGACATCTGCTATTAAATCAAATAAGTTGAGTGAATTACTCAATCAAGTTTATCAATCTACCAAGTGCTTAAAGCTTTGGATATATCTCGATCAAAATACTTCAGAAAATAACTTCATTGTAACTGAAGAAAGTTCCAATATTTTCAGTATTTCTTCAGCAGTTCGTAAAAACCTTGGTAAAGAAATTAAAGAACTTGAAAAGAATGGAATTATAAGTGTTCGAAGAGATCCAGAATTGAAAGGAATTCTTACTTTATTTATTAATTACCCACCAAAACTTTATGATAATTAAAATTAAGAAGCCCCATATCAGGTTGAGAGCTGATATGGGAGCAATCGCAAAAAAGACTGGTGTCATTTTGCTAACAGGATTATACAGTTTTTTACCTGTATTTTCTGCATTTTCACTATTATCTGTCTCTGGTTTACTCTTTCCTGCTAAGGTTAAAGCTGACTATTTTTATGGAGGTGGAGGTAACCCGTTTTATTGTGCATTTGGAAGTACTGTAGGTGTTCAATATTCATCAATTGGTTCAAGTGTAGGATATAACCCCGCACAAATACAAGGTGCTGGAGCAGGTTCTATTCAAGGAAATTCAGTTTCATCAGTAACAGCAATTAATGGATACTATGGCGATAGATACGATACTATGCGACATGTTTCAGTGCCACCTGGAAGTACAGTTGAGATAGGTTATTGGGTTTGGAATCTTACAGGACATCATGTAAATGTACCTAGATTAGATCTATTTACTTCACGACCAAACCCAGCAGAAGGAGATATCACAAGATTAGGAGCTAGTGGGAATTATGGAACTGTTTGTGATGCAGTCGGTGGATGTAGAACTGGTAAATTTATAACTTATGGAGACCAAGGAGGATTTGGTTATGATCCAGGTGGAGGCTCAGGTGGAAGAGTTGTAAACAGTTTCACTACAATTCAGCCTATTCAACAAGTTGCATTTACGGCTTCGCCTCAATGGAGTGGCTCTAACCTCACAATGCGATATGACCTTACATTAAGAAATGTCTCTACCTACAATGTAGGAAATATTAGAGTTTTCGATAGTTTACCCTCAGGAGCAGTTTATGATCAAACTCATTCTTTTAATGCAGGAGAAACAAGAACAATTACATATTTTGATAATTGGGGAACATCATACCCATCAAGTTTTACTAATAATGTAAGAATATACGATAACAATACCTATACAGAATCTACCTCAAGACCAAAATCAAATTCGTATGATGTAGCAGCTGATACAATGCCTGCATTTATTTGGAGAGATGATGCAGGAGCACCATCAGGTTGGGCAGCTCCTCAAGGAACATGGGCAAGTCATTACTTCTCAACTTTTTCAGTAAGCATTATTCCTTACTACTTTGATTCAAACACTATAACAACTGACCTGACTCCAAGACTTCAGATTAATAAAACAGTTAGTGATTCTGACGAAACAAATGTCACCTCAAATACTTCTAATAATCAAGAGCCTATAACTTACAATGTAAGTATTACAAACAATGGGGGAAGAGCAAATAATGTTGTAATTACTGATGATTATGATCAAAATCATATCACGGTTACAAATCCAGATGGAGCTATAGATAGTGGGGACACACTTGTTTGGAACATTCCAGTTATTGAACACGGACAAACAATAAATTACACAGTAGGAGCTCAGATACACGATCTTGCACAAGGAGATTACATAATACCTAATTCTGTAACTTCAAATATTCCAGGTTCAAATTTCTCAATTGTAAACACCAATGTAAACCCAAGAGTAAATTTAAACATCTCAAAACTAGTTTCAGATAGTGATGAATCACTTGTTGAAACTAACACAATTCAAGCCCATCACTACGATGATCTAGAAAGAAGAGTCACGTTTCAAATTGACTATTCAAATAATGGTGATACAGATGCCAACAATGTTGTAATTGTCGATGACCTATCAGAATTTGCAAATAATAATCTAATACTTTCAGTTGAAAATGTATCAGGTGGTGGAAGTTTTGATTCACTTACAAACGAGATTACTTGGAATGTAGGATTATTGCCTGATGGTGAATCAGGTTCATTTACATTTGATTTGATTTTAATCAGACATGCAGATCAAGATAGAAGCCTCACAAACTTTGTATCAATTGATTCTGATGAAACAGATGTGATTACAGATCAGACAATCACAAATCTAATCACCCCTCAGTTAGAAATTCAAAAAACAGATAATATAAATGAAGCAAGTCCAGCTGACTCTTTAGAATATGTAGTTACAGTAAGAAATACTGGTACAGGTGAAGCCTTTAATATTGAAATCGAAGATACATTACCAGAATACATTTCTCTAATTGAAGATTCAATATCTCCTACAGGTAACTTTGATGGCTTTAGAACTATTACTTGGGAAGATTCATCAACAGAAGGTGGTATGAGGTTATCTTCAGGTGAAAGCTTAACATTTAGTTATACAGTTACAGTTCCAGAAATAATGCCAAGTGGTACAACAACTCTAACAAATAGTGTTGGATTGACTATACCTGAACTTGAGACAATAACAACATCAGACGAAACTCACATTTTATCCCCTCAACTTGAGCTAATAAAAGTTCAAAATCTCCCTGATGTTGTAGCACCAGGGCAACCAATTTCTTACACATTGACTTATAGAAATACTGGTACAGGAGACTCACCAAATACATCTTTAATTGATTCAATTCCTGAACATACAATATTTGTTTCAATCGATGAAGAAAATTCTGATGCAATAGGTTCTTATGAACAGGACTCAAACAGAATTATTTGGGATATTGGCACACTGGATGCAGGAGAAGAAGGCTCAGTTACTTTTACAGTAGTTATTCAAATTCCAACTTCTACAGATACTCAAATCAGAAATACAGCAGTTATATATTCAAGATTTGCTCTTGAGGTACAAAGCGAAACTATTACCGCTACTACATCAGCGTGTTGTATGGGTGGGTTTATATGGGATGACAATAACAAAGACGGTATTTATAACGAAGAAGAATTTGGTATTAGAAATGCAAGGGTACGATTAAGTTGGGGAGCCTCAGAATATTTACCTGCTCAAGAAGTTGAACTTCTTACAGATAGCAATGGACATTACTCATACACAGGATTGCCATACTATATGCCACTTGATGTTGAGGTAGAAATTCCAAATGGATTTGATGAGTTTACAACAACTTCTAGCTATAGGATAGCTTTACTTCCACCATCTGAAGATGGAGTTATTGTTGACTATGAAGAAAACGGAATCAGATATGTTACTGCAAGTGGGTGTATAAATTTTCTTAATGCAGGAATCTATAGAGACATAATCATTGCTCAAACAGGTGATTCAATACTTATACCTATATTTACAGGGATAACTTTAATTGTTGGAGGTGTGACAGTTTTAGTTTTAGTTCTTAGAAGAAAAAAGAAATGATCACAATAGCAACTACTTTAATAATTTGCATCTTTTACTTTCTGATCTTTTTTATAAAGGGAGTTATTAAAGAATACAGGAGTAAAAGAGAATTTTAATTTTTATTTTTTAAATATGTCAAAAATAGTACAAAAAATACTTGTAAGAAAGAATTCGCTAACTAGGTATATCTATACTTTTATATTTTCATTTTATACAACCTTCATCTTAACAGATAAGGTTTTAGCTGCTGAAGTTGATCCAGCTTCACATATAAGTCTGATTATTGAGAGAGTTATCCAAATAATGACACAGATCGGTTCTGCTGTACTTTTACTTTACATTGTAAAAGATGCTTTCACAATTCTAGAAAGAAAAGATGACCCAATGGTGAGATCAATGATTTTAAGAGATGTATTTTTACTTATTGTAGCGGCTATTTTCTTATTCAATCCTAATTTAATTTTAGATGCAATCAGATTTATAGCAAATGTTTAACATTCTAAAAAATATAAAAAACATAGGTACGCGAACCAGCGATCTTCGCGCAAGAGTTAGGAACGCAGACAAAGCACAAAAAAGACAACTAAAGTATTTAGTTATCTTCGGGGCAAGTCTGTTCATTCTGATACTCTTTGCACAGGTCGTGGGATATATAAGACAATCAAATTCCGGCACTCAAGAATCGTATAGCCAAGTAATCACACAGCAAACTACACCTATAGTTTTGGATAAGTACAACATGGAAGTTCCAGAACTAGATGTTGAGAAAGCAAGAGCCGATGGGATTGGATTTAATCTACTTGATCCAGTAGGAAGTATCGTGAATCCGATTGTTGAAGCAATTGCAAATCTTGTTCAACAGATCATGGATCTGTTTGACAACTTTGTTGGTAGCACACCAAATATTGCAATGAATGATGGAGAAGTTTATGGAGCAGCTTCAAAAGTTCCAATTAGCATTGATAAATTCTACACACTAAGTACAAATTTAGCATGGTTACTTTTGCCACTAATAATAACTGTAAATGGAGCTGTAATTGTAACTGAAGGCTCTTTTAAGGCACAACAACTATTAGTGCAACTTGCTAAAAAAGTTTTAATTTTCATTATTGCAATGGTTGCAACACGATATCTTTTTATTCAGCTTATTGATCTTGTGAATGCAATAAACCGGTTGGTGCTATATGAACTTATTAGCGATGGAAACTCAGGTCTATTATCAACATCATTACTACAAGCATTAGGAGTTCAGAATAATGGAGACACATTAACACTGGGAGATGCTAGTGGATTTAATGTCTTTGCTCAAGCAATAGTTTGGGCAGGATTGTTCTTTTTCCTTTGTATGCTTTTATTCCAGTTTATAGTTAGATTTTTCCACTTAATGTTGCATATGATTTTATTCCCGATTGCTTACACAATCGGTTTACTTCCAGGTGGAGGAAGCTTTTTAAAATCTTACATTGAAGAAATATTAAGAACGTTATTTGTTCAACCAATATTTCTAATTGGTGTTGCAATAACGATTGAAATTATTCAAGGAGGGAATGGAACTGTCGCAAAACTCATTTTAGGAATCGGTTCACTAACATTTCTAAATACAATTCCATCAATTATCGCAAGATTTTCAGGTATTCTTTGGGGTGTTGCAGGTGCAGTTGGTGCAGGAATTGTTGGGGCAGCAACTTTAGGACAAGCAAGGTTTGCTAAGAAGAATTTGGTTACTGGGGCAACAGGTGAAAAATCTGGATCAATTAGAGCATGGGCATTTAAAGGTATAGGTTCAGGTATTGGAAATAAGTTAGGTGGAGGAAATGATTTAAATGTTGTTGGAGGTGTGCCTAATGTAGGTAAAGCAACAACAAGCGGATCCTTTTTCAAAAAAACTCTTGAGTCAGGCGGAGGAAGTAAGACAGCATTTTCAAAGATTGGTATGAGTCCACTTTCAAAAGAATCTTTAAAGCCCGAATCTCAGTCAAAAAGCCTTTACTCTAATTCTCCTGATATGGGAGCAATTAGCAAGGTCTCACTAAAAGATAGCAGTAGGCTTTCTTCAGCATTTATGCAATCTAACTTCGATTCATTTTTTGGTTCTCCAATGACTGAAAGTCCCGCACAAATAAATCAATTGGCAAACTTGAATAATTTTAAATCATCTAATCCTCAAACTGAACAGTTAATGAGCAATGCAATCTCGCACAAACAATTAAAGGTAAACATGGGAAAGACTTTTGATACAAACAACGCTGAACATATGGGGCATCTTTCAACATGGTATGCAAAGAATGAATCACTTACAACAGGAAAACCAATTGAAGCCTATCAAAAGTTTGTAAATAACCCTACAAACAAATCAGAGATTATAAAAAAAGCATATTCAGAAGGTTACTTTGGAACACAAGGAATTAGAACAATAAAAATAACAGATCAAGATCCAAATGGGAACTCAATGAATAAATATTATCAAGTTAAACAGAATAGAAATGCAAGAAATAGTTCCACCAAAGCTAAATAGAGATACAGGTTTACTTAGCTTTTTAATAAACAGACGAAATATCATTATTGGTATTGGATTTACCATGTCATTTTTTGTGTGGACTAGTTTTAAAAACTTAACAACTGACGAAAAGATTGTAATTGAGATTATTATAGGTTTCTTACTAATACCACTACTCTTTGATGTTTATGGAAGACCATTTCACTTATTCGTGATTGATTTACTTAAACACTTTTTTAGTTTTAAAAAACAAAGAACGATTTTAGCCAAAGACATTTCTGAGGGGATTTTAATTAATGGAGATGGTACATATGCACAGATATTTGAGATTCAGCCAGTAAATCTTTCTATGAGTAGTGAGGAGGAAGTAAGTGCATTTAAAAGTTATCTACAAAGTGCCTTATTTGCATTAAAGAATCCAATTCAAATCATCACAATACAACAATATTCATCGAATGACGAGAAATTAAGTATTGAGGCTGAAAGAGCAAATAAACTAACAGGTAAATTACAACAAAGAGCTAAAGAGTATCTTGAAGACTACAGAATGCTTACTCAGACAATGGAAAGAAAGTTTTATTTAGTAATAACAACTCATGCAAAAAATCTTGAAGACGCAAGAAATAAATTCTCAGATCAAATCACTTTTTTAAAACTACTTGAACAAACAAGAGTTGGATTAGTTTTAGTCGACAGCGAAGAAGTTTTGAACATTACAAACAAAATATTAACTAAACAATGATGAATATTTTTAAATACTATATTAAACAAACTAGATTTGCTATTTCTGATCTTAACTTAAGAGTTGAGACTAAAGGCGTTGATCTTGTCAAACAAATGCGTAGAAATTCAGATATCGCAAGATTTGATAAAGACGATGACTTGCTTCTTGAGTTTTTGAATAAAGGGAAATATCTAAATGCTTACGATAAATATATTCAGACTTATATGGTATCTGAGTTTCCCCAAATCATATATCCAAACTGGTTATATGATCTTACTAATTATAACGAGCCTATTGTAATTTCTCAGTTTATTAAACCAATAGAAGCAAGAAAAGCCCTTGCAGGACTTAGAAATAGAATTACAAATCTTTCAGCACAATATTATTCAAAAGTCGAAAAAGGAAAAATAAACACTACAGAAATAGAACAAGCAATTCAAGATGCCAGAGGTGTTGAGGATGCAATTGTTCGAGGAGTTGAAAAATTATATGCAATGAGCATGTATATCAGGTTAGATAATTTTGATCTAAAAGAATTATCTAAAAGCGATAAATCGCTTAAAGAAATTGCTTATGCAAAACAACTCAAACTTCATCCATTGATTTTCAAACAAAAAGAAGGACTTGAGAGTATTTTACCTTCAGGAATAAATCGAGTTGCAGAAGAATTTTCGCTTACGTCTTCAAATGTTTCATCTTCTCTTCCATTTACGAGTGCTACTTTAAACGACCCTGATGGAATTTTTTATGGAATAACAATTGGCGGTTCAAAAGTTAGGTTTGATCGATTTTCTAAAACTTCAAAAAACTACAACGGAATAATATTTGCAACATCAGGAGCAGGCAAATCTTTTGCAGCTAAACTTGAGGCTTATAGATCTTTATTCAGAGGAATTTCTGTATATGTAATTGATCCAGAGGGTGAGTTTAAAGCTCTTTGTGACTATGTTGGAGGAACAAATATTGATATTAATCCTGAAAGCAAAACAAAAGTTAATCCACTTCAATTCTTTTCTAACGATTTAGATTCAAAAGAAACTATGAGAACTCATTTAGGAGTTGTAAAAGGATTAATAAAAATTTGGTTATCAAACAAAACTTACAATCGAGGAATTGTAAGCAAGGCAGTAAATGAAGCATATATTTCAAAGGGAATAATTCTAGAAGACCCAACCACATATATTAATGAACCTCCAACAGTTTCAGACTTGATTGAAAGTTTTGAAAAGCAAGGTGCTGATGGGAAAAGAATTGCAATTGAATTACTTGAATATTCAAAGAAAGGTGAGCTTGGAGATTTGTATGATAATCCAACTTCAAGTGATGTCGACTTCAATTTACCAATGGTAGTTTTCAATATTCAGAAAGTTCCTGAAGCCGAAAAACAAGCATCAATATATTATCTTTCAAATTTCATCTGGCAGAAGGTTCTTGCTGACAGGAAAAAGAAAATTCTAATAATTGATGAAGCACACCTGCTCTTGAAAGACGAATCATCTGCAAGTTTTATGGAAAATCTTGTAAGAAGAGGAAGAAAATATAATCTTGGGGTTATATCAATCTCACAAGATGTTGATGATTTTCTTAATCACCCACAAGGTTCAGTAATTGCAAAAAATGCAGATACAGCTTTAATACTTTCTCAAAAGAAACAGTCAATTCCAAATCTCATCAAAGCTTTTGATTTATCTGAATCTGAAAGTGAATACATAACTAGATTAACAAAAGGGCAAGCCCTTTTTATTAAAGGAAATATCAAATCTCATACATATATTTACGCTACCGATACAGAGAAGAAAATATTTTCTTCATCTGCTGAAGATTTAGCAAAGTTAGATCAACAAAGAAAAAATGAAGGAGGAATATAAAAAAAACTTAAAACACGGATATATCTTTTTAATCATTACCCTATTGATTCTTTTCACTATAGCTTTATCTTATGAGATTCATTTAAATGGAGGTATAAGTCTGACTTTTGTGGAAAGTGAAGAAGCTATACCCACATCATATCCAGTTGAAACTCCGATAGAAATAGAAGGCGATAAAGTTACAGTTATTATCAGAAACCTAAGTGATGGATATAAAACTAAAGAATCATCAGTAACACTTGTCGGTTTAACTCAGAAAAGCAATGAGGCTTGGGTAAATGGGAACAAAGTTAATGTAGCTGGTGACGGACAATTTGAATTAAAAATAGATCTATCAGAAGGTGAGAATAAGATCGAGGTTGTAGCAAAAAATAAAGATGGTGAAGAAGCAAAACAATCTATTACAGTAATTCGTGAAGTTGAAAAAAAAGAAGAACCTAAAGTAGAACCCCAACCTCCATATAATCCACCTGCACAAAATAACCCACAACCTCAACCTGCACCAGTTCCAACACCAACACCTACTCCAACGCCTGAACCTCAACCAACACCAATAACAGGGTTAAAACTTAGTTGCTCAATTACAAATACTGCTCCAACAAGCGGAAGTACAGTTTCAATAAATTGTACTGTAAAAGATCAAAATAATAATGGGGTTAGTGGGGCTTTTGGTTATGTAACGCTTAATTGGAAAACAGGATCAAGTGTTTATACATTATCACAATCAGATGGTGGAGGAAACATGAGTACAAGTTTTACAGTTCCTTCTGGAAACACAGGAGGTATTTCAGGAAATGTTCAAGCCTCAAAAGATGGTTTGAATGTTAATTCAAATTTTAACTTAAATGTCCAATGAATAAAGATAACCAAAACTCAGGTGGAATGGCAAAAGATGCTTTAAAACAAGCCGATAACTTTGTTGGAAACAAAATTGCATTAGCTTCAAATAAAGTTTTGCCTATTGCAGGTCCAATTATTACAAAGATTGTATGGAAATATAAAGCTGTAGTTATTTTCCTGTTTTTAGGACTACTTTGTTTTGGTTGTTTTGCTTTGCAATCAATTTCATATCAAATGGCTGTTGATGCAAGAACATATTTAGATCAGATACCAGAAGAACATAAAAATTGCATACAGAAAGCTCATGAAAAATACAATGTTGAATTTGAACTAATTGCCTCTTTCGGTCAGGCAATTGCAGAGTTTGATATCAATCATAAAGGTGGTGGAAAAGGATTTTTTGAAATTCCAGAAGATTATTGGGCAAGTCACGGAGCTGATGGAAATGAAAATGGAACAATTATTGAAACTGATATATGTGATAACTACTTTACACTTTCTAATAAACTTTCGAGCCTAAGCGGTGGGGCTGAACAAAAGATAGATCAATATGGTGGTAATAGTAAGGAAATGGTCAAGATGGTTTATAACCTATTTACAGGTTTAATTTTCATTCCCTACGGAAATCCACTAGGACTTACTAGAGCAGAACTTGCAACTGTCACATCAGGATATGACGAAACAAGAGTTATCAATGGAATCACAAATGTACATACAGGTGTAGATGTTGTCCCCTCAGAAGTTTGGTATCAAGAAAATCCAGGTAAATCTAATCAAGAAGCAATAAATAGATCCATCATTATTGGTACTGTAACAAACTTTGAAGACTCGTATGGAGCTTTATGTTCATATGTGGCAAACACATATTACAGAATTCTCTATTGCCATTGTTCAGCCCATATTGCAGAAAATAACTCAACAGTTAAGTATGGAGATCCTGTTTGTTTAATGGGCACTACAGGATTCTCCACAGGGGTACATAACCATGTTGAGGTTTTTCAAAAAGCAGATAACGGAGGATGGACAAGAGTTGATCCAACACCATTTTTATTTCCAAATAATCAATGAATACAGATCTAAACCAAGGAAAACTTGAAATACTTGATAAATCTCTGAAAAAGGGATTTGCTCAAGTGCCTAGAGCTGTTTTAAAAGCCGATGGATTATCAAGAAATGCAAAGTGCCTTTATGCGTTATTACTTGATTATGCTTGGCAAAAAGACAGTTGTTTTCCAGGTCAAGACAAACTTGCCAAAGATTTATGTGTTAGTGAACGAACTATACGAAGGGATCTAATTGAATTGAAAGAATACAGACTTATAGATTGGAATCAAAGAGGTAAGAATAAAACAAATCTTTATTACATTTTACCCCTTGATATTTTGGACAAAACTGACCGGACAGAAATGACCTCTCAGGATAGGACAAATTTGACCGCACAGGATGGGACAAATATGTCCGACATAATAGAAGAAGAGAATAATACTCAGAATAAATATACCCAGTCGTTTTCGTTACAGGAACAAAACGAAAAATTAAATGTAGAAAAAAAATCATCACTTTTTCTAAATCTTGATAGAGCAAAAATTGACTTTGAAAGTTTTGATCCAGAAGCCAAACAATTAGCAATCGAGCTAAATGATGAGAAAAATATCTTTTATTACCAAAGCCTTATTCGTAAAAGAAATAAAGGTGAGATATTACAAGAACAAATCCAATCTATTTTATGGTCTGTAAAAGACAAAGTCAGAGAAGATCAATTAGATGGGAAAAACTACTGGAAAAATCCAGGAGCAATGTTTGCAAACAGGATTAAAGAAATTCTTCAAAATGCTGCTTTGAGAAATAACATTGCACAACTTGCTCAATCAAAAAGTATTTCCAGCAACACTAATTATGACGATTCATAACGCCAAAGCTCTAATTATTTTATTTTTTATTATTTTC
>CAZUKH010000002.1:0-24478 GCA_964620955.1 uncultured Candidatus Saccharibacteria bacterium | reverse complement strand
TACACTCTTTCCCTACACGATGCTCTTCCGATCTTATTTTTTATTATTTTCTAAGTTATGGCTACACAAACAATTTACTTAAAAGGAATGCTTACCGAAAGTCCAATTTTTACTGAGACGATTGATGGTAAAAATTATGCAGAGATTAAATTTAAACAGGTTTTTAAAAATGTTGATAAAGATAAAAATACTTTTGAGACAAATATTTTATTTAACTGCTATTTTCTTGATAACTTATCTGAACTTGAAAATTTTGAGGAGAGAGATTTAGTAGAAATAGTTGGTGATTACAGACAATTTATTTCAGGCGATGAGATTTTGCATGAGGTATATGCAAACTCAATTAGGAAAATTGATGAAAAAGAAAAACAGGCAACACAGATTGAAGTGTTTGGAAATTTAACTTCAGATGCAGAACTTAAAGAATCATATAAGGGTAATGCATATATCAAAACATCGATAGCAACAAATTCAAAGTTTATTGATAAAAAAGATCAAGAAACTGAAATAGCCACTTTCTATAACTTACTTCATGTATCTGAAAATGCAGAAGATTCTACTACTTTTAAAAAAGGGGATTTTTTAAAAGTCAAAGGCAGATTACAAATTCAGCTATATAAGTCCAAAGACGGAAAGCTAAAAACAAATAATACAATCTTTGTTTCTGAAATCTCACGAGACGAGTACGATGCAGAAAGATTACTTACTCAAGATGAGTTAAAGAAAATTTAACATATGGAAATAAATACTCTTTTAAATAATGTTCTTGTGAATCAATGGGTCGTTTTGGCAACTACTGTTTCTATAAGTATTTCAATACTTTATACAATTCAATACTTTGTCAGAATTTATCTTTCTAAAATCAAAGCATCAAAAGAAATTGGTTTTTTGATGCAGATAATTCCTCCAAAATATCAGCCAGAAGATATGACTGATGTTCGTGGGGCTAGATTTGCATTACAAAGATTTTTTGATGACCTTACTGCTTCAACAAAAAAACAAAGAGTATCATTTGAAATTTTCTCTGATAGAACTGGAATTAAGTTTTTAGTTTGGACTCCAACTAAAAAGATGCAAGAACTTGTAAAGCAGAGTTTGCAAACGACTTACAAAAATCGAATAAAGTTTGTAGATTTAGAAAAAGATTTTCTAAATGAATTTAATTCTTTTAACTCAAAATACTCTGAATACAAAACTTTAAAACACTCAGTGTATTTACTAATGGATTTAAAAGATTTTGGAGCTGTAGATCCCGTAGATGGAATAATCAATGCAATGTCAGGTTTAAAAGAGCATGAGAAGATGTATTTTCAAATTGTGCTATCTCCTGCTAAAAGAGATATGCAAGCAATTGCAAAAGCCAAAGAAAATTTTAGAGTAAAGAAAGCAGATATAACTTGGAGTTATATGTTTTTTAGAAGATTCAAATCTTACTTTCTCTATTTGCTACCACTACTGCCTTTTCTTCTGCTGATTTTGATGTCAGAAATAATGAAATTGGGAGGTTCAAAGCAGAGTTTAGATCCAATGGCTTCATTACCAGATTCAGACCCTAGAAAAATTCTTGCTCAGTCAGAAGAAGTAGATGATTTTAACAAACAGTTAAATGAGAAATTTAAAACTCCATTCTATTCTTACATTCGAGTTTTAGTTTCGGGAGATGATGTAAATACAAAACTTCAAAAATTTGATCAAGCACTAGAAACAATGAAAAGTACTTCTCTCAATAGCTTAGTTCGGGTAAACAGAAATCGACTTAAAGAAATGCAAAGCAGGTATATTTATCCAGAAGATGATTTATTTCCATTCTACAAAGAAATTTTTACATCTCAAACTACACTTTCATCAAGAGAAATTTCAATGCTTTATCACTTGCCAGATAGAATTATTGACCCTACAGTTGAATCATTTGTATTTGTAAATATTCCATCAAAAGAAAGCTTTAAAAAGCAATTGGATAAATCAGACTTACTACTTGGACTTAATTCTATTGGTGACAGGAAAAATAAAGTATATCTCTCATCAGAAAATAGAAAGAGGCATATGGTAGTCACTGGACAGACAGGAACAGGAAAATCCACAATTCTCAAAAACTTTGTTTTGCAAGATATTGATAATCGAATTTTCAATGGTGTAAAACGAGGATTGATTTTAATGGATCCACACGAAGATTTCTTTATGGATATACTTTATAAACTGCACAAAAGTTTTACTTACTCAAAAGACTTAATAATTTGGGATACAAGAAGTGAAGACTTTTTTCTTGGATTTAACCCCTTATACGCAGTTGGTTTAAGTGAAAGAGAAATTGATATGGTTGTTGATGCAAACTATGAATTTATTGAAAAACTAATCAAGAAAGTAAATCCAGAAGGAGGAATGGGTGTGACTGCAAAACCAATGCTTAGAAATTCAATGAAAACTTTAATGATTTTTCAAAATGAATGGATTTTGAAAAATGGCTCAAGCGAAGAATCAATTAATCTTATGAAAAGATTTGCTCCAACTTTAAATGAAATTAAAAGGCTATTTTTTGAGGTTGATGTAAAAGACAGATTACTTGAATGGATTGATTTTGATAAATATCAGGGATTAGAAAGTTTTTGGAAAGCAACACTTCCAAACTATATGAGTTCACCTGCATGGAATGATATTCGTCAGGCTTTTGATAACAAACTTTCCCAAATTCTTTCAGGAAGTCTTTACTATACTTTTTCTCAATCTCAAAACTCAATTGAAATTTCTGAATGTATTAGGAAGTCAAAAATTCTGCTTGTGAATTTGTCTTCAAAAAATATCGGAGTTGATGGAATGCAATTACTTGGTTCTTTATTGATGTCAAAACTTTGGTTTGAATCAAAAAGAGTTGAACAAGAAGATAGAAAACCTTTTGTTATTTATGCTGATGAATTTCAAAACTTTGCAAATTCTGATTTTGGAGTTGCTCTTAGTGAAGCTAGAAAGTTTAAACTCGAATTAGTATTAGCTCACCAATTCTTTGCACAACTTCCAAAGGATGTTAAAGATGCAATAACTGGAAATGTAAAATCAAGAATTTATTATCGGGCAGGTCTTGATGATGCCGAACCAATTGCTGATGATTTGCAAGGAAGATTACTAAAAGAAGAAATTATGGAGATACCAGAATTTCATTCTTATGTTCGAGTTGGTGAAGATGTATTTTCAATTGAGGTTCCAAAAGAAAGAGATAACAACTGGAACTCTGAATTTGTTGAAAATCTTGTAGATGATTCATATCAGAAAATCGGTAAATCAAAACTGGAAATAGTTAATGAAATGAAGCTCAGGCAGAACTGGTATACGAATGGTTGTCCTGTTGTTTCTGAGGTTACATAGTAGTTAAACCCATGTAACTAAAATGATCTTTAAAAATATTCAACATCACTTGGGAAAAGGCATATCCACCTTACCTCTCCGCCATTGCCTTGACTGATTGGGTGACCTCTATTGGAGGCCACCCAATCACTCCCTCGACAAAGTACAGTATATTACTGACTTTGATACGAGACAGCAAAGGCGGAGGGTCGGTGGATAAGTAAGTGATATTGAATATTAAATTAATTAAATAGATAAAAGATAGTATGGTAAAGGTATTAACAAAAAATAAGATAGAGATATTAAAGATTATTGAGTCGTTTAGGTTTTTGCCATTAGGTGTTTTGGTGGATATTTGTATTGAAAATAAGATCTATACGAAACGAGAGTCTATAAGTAGGGTTATTAAACAGCTTGAAGCACAAGAATTAATTGGAAGTTATATGTGGGGAAATAATTCTAAGGCTTTATTTATAAAATCCTTTGCGATAAAAGAATTGTCTATTGCTTTGGGACTTCCGGTTTATTATTTTACCTCACCAAGTTTTAAAGATAGAATTCAAACTTATGGTCTGGAGCATACAATAGAAATTGCAAATATTTATAAAAAATTGAACTCATTTCTGAAAGTTAATACTGAATTTAAAATCCACTTTTGGAAGGGAGATCAAAATGTTAAGTGTTTCTATGAAAAGTGGAGTTTATCGCATGGTAAAAAAGTAAAACGAGTTCTTGAGCCAGATTCATACTTCAGAATTTCTAAAGATGAAAAGTTTTATGAATTTTTCCTTGAATACGATACTGGGACTATGTTTAGGAAGCAGTTAGTTGAAAAGTTCAGTAAGTATTTTGAATACATGCTTTATGGAGATCATAAAGAAAAATATTTTCATTTTCCATACATCTTTTTTATAACTCGAAGAGAAAGTCACTTAATGGAAAAGATGCTTCAAGTTCCTGAAGAAACTTTGGAAACTATGATGTTAAGTAGGCAAAAATTTGCAAAGACAAATCATCTTTTATATGAAGCAGTTGGAAATTCAATTAATCTCAATTCACATATGAATAGTGAAATTAGAGATTTTATAAACCACAAAATTATTTTTACTTATTATCAATCAGAATGGGAAAAGGAAATTCTAAAATTATTGTAATAATATTTGCATTAATCATTATTTTGCAAGGATTGTACTTTCTTGTCAGATTTGTAAATTCAACTACACCTGTAGTTAGTTTTGATAATGATGAAAGTATTTCATTACCTATTGAAAATGAGGTTGAGAAGGTCTCATCAATAGATAGTCTTTTAATCAGATCTGCTGAAATGGAGATACTTTTGGGTGAGCAGGAAGGTTATTTGAATTTTGGTGGTTGGGTGCAAAATCTAAACTCAGAAAACATGCCCTTAGTTGTATCTGTTCATAGATTTGGATTGAGATATTTATCTCCTGATTACAATGTTCATGAAACTTTTTACAATGTAGATAAGTTAAAGTTTGATGATACTTTGGAGTTAGTTTGGCGAGAAAATAAGTATGAATACAAATTAGTTGATATTTATAAAGGAAGAAATAACAAGCCAATTCGAGACAATCAATTGGTAATATATACCTGTGAGTATTGGGATTCTCCTGAAAGAGTATTTACAGTTTGGGAACGAATTATGTAGCAGGTAGATTGAGTTCAACATCAGTTTGATTTATCAAATCTTCATGCTTGATATTGAATATTACAAGTAGTAATAACCAAATTGATAAGCCACAATCAACTATTTTTTTTTCTCCTGATTCTAAATCTACAAGTGTTGACTCTTCAATTCCTAGCATTTCAGAAAGTTCAGTAACCGAAAGATTCTTTTCTTCTCTAAGATTTTTTAGTTTATCACCAAATTTCATTTTATTTTTTGTACTATCCATTTATTTATTTCTAAAGTGTAGAATGTTACCACCGATGGATGCCACATGTAAATACTCGGTTTAGTACTTTCCAACAATATATCATTTCTGGGGGGAAGTAGTTTGCACAGACGGCTTCCCAGACCAGCGATGACTTTTGGTCATCCTACAAAGTTTCCCTTGTAGACATAGCGAATGTTACTGGCTGGAAAGCCATTAATACATTCGCTATGTTTAACTATTCATTAAAAACCATGCCTGTATAAATACAGGTTTAGGTCTTTTGTCGTTTCATTATATCTCTTTTTTGGTGGTTTTTGTAAGGACTTTGTAAGAAAGGGTCTGTTAGCCTCTATACCTTATTTTATGGTAAGCTTTTTTGATATATTTCCCTGCAAATTGAGCAAATGTAATGAAAATATATGTGAGTAATTGAAGGATTAGCAAGATTATAGAAATAGGAAAACCTATTATTCCTCCAAATGATTTGGAGTTTCTATAATTTTTTCTTGTGTAGTTTTTGTAAGTATATCCCATTTATATTTTTAGCATTATCTCTTCTAATTTTAGATCTGAATAACCAGTAAATCCAGTTCCTTCCCAAAACTCTTTTGTTTGAAGTTTTGGAAAATATTTAGATGCTTCTTCAAAAGTAAGCTCTACTCCATTTCTTGCAAAAACGATTTCATCAAATTCTTCTGAAAGCCCCAGTTCCTTCTCTTTTTGCTTTAACTCGTTTAGTGAGCTGATTGTATTTTGAAATGCAACAAGCTTTCCATCTACATCAGCAAGGATAATTATCTGGTCATTTGATTCGTCAATATATTTATCGTTCCAACCTGTTACATTGTTCATAGATTTATTTTACTAAAAATTATAGCTAAATTGTTTTAGCATAATTTTGGAAAGTTTTCATTGTATTGCGTGCCGAATTTTGACTAAAAACAAACTTCTAATAGAGCTTATAGGTGTTTTAAAGTATAATTGTAAATATTCTCATACTCTTATTGTATAAAATTAGAAGCAGATGAATTTATCAAAAAAAGGAACATTACAAAGTAGAATTAATCAGAAAGGAGTGAGCTTGCTTATGTCTTCTCTTCCGGTAGGAAAAAAATTTCGTATGCTTTTTAAGGAGGAGACTAATGATTTTGGTATAGATGGAGAATTTCAATTCTTTATTGATGAAAATAATACGGGTGAGTTTTACAAAGTACAGATTAAAAGCAAGAAAGAAGGTAAATATGTTAATCAGGGTAAATATATATCGCTCCCTATAGATTTAAGTTCCATACATTACATGATTAATGTTGTTACACAGCCTGTAGCACTTATTGTTGTGGATACAAAAGCAAAAAAGGTTTTCTGGCATCCAATACAGCAAGATACAGATCTGCGAAGAGAATACGAGAAACGATTACTAGATAATAATTCAACTCCTGAATCGACAATCAATATAAAGGTTGATATAAAAAATATACTATCAAAAAGCAATTACAAGGGGCTCTATAATTACTTTACTGATATTAAAGCAATGATATCAAAGAGAAACCTTTTAAATATTAAAACAGACAAAACATTAAATGAAGGTTTTCGTTTATTTAAAGAAGGTCTGGATCAAACATTAGAATTAGAAGGTTTTGATCATATTTATCGAAAGGGGGATTTGATGACCAAGGGAACAATGTTTTCGATGATGGATCATACTGGATTAATAATTGATTTTGTTCCAAATAAAAATTACCGTGATGAACTTGCACCTTTGATAAATTTTAAAACTAAATTTTCAACCAAAACTGAGCAAGAAAAATATAAAAAGTTTAAAAACTTGGTTGAGACAGGAGAGGGTATCATAGATCTCACAAAGGAAAATGTTGATGTCTTTGAGATTAGAACTGGAAACCAGCTTATTGATAGTAATAAATTTTATTCTGATCTTAAAATCACAGTTTCATCACCAATAATTAAGAATAGGCAAACTATCTCAATATTCAATGGTCAAAATTTCTTAAATTTGAATGTTGATACTTGGGTAGAATCAGGCGTTATAAATATCGAATCTACAAGAGAGGAAACATTATATATAAAGGTGGCTTTGAAGAATAATGACTCACAAGGTAAATTTAACATTCTAGTGAGAACAGAAAAAATATCAAGTCTTGAACAAGAGCTTAAAATTGGGGAATTCATTCAGTTATTAGAAAAGAAATTCGAAATATATATAATTGACATTGATGGGTTTCAGAGAAAATTAGTTGAAGCTAACTTAAATGAATCCATCCCTAATGGGCAAGAACGAATAAATTTCTTAAATGCTTTATATGAAATCCAACAATCAACAGGTAAACAAATTCAGTATCCCATTCCAGACGACATAGATATGACTGATATCCGAAATATTTTTTGGGTTCATAGGTTTGTCAAACAGGGGACAATAGAAGAGGAAGTTACAGCTAATTTTACGCTTGATGATAAAGAGAAAGAATTTACGGTCGGACATTTTGTTCAGTTTAGCTTTTCGCCACCAGATTTATATCTCTTTAAAAAACCATTTATACTTACTGGTTATGAACAAGTTGTTAGAGGACAAATCTCAGAAGTTCATAAGAATAATGATGGTGGATATAAGATAGTAATAAAGAAAGCGCAAAATATACTTCAAGAGTTCAAAAATCATAATTCGTAAATCTATACACACTAGAGGTTTCAAATATTTCTTTTTCACCATTCAAACGCCATTAATGAAAAAGAAACAAAAAGTTTAGGCTTCATTCTAAGGTTTGCTTCGCAACTATTTTATTGATTTTTATATCTTTGCCTTTAATAGCCTAAGCTTACCATGCAAGCGTAAACATATACTTCATTATTGCTATCGCATCCATTTCGTTGCCCTTCGGGTTCGCAAGAACTGCTTCGCTAAATTTTAAAAATATCCTTCCCCTTTCAGGTGAACATAATTTATGAATTTTTCTTGTCGAATTTACTTACTTGCACGGACCACTCCGCTTCGCTTCGTTATCTTTGGCTTTTAATTAAAGGCAATGATTTTTATTACTTTTAATTAGCACATTAACAACTGAATGACCATTAACAAAATATTAGACAACTTCCCAACCAAGAAGGGCGGAAGATACAGGGAGTTAGTGAAGAGGTGGTGAGTGTTAGACCTTAACTAATACTTAAATTTATTTATTACTTTAATTTTATTTATATTTATGAGAAATACACAAACAATCGAGATTATCGGAAACCTTACAGCTAAGCCAGAAATCGCAATGTCAAATGATGGCAAAACTGAATATGTAAGGGCAAATATTGCGGTTAATTTAACCAAAGAGAAAGTTAATTTTCATACACTTTTAGCATTTGGAAATTTAACACAAATTCTTACAACCTTTGAAAAAGGGCAATTAGTTTTAGTAAATGGTGACTTTGAAATAGAAGAGTACACAACTAAAACGGGAGATAAAAAAAACATCTTCAACAATTACTGTTAAAAGAATTTTAAAGATTCAAACTGCAAACGAGATTGAAGAATAAATCTCAAGTGAAGCGATAACACTTAAAACACTAAATTTATTTATCTTTACAAAATATATTATGAAAACTTTTTTAGTAGTTACAAAAGATTATGAAGTATTGAAAGAAATTGATGAGCGTACGTATATAGGATATGTAGAAGCAACAACTTTCAAAGATGCTTTTTATAGAGCAAGAACAACATTTAAAAGTATCAAAGATTTTATTTTATTGGAGACCTACACCGCTTAAAGTACAAGTCCCCAAGCCTTTTTATCAGCAAATTAATTTTAACACTATGAGAACACAAGAAGAAAAAGAAAAAATAACAAAAAACTTATCAAGTGCATTAATACCATTTGGATATTTAGACATTCAAGCAACAGCCGAAGTTTTAGCGGATGCAGAAATTTCTGAAAGTGAATTTTCTGAATATGTTGAAGAATTTTGCGAAGAAACACAAACACCATTTAGCAAACTTGATATTTGTTATCTAGCTTATGAATATGTTTTACAACAAGCAAGAAATCAAATAGATGAAATTTTAGGAGTAGACATAATCAACGATACAGATAATTTTTACACTTACGGAAATTATATGTGTTCAGGTTATGACACAAACGAAGAATCAAACAAGAAAATCTCAAGATGGATAAAGGAAATTGAGAAAAAACACCCTGAGAAAGTAACAGCACAAATAAAGTTTATTGAATCTCAACTTTATTAAAGCTAACTGGAAGCGATAACCAGTATAAAAACACTATTCTAATTTTTACCTTTAACAAATGAAAAATCCTTTAATTTGCACAATTGATCATAAAACACAGTTACACCAAGTACACAATATTTTACAGACTGGAAATTTTTATCTTGAAAGTTTAAGAACTTCTAAAGGATGGCAAGTACTTTTAGTAATCGAGACCGAAACAGACAAGGTAATTCACAAATTTATTAATTCAGAACCAATCAACTATGAAAGAGCAAGTTTTTAAATTCATTTTAAAATCAGGGTTTGAAGTAGAAATTAAATTCACTTTTAGAGCTTTTGGAAAAGATACCGATGATTATCAAGTACATCATTTTGAATTTATTGGAAAAACAATTTCAGAAACTGGATATCGTTCACATTTTATTTTCAGAGATCAACTTGAAGACGATATTGAAAAACAATCTTTTATATTAGCTCAGGAATTAGAAAACGAATTAATCTCAAAAAATCCAATGATTTTAAATACCCTAAATCAATTCACATTATTGTGATGCCGACAGCATGGAGGCTATTGTAAAAAGTGTTGCGTAGCAACATCTAATACAACAAAAAAGCAAGTAACGAAGTTACGAAGATTTTTTATTTTAAATTTACTATTATGAAACTTTTAACTCAAGAACTTATTGACCAATTACCAAAGATTTATCAACAAGATGGGAAAAACGGGGATGCAATAATTTACATCAAGTTTTTCACTCCAGATTCTTCTTTTACTTGGTATGTACTAGAAGGGCAACCAGTACCAGACATTAAAGGTGATTATGAAGAATTTGAATTTTTCGGAATTGTAGACAGTGGAGACTTTAAAGAATATGGCTATTTTGTGCTTTCTTAACTTGAGAAAGGTAGAGGCGGTTTAGGCTTACCCATTGAAAGAGATTTACATTTCAAGCCTTGTAAAGTTTCAGAGGTTAGAGAACTAAAAGAACTTTGGAACTAGGTGAGAAATTTTCTTCTCAGGGGTGATTAAGTTCACCCCTTTTTTATTTCTAAACTTTAAAATTATGAAAACTATTGATGATTATTTCAGGATAGACAAAGTCTATCATCGAAAATATGCACTAATTAAAAATGCTAAATTAGTTTTAGAAGGTGCAAATCAATGCGATATTGTCGATACTATAGATGAAGAATCAATTGAAATTGAGGGTAAATGTTATTTACTCAATCAATTTGATGAAGATACAAAACACGCTTTATTAGTTTTAAAAGATAATATTTACAGATGTGAGAAAGAAATTTCTGCGTTTTATCTTGAATAAGTTCGACCACTGCAAGAAATTGCAGTGGCGACTTTTATATTCAGGTGGCATACAAAAGTTGACAAAAATAGCCTAAACGAAGACATTGAAATATTCGAAAGTTTTTCATAATTATTTATCATTCAAACAACTCATTATTTTAATGTCTAATCCGAAACAAAATGACAAATGAATAGTTATTTATCATAAAATTTAGTATAATTCAATTATTATTTGGCATTAAGGCACGTTTTTATCATAAAGCGTGTCAGTTAATGGCAACAAATTAACTATTTAGAAATATTTAATATGGTACAAGACGAAGTTACAAAAATACTCGAAGAGCTATATAAAATTAGAGAAATTTTAGGTTGGGATTTAACAGATGTTGCAGGAGAGACAGTAGACGATTCATTGAAAACACAAACCCATATTTTGAAAGTAAGAAAAGATTTAAGTACTTTAGCTGGAATCATTTCTAAACTGGTAGTTGAAACTGAGGAGAAAGAGAATATCACTGAGATGGAGAAAGTGAATCTAGAGAGAATTAAAGAATTTGGAAAAAAGCTAGGTAATATGCAATTTAAGCTAAATAAAATTAACAAGCAATATGATGCAATTGTTGAGGTAGCAGAGGCACTCGGACAAGATGGAATTAATTTGGGGGGTGATATTATTGAATTGCAGGATGATGCCAGAGAAATAACTGGAATATTTAAGAGCTTGGGGTATCAAATTCCTAAGTCTGATATTCAAACATTTCTAACAGTACAACCTTAACTTAATTGTTATTATGTAAATATGAGCCAAAAAAGAATATTATTAATAGATGATGAACCAATGGTTTCAGATGCTTTTGCCAAGCCATTGAGATTATTAGGAAATTTTGAGGTTACAGTTATCAATAAAGTAACAGAAATTTATACACACCTAGAATCTAATGGAACTTATGACCTGATACTCCTAGATTTAATGATGGAAGATACCGATGGTTTTGAGATACTCCAAACTCTTAGAAAAGATGAAAAGAAATATCAAATCGAAGGTGTACCTGTAGTTATTTTGACAAATGTATCATCTGATGAGGCACAAAAGACTGCTCAAGAACTAAATGTTGCTGGATATTTAGTTAAAACTGATTATCCTGCGAAGAAATTGGTAGATAAAATTAACCAAATACTTAATTTAAGTTAAAACTAATGAGTGACCAAGTCCTTAACCCAACTCAACAAAATACGGTAAGGGTTTCTGAGGGACTTCTATCATCAGAAACGATGAGAGAATGGAGTCAAACTTCTTTTGCGGTTTTTGGATTAGGGGCTGGTGGAAGTAAAGCGGTTGAGCAGTTTTACAGACATGGTGCACGACAATTCTTTCTGAGCGATCCTGATACTGTCGAGGCAAAAAATACTGAAAATCAAGTTTATACCTCTGAACATATTGGGCAAACAAAAGCCGAAGCTTTGAATACAATAATCACTACTACTTCTTCAAACCCAGGTGAACTTAGATTGAGATACGACTCACTAGGAGTTGTTCCTGAGAATATGGTTAATGTCGAAGAATACATTAGAGAATCTAGAATCGTTTTCGATGGAATTGATCCAGATGCCTTTCCTGCGAGTCTTGAGGTTCATAAATTAGCAAAACAATATGGTAAACCAGTTGTAGTCCCATTAGATATAGGAGAACAAGCTAGTTGTCTTGTTTATAGATACGATTTATTTCCTGATATGGAACCCATGAGAGGAGCAATAAGACAAAGCGATATTGAAGAGTATACGTTAGTACAGGAACTATATAATCAAGGACTGATAAGCAAAGGTCAAAAAATAGGTTATATATACAGGATATTTGCTAATGTTATAGGATATCACAGCATACCTGAAGGATTCCTCGATATAGTAATAAATCCAGAGAATGCAAATATTATCCCACAACTAGGAAGAACTGCTGATACAACAGCAATTCTAGTAGCTAAAGTAGCTGAAAATATAATTACAGGAAGACCAACTCAGTTTCATCCTACAACAGACTGGGATAGCATTGTATCACCAAAAAATATTAATCCATACCCTGTTGCAAGAAGAGCCTTGAAAGCTGAACTCGTAAGACTATTTTTAAATATTAATACATTTCAAATTAGACGAATAATTGGTAAAAATCCAGGGATAGGCAGAATAATTACAGAAATAGCAGAAAGTTAAATTTATAAATATGGACATGCAAAGTTCAAATATAAATCAAAGTGAATTGCTAGATAGAGCAATTGAAACTAATATACGAAGAGATATACTTTCTTCCCCTGAATTTGAGCTAGCTCAAGTTTTAGATATTTCAAATATGCCTGATGGTACATTTACATCTGGACTAGCAACAACTCCTAAACAACAATTAGATAGACTAATAGTTGCAACTCAAAGATATCTTGACGAAGGATACCTAAAAGATCTTGGTGAGGCAGTTAGTATTGAAGGAATGCTTCCAGAAAGTCTTTTTGACATGTCTTTAGAACAATTCTCATCTTCATTATCAGAAGCAGATAGAGCTAGATTTATGCATGATGGCGTTATGGTTAGAATTGGCGATCTAGAATTATATGTAGATAAATGGCTGTTTGAAGACACTATTCCAATAGTGGGTTATGAAAAAAAAGATGGGAAGGTTGTTCCAACTGGATCTGTTCGTTTGATATTACCAAAAAGAGGACGAGATATTCCATTATTTGATAACCAATCTATTGCAATCGACCCTGAGCAATTAGATAGTGCAACTTTATCTCAAGCAGAGTTATCACAACTGGCAATTGTGCAAGGTGCGACAAGAGGGATGGCATCAGCTCTACTTAGAAAAGCTGTAGAAGTAGGTAGAAAATTAAATATGTTGACGTGGGCAGCAGTAATAGATGGCAAAGAAGTTCAAGATGATAATGGTGATAAAAAGCTCTCTGGGGTATTAGGATTGTTAAATGGAAGTGCTTATGCATTTGGACTGCCTAGCATTGGACCATCTGTTTATCATGTTGGTTCAGATACGACACCAGTCTTGATAGATGTTGACAAAGCTTTAGACAATGCCGAAATTGGAGAAAGGAAAACAGCAAGTAGCGTCAAGTCTTCTCAATTCATAAGAGGGAAAATCAATTTTCCAAATTATATAGATAAAGGTACACTTTCTGAACAATGATATTAATTTTTCTGCTAACAATCTCGTTTATTATGCTTGGGATATCAATCCTAGCATTAAAATCTAATCCTAAGAGTTCTACAAACAAGCTATTTTTATTATTTGTTTTGACATTTGATATTTGGCTTT
This sequence comes from uncultured Candidatus Saccharibacteria bacterium, assembly GCA_964620955.1. Lineage (GTDB taxonomy): Bacteria > Patescibacteriota > Dojkabacteria > J137 > J137 > CAZUKH01. The sequence continues at coordinate 10,403 of CAZUKH010000002.1, read as the reverse complement.
TAGCAAATTATTTTTCAAATTCCAGCCAAAATTACGATACTGTGCTTATAACGAACAAATTAATATTTTTCTCAACCACTTGGCTGATTTTTTTCTTAGCTCTATTTATAAAGTCATATCCCAATGCAAAGGTAAAGTATAATCTTCTACCTGTTTCGCTTGCCTTTATTGGGGCTATTTCGATTAGTATATTAAGTTTCACTGATGTAATTGTGCAACAAGTAGAAATAAAAGATGGTTTTAGCGATATTGTATTTGGAGATGGGATAATAATTTATGCCATATACTTTTTACTTTTGTTAATCTTTTCAATTTATACTTTATTTAGAAAATTTCATAGATCTCAAGGAATTGAAAGATTAAAGATACAGTACCTATTTCTCGGAATTATACTTACCTCAGCAGGAACAATTATTACTAACTTAATTTTTCCAATTTTATTCAATAATTTTGAATTATCAAATATCGGTGCAGGATTCTCATTATTTCTTGTCTCATTGACTGGCTATTCAATCATTAAACATAGACTCTTTGGAATTAGGATGCTTCTTGGAAGCATTTTTACAATGTCAACTGTTGCAATATTTACTTTCGTAATGTTCTATGGAGTTCTTACTTTTGAAAATGCTATTTTTGAATCACCTTTTGACCTAGATTCAATACTTGCAAATGTATTTATTTCATTCATTTTCTCGATACTTTTTATAAATCTCTACAATTACGCATCTAAAGCTATTAGAAGATCTTTCATACATTCAGCTTATGACCCCTCAATAGAACTCGAGAAATTTAACAGCTTAATAAGTGAAAAATTAAGTTTCAATGACGTGAATTTAGTTATAAAGCAGTATTTGTCTGATTTGTTTAAGATTAAAGAAATCACTCTATTCTTAAACAAGGATGAATCAGATTCATTTTTTTCTATTGATGAAGATAAAAAAATCTCAAAAGAAATAATCTCAAAATTCTTCAGGGCTTTTAACAACACTGGTGTATCTCAAGAGGAATTAGAAAGTTTAAAGTTTTCTGGGGAAATTAATGAGATTCAAAACAATATTTATTCATTTAATTACAACAATAACATAGCAGTTCTTGTTCCATTGAGTGATGAGAGAGGTCTTAGTGGATTTATAGCATTAGGTAAACGTGGAATTCCTTACGACCAAATTGATATTGCATTTGTTGAATCTATTGCTAAATCAATTAATCTGGCAGTAGGAAGGGCTAATTACTTTAAGAAATTTGAAGATCTGATTAGCGAGCTTGAAGCTAAAGTTGAGGAGAGAACAAAACAGCTTAGAGAATTAGCCGAAGAGCAAAAAAATATTATTGATGTCATGGGACATGAAATACGCACACCTTTGTCTGTAGTAAATTCAGAAATTTCCCTTCATGAAGAAATTACTATACCGAACTTAGATAAATGGTTAGAAAAGGAAATGACAGCGGAAGAAGTAAAAAACCTATTTGACAGTTTAAAAGTTATAGGTAAAGCAACTGCACAATCAATATCTCTTGTAAACGATATGCTTGAAACAGCAAGAATTGATAAAAAGCGATTTGAACTAAACTACTCAAAGTTTGATATTGTCGAAAATGTAAAGTCAAGTGTTGAATTAATGAAAAAAACTGCCAACTCTGAAATTCATACATTAGTATTTGATTCAAAGATTGCAAAACTTGAAGTGGATGCAGATGAAACAAGAATAACCGAAGCAGTTCAGGCTTTGATTAGTAACTCTATAAAATATGGAATAAATCCCGATACAGGTAAGGCTGATATTACTATATCTGTAGAGGCAGGAAAGAATTTTGAGGAAGTAGTAATTACGATATCGGACAAGGGTATGGGTATAAAGAAAGAGGATATCGAGAAATTAGGACAAAAATTTGTAAGGTTAAATCCAGAAACAAAAAATCTTCAAAGACCAAAAGGTACAGGTTTAGGTTTATTTGTTGTTAAAAACATTATGAAATATCATGGTGGTGAACTAATTATTTCTTCAGATGGTATAGGGAAAGGATCGAGTTTTAAGATATTACTACCTACAAAAAATCGAAAATAGCGTCACTTTACGATAACACACTACAACACAATCTGTTATAATACTTTTGTATAATTTTTGTTAAATAAAATTTATGAAAGTATTTTTTACAGCTTCATTAAGCGAAAGAGAGAAATATAAGAAGTATTACGACACTGTTGTAAATACTGTGCAACAAAATGATGAGATAATTAGTTTAGAAGTACAAGAATACTCACATCTAATCCCCAAAGACATAATTAAATCGATCCCTAAAAATGAACTTCACTACACTTGGTTAAAAAAAGGTATTAAGAAATCTAACTGCGTTATTATAGATGCAAGTAGAGATAGTTTCAGATTAGGACATGAGGCAACTTTAGCCTTATTGTACAACAAACCTGTACTTTGCCTTTCAGATAAAAAAGACTACTCAGATGCAATAATAAATCCAAAGTTCTATGCGGCTATGTATAAAGATGAGAATGAAGTTGCTATTGCTGTAAGGAATTTTCTAGAATTAGTTCAGGGCAAACACATGGGTTTAAGAAAGAACATTTATATCACTTCTGAATATGCAAATTTCTTAAACTGGTATTCTAAATCGAACTCAAAGAATGATTCAGAAGTTATAAGAGAGTTAATAAAGAACCTTATGGAGGAAAATCCTGAGTATGAAAATGCTGATATTGATGATTTAGATATTAATGATGGTGACAATGAAGAATAATAATTGGTGGGAAGTAAGTATTGGAAATTTAATTCAGATTCTAAAAGGTAATGAAGAAGAAAAGCTTCAACAAGCTTTTGATATAAAGTATGGTGATTATGATTATTCTGAAGATTTACGAACAATTGTCAAAAAGGAGTTTGAAAATAATTTCAATCAATTATTAAACAGCATTCCAAACAGTTCAAAGGTTTTAGTTTGTGGTGCAAATAGTGGTTATGAAATGGAGTTTTTAGGTGGATTAAATGTAACAGCACTTGATATTAGCTACAAAGCACTAAGAAAATTACGAGACAAATTTCCTTATGTTAAAACTATTCATGGGAACATGAATAAACTTCCATTTGATAGTAATTCGTTTAATTTATACATCAATCTAAGATCAATTCAATCTCATGGAGTTGACTTAGATTTATGCATTAGCGAGGCACATAGGGTTTTGCGTGATAATGGTCAGATTATAATCTCAATCCCTAATGGATATATGAATAATACTAATGTAATTAAAGGAATGTGGGATAGTACAAATCAAAAGATTGATGAGAATTTACCACTCAGACTAGCAGAGAAAGTCAAAGATAAGCTATCAGGATTGAATTATAGAGAACTCGAAATAATAGAGATTACATCTGAAATAATAATAGTAGGACATAAATGAGTATCAGAAAAAAAATTCTCACAAGCATAAATGCTATTAAGAAAGATTTTAGTCAAGTATCTGTTGATACTAATGCAATTGAAAAGGTTGCATCAAAAATACAAGATACTGCTACTTTAGCTTGGGATTTTCCGTATGTTTATAGTGGATCAATTGAGAAAACTTATAATTACTTTCTAATATTTTCAGCACTTAGCTTCTATTACTGGGGAACTCCAAAATGGTACAAAAGTTTTAATAAAGGAAAGTTAGGTGGCTCAGAATCTCTTTTTTATTGTTTAACAGAAAATATAAATAAGGGAAATGACTTGACTAACCCACAGTTTATTAACGCCTTGAACTTCAAAGAATTTAGAAAATTACTTTTAGGAGATGATGAAACCGAGCTTCCACTGATTGAAGAAAGGTTTATGATTCTAAAAGAAATAGGGGAAGTATTATCAGCTAAATATAATAATAGCTTTCTACATCTTTGTGAACAATCTGGCTTTGATGCAAGTAAAATTGTCGAGAAATTGGTTAATGAATTTAAATGCTTTGACGATAAATCTACTTTCAGAAATAATGAGGTGTATTTTTATAAAAAGGCACAAGAGTCAATAACATTAGTACACGAATATTTGACAAACAAGGGTGGGAGTAAGTTTCTTAATATCGATCAACTAACCGCAAGTTCTGATTATAAGTTACCACAAATACTAATTTCCTTAGGAATTTTAAAAGTATCTAAAGATCTTGAACGGAAATTATATAACTTATATATATTTCGGCATTCTGATGCAATCGTAACTGAAATAAGAGCATCCACTATTCTCGTTGTAGATATGATATCAGATAAACTCAATATCCAATCCTCTGATATAAGCAATAAACTATGGAATCTCTCACAGGATCAATCTTTTCTCTCTATTCCCTATCCAAGAATTGTCAGTCAATTTATATAGACAATCTCTTTACCAGTCTCAATATTTTCAATCGTCCGATTTAAAATGACAGTTTCGCTGGACAAACAAAAATCTTTGTGATAATATTCTATACAACACACAATGTGTGTTAATTAAAAGATAGTATAAAAAAAGTCGCTAGTTCTACTTTTGCGGGTGAAACTAACGACTATTGATTGTAAGTATTTGGTGGTTTTTTAACGCCTCCCTTTTCTTACATCTGTATTATATCAAAATTTAAAAATATTTGTCAAGTTATGGTAACAACGAATGGAAACAAAAGTAACAGAAATAACTAACGAAGATCTAAGGCAATATTACAAAACATTGAGTAATAGGTGCAAGATCAGATTAGTTAGATCAAAGATATATAACTCTATGCCAAAAGGAATAAAGATTGAATTCCAGGGCAAAGTTAATGATCTGATAGAAACAGAGACAGGAATTTACGAGATTAGAGCAGAAAAGGCGAGTGAGGAATTAAAAGAATTTTTAGCTAAGTTCAAATTTAAATTGATTTATACCGATAAAAGTGATTTAACAACTATTTAATTTAATTTATTTTTTAATCATGAAAATAGCATTTGATATAAACGGAACTTTAAGAAGAGTTGATGCAGAAGAAACAAAAGCAATGGTTACCTTATTGAAGATATTAAAGAAAGCAAGACATTTTATTATTGTTTGGTCAGGAGATGACATCTCTGAGATAAACAAATTCATTAATGATTATGAATTATCTGAATATGTAGATATTGCTTGTAACAAACTTGATAGTGATCCGAAGGATATGCCTGATGTGGCATTTGATGATAGTGAGTTTGCTTATTTAGCTAAAAAAGTAACGATAATAGTATGAATTTGTATTGCAGTACAATGCAGATAATTTTACTTGATGTTATAAAGGCTAATCTTTTTGATTAACTAAAAACTATTTTACTTGATTAAGATTAAAACATGAAAGAAAATATTATATAATCTTGACACACTATGTGTGTTATTTAACATTTTAAATTATGCCTATGTAAGTCAAGCAAGTAAAAAACAAAGAACTTTTATTTATTATTTTTTTAATATGAATGACCAAAAAATAGAGACTGAGAGACCATTTACTAAAGATCAAGTAGTTGACTCATTTATTTCTGCTATGACAGCTGAGGCTGCAAAGCAATTTGATTCAGCTGAGAAATCATTCAAGACTTCTGCTGAGATGGATGGAAAGATGCAATCGAGATACGATACACAAAAAGAGGATCATGCTGCAGAAGGAAATATGAAGCTAGCTTCTGCAAGGAAATTGCAGGAAAAAGTTGCAAAATTAACAGAACGCAGAGAGCAAGGTATACCAGATGCGTCAGAGTCAATTGGAACCTTCTCTCTATTTCAGCTTGAGGATATGGTTTATGGGGGAACTGAATGGTTTCTTTTATCTGATGTAGTAGGAGGAATTACTATCGATGTAAATGGCGAAAGGGTTATTGGATTGAACCCAGAAACTCCTCTAGGTGCGTTTGCAGAGGGAAAGACTAAGGGTAAGTTAATAAGATATGACGTACATGGAGAGGAACAAAAGTTCAAAGTCTTAGATATTATTTAATCAAAATGAATCAATTAATTGGTGTTGATGGACCGGATGGGTCTGGGAAAAGCACAATAGCGCATGAATTAGCCCAACAAACAGGTTCGGATTATATGTATTTCTCTCAGGATCACCTCCTGAGAGAATTGAGAAGTGAAGCCGACAAACTCTCACCAGAAGAGCGTTTTGCCTTTTACTTAAGCATGAATCTAATGAACCACCCTAGATTAGAAAGGTTAAAAAATTCAGGCTCTAGAGCAATTATATTAGACAGAACACCACTTTCTACATTTGCTTATCATGAGGTAATGGGGTTGAATCTACGACCTTATGATGGTGTTAGAGATCACCTCTTATCACAATTTGACTCGATATGCTATGTCTACGCCTCAAGTGAGGTTAGGAGGGCAAGGATTTTGGCAAGGTTAGGTCAAGGTCAAATGCATAAATTTGATGAGTTTTCGTTAAGATTTGAAGATGAGATTCATAAAGCATTTCTATCTATATTACCTGATCATGCAATTGTGATTGATACTTCTGATCTTGACATTGAAGCAGCTGTGCAAGCAACAAGATCTAATTTAAATATTAATGGGTTTTTTAAATATGAGTAAACCAGAACTTATTTTACAGAATGAGATGATCGATCCAGAAGTCAGGGAATTGATAGAGCAAGAAGTAATAACACCTGTACGAATTGGTGTCGATAGATCACTTAGGATAAAAGTTACAGACAATTGTGGTATGTCTTGCACATTTTGCCACAACGAGGGTACCCCAGTAACACTTGATTCACAAAGAGAAGTAAACGGCAGAGTTTCCATCTACGAGTCAACTAACGGAGTTGACTTCATAGCTCAGCCGTTTACAACTAATGAACATTTTATCACTTCTTTGAGAACATTGAGAGAAAAATTGTCTTCAGACGAAATACATTGGACTGGTGGTGAGCCTACGTTAAACCCACAAATAGCTGAACTAACAAGAATAGCTAGAGAAATGGGTTATACAGTAAAAATGACTTCTAATGGCGAGACAGGATCACTAAGAATGAAAGATTTAGCTGAAGCTGGTCTAGAGTCCATCAACTTTAGTATTTTCGGCACGACACCAGAAGAGATCGCTGCTGTGCAGGCACCAAGATTTCGAAACCCTATATATGGTAGTATGAAACTCAAGAAGCTAATAGAAGCAATCGAAGGAAGTATTGATAACGGAATAGCAGCAAAAGCCAATGTAGTATTAAGACACGATGGTGATATAGAAAGAGTGATGAGAATATCGGAAAGATTTGGTAACAGGGTTGACATAAGGTTATTGCCCAGCTTAGATGATGGTCTACCATCTTTTCTGGCAGTCTATAAGTGTTTAAATAGGTTAGGAGCGAAACCAGTTGTGAGGCATATTGCTGCAGGAAGTTCAAATATTAGAACTGATTTTGTCACTCCTACAGGACAAAGAATAGGTTTTAAGCAAATTAATAGAGTTACACTTCCTGAAACATGCTCAAGGTGTGATATGAATAACGAAGATGAATGCACTGAGGGATATTATGGGGTAAGACTTTATGAAGATGCTAATGGTACTCATAAAGTAGGTGTATGTATTCAACGAATGGATCTAACTGTAGATATGGATACTTTTATAGCAAGTCCAATTGCTGATGAAATAGTAGATTTTCGTAAAGCTGAGTATGAAAGATTAACCCAGAAATATGGAAGTTTCATTCAGGAATAAAAAGTTATATAATCCATTGTATTTATTATTCAAATATATATGAAATTAGAATTAGAAGTGAAATTCTTTCCTATCGATAAAGAGGCTATTCGTAAGAGTATATCTTCTAGTGGAGGAGTTCTGAAACAAAAAGAGACTCTTATGAGAAGAGCTGTTTATGATCATAGAAAAAATCCTACAATTAAATGTACCTATGCAAGGATACGTGATGAAGGTGATAAAATTACAGCAAGTCTTAAGGTGAATGCAGAGCAAGGTGGATCAATATATGACCAAAAGGAGGCACAGCTTATTGTCAATTCATTTGAAGATACTAGAGAGTTCTTTAAAGGACTTGGACTTGTTGAAACTAATTATCAGGAAAACTATAGGGAAACTTGGGAGCTTGATGGATGCGAGATAGTTATAGACTCTTGGCCAGCGTTAGATACCTACATTGAAATTGAAGCTGAGACTGAAGAATTGATCAAACAAACATCTAGTAAGTTAGACTTAGATTGGGATAACAGAATCTTTGTATCTACTGACGAACTTTACGCTAAAAAATATAGTATTACTAAGGAAGAAGCTTTGGAAACAATGGCGAATCTTACCTTTGATAATATTCCTGATCGATTTAAAGTAGCTAAAGATTCATAAATACACTAAATTGGCTCCTAGCCTAATAAAAACATTTTTAGTTGATTCCGTTAGTTTAATGAGATATAAATAATTAAATTAGCGGAATCTTTATGAATAAGTCAAACATACAACTTCATTTTCTTCAAACTGAAATACTCAGGAAACTTAGTCTTTCTACTAAACTAAAGTTTAATCAACTACTCATAGAGAATCTGGAGAGTGTTCATATGAACTACCACTTACAAAAGCTAAAATCTTTTGGTCTGGTAAAAAAGGAAGATGAGTTCTACAGCCTAACAAACCTTGGCAAAGACTATACAAACAGAATGGATGATGTAGTCAAAGATATCGAAAGACAACCTAAAACTTCAATATTGATAAATGGAGCTAAAAAAAGGATAAATGGCGAGATTGAATTTTTGCTCACAAGAAGACTTAAACATCCATTCTTTGGAAAAGTTGCAGAGCTAACTGGAAAAATTAGATTTGGTGAAACATTTGAAGAAGCAGCAAGAAGAGAACTATTTGAAGAGACAGGGCTAACAGCTAAGAATTTTATTCTTGAAAAAGTGGGTCATATTTTACGAAGAAATAAAGAGGGTGATGTTTTGCAAGACGTAATATTTTATGAATTCTTTGTAACGGACTTTACAGGAGTATTTATAGAAAAACTACCATATCAGGAAAATTTCTGGATGACCGAAGAAGAATTTAACAAACTTGATCCTACAGAAATTTTAACAGGTACAAGAATAGTTTCAAGATATGAACCAAAAAAACTTGAGGTCAAAGAATATCATGCTGAGGAATATGGATACTAATATGAAAAATATAATAAACTTTTTATTTGAAGTTGGTAGTCTTAAAAAGATAGCCAGGTCTCACAGGCAATCATTTTTAACAGATGATTTATCTGACAATATAGCCTCTCATTCTCATAGAGTTTCAGTAATTGGATACTTTCTTGCCAAATCTGAAGGAGTTGATATTGGTAAAGTTTTAACAATGTGCATTTTTCATGATGTAGGTGAATCAAGAAGTGGAGATCAAAATTGGGTGCATAAAAAATATGTAAAAGTTTTTGAAGATGAAATACTTAAAGATCAGCTAGATGACATCACAAAAGATAATGGGCTTTTTAAAATAATGAGCGAATATACAGAACGAGAAAGTGTTGAATCGAAGATTGCCAAAGATGCTGATAAACTAGATCAGTATTTATTAGTAAAAGAATATATAATGAGAGGAAATAAAGAAGCGGAAAACTGGATTAAAAAGAAAAGTCCAGATGATCTTTATTGCCAAACAGCAAAAGACTTATTTTTACAAATACTGGAAACAAATCCTGCCGATTGGTGGAAAAATATATATACTGAAAAGAGAAGATAATATATGTCTCAAAACATTGAAACAAAAGCAAAAATCACAGATACCTTAAGGTTTAATACCCTACTTGGAAATTTAAGTGCTACATTTACATCAGAAATGATTCAAGAAGATACTTACTTCAATACCCAAACTAGCAAAAGATTAAAACTTAGAAATATTGATAATAGAAAGTTTGTTTTAATATCCTATGAAAGACCAAATACTGAATCTGAGAAGATAAGTGATTGGAGATCTGTTTCTTTTGTAGAGAAAGATAAAATCCTTGATCTACTTACATTTACGTTCGGAGTAAAAGTGATTGTAAAAAAGACCAGAAAAGTTTATCAATATAAGAATACTGAAATTCATTCAGATCAAGTTGAAGGCTTAGGTAACTTTGTTGAACTAGAAACTAAATTTATTGATGAAAGTTCTAATGCGGAACATGCGGACTTAATGATAAAATTAGAAATAGATAAAAAAGATTTAATATCTGAGTCATATAGTGATTTGATACTAAATTTAAACAAGTAATCTATCTTAGCTAAAAGTTTAAAGCAAGTTGTGAATTTTTGAGTGAAAAGTTCATCTCCGAAAATAATTGCAGGAAGGACTTTATAGCCTCGAATAAGGTGTTCGACATTTCGCTACGTGGGGTCATTCGTCTTCGCTAAATCTCCTAAAGTAGATTCAGCTACGCCGAAATGAATTCGTTAATTTAGAACCCAGAATGGCTTTTACA
>CAZUKH010000001.1:8132-255139 GCA_964620955.1 uncultured Candidatus Saccharibacteria bacterium | reverse complement strand
GGAGACAAATCTATGAAATTGCCCACTCTCCTAGTACTTAATACGAAACTTCAACCACATTTCTTAATACTGTTGTAAAATAGTTATATGAATTCAACTGATTTAGTATACAATTCTACTCTTAAAACAATAACCGAGCGTATAAAGCAAGGGCAATATAATGCTCTGAAAGCTGTAAACAAAGAGCTCATAGAGCTTTATAGAGACGTTGGTAAAATTATTTCACGATCTAAGGAGAATAGGAGTTGGGGTGATAGCGTGATTAATGAATTAGCCAAAGATATCAGTACAGAAAACCCTGGCATTAAAGGATTCTCAAGATCTAATCTATTCAATATGGTTAGATTTTATGAAACATATAAGGAAGATAAAAAAATCCAGACACTGTCTGGACAAATTAGCTGGTCGCACAATGTCTTAGTTCTGGAACGGTGTAAAGATAATGCAGAAAGAGAATACTATATGCAATTGAGCATTAAAAATGGCTGGTCTCATCGTGTACTAATGAATAAAATCGCTTTTAAAGATTATGAAAGATCTATCAATAGTCAAAATAACTTTGATGTTGCAATAGATGAAAAATATCGAGATCAGGCAAAGCTCGCAGTAAAGGATGAATACATCTTTGATTTTCTCGAACTTGGTGAAGAACACTCCGAAAGAGAACTTGAAGATTCAATTATTCAGAATATTGAGAAATTCTTGATTGAAATGAACCACAATTTTCTATTTGTGGGAAGGCAATACAAAATTGAAGTTAGCAAAGAAGAATACTTCATAGACTTACTTTTATATCATCGCCCACTTAAATCTTTTGTAGCTATTGAATTGAAAATCGGTAACTTCAAGCCTGAGTATGCAGGCAAAATGTCATTTTATCTCACAGCTCTTGATAGACAAGTTAAAACTGAAGATGAAAATAGATCTATTGGAATAATTATATGTAAAGAGAAAGACAGAACACTTGTTGAATATACTTTAGCAGACGTTAATAAACCCATGGCAATTGCAACTTACAAGAGTCATAATGAACTCCCTGCTGAATATGCAAAATATCTACCGGATGAAAAAGAAATTGCAGATAGATTACTTGATATAACCAAAGCTTGACAGACCTAATTTCGAAATTTTGATAGACCTAAAACTACACCATATTTCCAATAACCAATACTACTAATGATAAACTCAATGATCTAGGACCCCTATCACTCTCTTAAATAACAGAGCTAACCTAGCAAAATAATTACCTCACTCTAAATAATATACTTATTATCCGTTTACGAACCGAAACGACTATTGAAACACTTTTCAATTGTCGAGGGAGAGATTAGGTCTTTCTAAGATTTTTTGACTACTTTCTACCATTATTTGATTAAAAATATTAAAATCTGGAATGAATTTATCTAAAAAGTTTTTATAATATTCAATTGGCTAGAATACACGCTTTGGGAGCGTGGGGTTGCAGGTTCGAGTCCTGTCTCCCCGATTCATTTTTTTACTATGTGGTTTGTATACCTACTCTACTCCTCAAACAAAAATAAACATTATGTTGGATATACAAATGACTTAAATGCTCGTTTGCATAAACACAATACTGGTAAGGGGGCAAAATACACAAGAATGACTTCCGACTGGGTAATTATCTATAAAAAAAATTTCTCTACCAAAAGCGAAGCACTTGTTTACGAGTACTTTTTGAAAAGTACCAAAAAACATCGGAGACAAATCTATGAAATTGCCCACTCTCCTAGTACTTAATACGAAACTTCAACTATCGTGCCTGGCGGCAGGAGATTTTTATTTTTAACCTAGTGCCGAAACATGCAATAATATTTAAAATAACTTTTATATTTTTTTATGAATGCACTTGTCGCATACGACTCACTATTTGGAAATACCGAAAAGCTAGCAACTGCAATTTATGATCAACTTTCCACAAAGTACTCAACAAAAATTAAAAAAGTTTCAGATCTCACCCTTGAGGATTTAAAAAGTATTGAACTGTTAGTTTTTGGAACACCAACACACGGTGGCTGGTTCACAGATAATATCAAAAACTTTTTAAAAAATACTAATAAGAAATCTTTCAAAGAAATACGCGTTGCCACTTTTGACACAAGCATCCCCCAGGAAGGACACGGATTTATAACCAAAAGGCTTATAAAAGTTTTTGGAAACGCTGCACCAAGGTTACTAAATGCTTTAGTGAAAAGGGGAGGCGTGAAAATTGAATCACAAACATTTTGGGTTACTGGTAAAGAAGGTCCTCTCAAAGAAGGCTCTATTGAAGAGGCGTCTAAATGGGCATCCAGCTTCTAACTCTCGTTTCAGTTTTTATTGATAAAATCTTTTTCAAAGTATCTGCTATTACCTACAGCTAATGACCTTGATATGTTGTTATAGTTGTAATAATTAACTCCTTTTCTAAAAAGCATTACTGTATATAAGCCTTTATCAAGGTACCCTTCAAAGACACCAAATAAATTGGTAGTAAAAACTCTTTTTAATTCATCGCCTTTAAAAAATGCAACACTAGTAAAAGACTCAGGCCTTTTTCTGCTGTCCACAACCCTTCCAGTCTTTATGTAAAAAGACTTTCTTATTCGAGTATAGCCATAAAGCGATATGCACATGTATACAATGAATGTAATTAAGAACTGTAGATTAGGATATAAAGCTAACCAAAAAAGTGAGTATGCAAAACCCAAAATAAAAAAAAACCTGGCAATGTTTCTAAACAAGCTAAAACCCACCACTCTATTAATAAATCGCCATTTAGCCAATTTGCCTACTGTTTGAGGTTTACTAACAAGCTCGGCAATAACAGCAACTTGTGATTGTGAATTAGGCTTTATGGCTAAATCCATCACTAGCTCCTCAAACCCAAAGGCTTTAATTTTTAAAACATCTATTTGCGTTTGAGGAATACGGAAAAGTCCATAAGTATCTGCAATTTGGGAAGATACTAGTTTATCCTGTTTAATAAAGTCTATAGTTGCGAAAGGTATTGGCTTTAAACGACTTTGATCGTACACATAACCAAAACTCAGATAGTTATTGTGCTTTTTGAACGCTGTAATAATCCTTAATAAAGTTACAACCGGATTAAGTGGATTCGCTACAAAAAATATTATGCCTAGAAGATAAATAGTAGTACCTAATAAAAACGGAACAAATAAATCTACTCTATATATCAAACTCTCGTTCCTTACAAAACTATACTCAGAATCAGATTTACCACTACCATTAGTGGCTATCAACTCAAATATAGTGTCATGCTCTATATAAAGCTCTAGGTAACCCTTTGGACCAATATCATATTCTAATATATTTAGTATTACGGACTCTGCATTTTCGGTAGACCAAGAAATCATAGCCTTCGTTTTTGTAATCCCAGGCTCAAAGCTAATATTAAAGCTTTGAATTTTAGGGGCAGCATCAGCCAATCCTGCTAACTGATTATCTTTTTCTCCTAAGAAAATTTGAACTTCCAGCGACTCTCCACTCGTATTTTGAGCTTTAAGAACATACGCTAAAGGCTCAACAAACAATATGTTTTTTTTACCGCTTAAACTGACCTTTTCACTTTCTCCTAAGGAAGATGTTAGCGAAACTTCTGAAAATCCTTTTGAAGTCCATGTAAGAGTTACTGACTCTCCTTGCTGAGGATAGTAATTATTTGACTCAAACCTTACAAATGGGAATAAGTTTTCTTTTTCAACATTGGCGTGAGCCTTAACGACTGCGAATGAAATTGTTATGGCTGTGCAAAAAATGCAAGTCCAACACACTGTTATTAATTTTCCTAACATAATCTTAGCCAGAGCTTTAATCAAATACTAAATAAGTTTAGCTAATTATGCAATGAAGGAGTACTTAATTTTTTTACTTGTATCCTTTTGCTTGTATTAAAAATGCCTCCGCGTATTTGCCATTGTTCTTTAAAAGCTGGTTATGACTTCCTTGTTCTTGTAGCTTCCCATCATCAATAACCATTATCCTGTCGGCTTTACGTACAGTTGAAAATCTATGTGAAATAATTATTACAGTCTTTTCTCTGGTGAACTCATAAAGTCTGTCAAATATTTCAGCCTCTGCCTTTGCATCAATTGCACTCGTTGGTTCGTCAAGAATCAAAACTTTTGGATCTCTAAAGAAGATTCTTGCTAATGCTATTTTTTGCCACTGACCTACTGAAGGATCTATCCCACCCTCAAAGCTTTTGTCTAACAATTGCTTAATGCCATCTTTATAATCTCTTATAAACTTATCCGCATCTGCCTTATTAATAGCGGCCATTATCTCTTTTTCACTTGAGCCTTTACTGACATCTCCGATACTAACATTCTCACTGACACTAAACTGCCCATAACGGTTAAAATCCTGGAATAGAGCTCCAATAAGTTTATAATACGTTTGAAGATCTAAGTCTTTTATATTTATCCCATCTATAAGAATCTCTCCAGATGTAACGTCGTAAAATCTACATAAAAGTTTAATTATAGTACTTTTTCCAGATCCGTTTACACCAACCAAGGCTACCTTCTCTCCAGGACTTATTGTAAAGCTGAGATTATCTAATACTAGCCTTTGTGTATCCGGGTAAAAAAAACTAACATTCTTAAACTCTATTTGTGGTGGTGAAGCTTTTTGGATAAGTTTTAAATGGCCTGGCTTAAGCGTTGGCTTTAAGTCAAGAAACTTAATATAGTCAATAATATAAAGTCCATCTTCGTACTGCTGGCCAATTCGTCTAAAAAAACCAGAAAGTGCGTCCGAGAATCGGTACATCGAGCTCACGTAAAATGTGAGCAATCCTACTGTTATTTGCCCATTTAAAGTAGCAAATATTGAAAATATCCAAAAGCCAAGTATTCCAAGAGTGGAAATATTTCCTAAAATTGAATCTATAAGAGTCCTTTTAAGCTGGTCTTTTTTAGCCTTATTCATAAATTTGTCGTAAACGTTTTCAACAAAATTTGCCAAAAAATCAGTTGCTCCTAAAATTCTTAATTCTTTAAGGTAATCCTCTCGGGTAAGATAATCACGAGTCCACCAATAAAGCTTTCTTGTTTTTGTATCTGCGTCCCATATTCCCCATGTATCTCTACCCATTTTAGTGTTAGCTATTAACGAGGGAAGAGTTGCTATAAGGACTATTAAAAAAGCAATAATTGAAAAGTTTAAAACTATTAGTACGCTCGAAACAATCCTAACAAGGTCTGCAGTTAGCCAAATCATTCTATTTAATGAATCCCGTGTTTTCCAATCATAAGCGGATTTGGCTTTTTCTATCATTAAATTAGTCTCATTATTCTCAAAGTGGTATAAATCAAGATTGGCGCATTTATCTGTAAATTGCTTTGCAAACAATCTTGCAGAAGCAAAATATGTGACTTTTTCGAAATAGGTTATGCATGCCCATAAAATTTTTTCTGAAAATGAGAGAGCTATGGCAATTCCGATAAAGATAAAAAGCTGGTCAAGGTTTCTACTTTCAGCAGAAATATTTAAAAGACTGACAATTTGGTCTACAATTTTACTATCTACAAAAGTATTAAAAAACGGAACGATAGAAACTATAAAAATTAAGATAAAAACTAAAGGGAAAATAATCTTATTAGATTTATAACCGTAACCCAGTAAACGCAAATAAGCCCCAACAAGATCACGAAATTTTACATTTTTTTTAGACTTTTTCATGAAAACCTTATTGAAGTGGAATGAAATGCATTTTAGCACAAATTGATTGTAACCTCACCAAGCTTTCTGCCTATTTACTGATTTTGCCATTGTTTTATTGCTGCATGATTTCCGGAGAGTAGAATCTGTGGTACTTTCCATTCCTGTCCTTCTTCAGTTTTATAAATCTCTGGCCTGGTGTACTGAGGATGCTCTGGCGAAACCTGACCATAATCAAAAGAAGTTTCATTTAATGGAGAATTTTCGTTTCCTAAAACTCCAGGAATTAAACGCGAAATAGAATCTACGATTATCATTGATGCAAGTTCCCCTCCCGAAAGAATGTAATTTCCTATGCTTACCTCCTCATCCACAAGATTTTGCGAAATCCTTTCATCGACTCCTTCATAATGGCCGCAAATTATTACAACATGCTTTATAGATTGAGAAAACTGGTTAGCTATTGACTGGTTCCATAACGTGCCACGGGGTGAAGTAAGAATTATTTTGGTATTTTTCTTACGGTTTGGATAAACACCTAAGCTTTTTAGTGCCTTATAAACAGGATCGACTTGCAAAAGCATACCTGCTCCTCCGCCGAAGGGTCTGTCGTCAATTTTTTTACGTTTACCAATTCCAAATTCTCTTAAATCAATAATGCTTAATTGTATAAGCTTTTTTAACTGCGCTTTTCTTAGCATACTTTCATTTAAATACGAAAACGCATTCGGAAAAGCAGTGATAATATGAAAAAACATATAGAACGAAAAGGTATAAACTAAAAGCTATAAACTCTTCATCACGGTAATTCTTGAGCTAGCTAACATCTTGGCTATCTCAGTTAGGTTCTGTATGAGCTCTTCCCCCTTATTAGCTTCAATTTTATCACTATCTACAAGCAAATTTAACCAGTACTTTGTTTCTAAACACTCCTTATACGAGATTGACAGCTTTGAAGAGAACTCTTTCTTAGACTGGGAACCGAAAGCTTCTTCAATATTAGCTCCTATAGATGTCCCGCTTTTTAGTAATTGCCGCGCCAAATCATATTCTTTTGACATACGTAGCTCCTCGTATAACCCAACTACTTTTAAAGCGAAGTTGTAAGATTTTATTCTAAGCAAACTTTGTGCCACTTACTATTTTAGCATACTTTCTGGCTTCTAAAGTTTTTTGTTTTTAGTTATTAGTTTTTACTTAGCTTCGCATACTCAATCATAAGTTCTTTTAGGCCATAAGATGCTCCGAAATCTACTATGATTACCTCGTCATCAATGGATTTGACTACTCCTTGTCCAAAATACTCATGTTTAACCCTGTCACCAGGTTTCAAATCTATATGGTAATCACTCTCTTCTATATCAAAATGATTAAAGTTGAATGCAGAATCAACAACCCCTTCAACTTGAATCAAATCTGTACTTATATCTTCAAGAAATCGTGAAGCCCTGTTTGCAGATGGTTTTCCGAAATACATTCTATTTGCTGCATGCGTAAGGTAAAGGTTTTGCTTGGCCCTTGTTATTGCAACATAGGCAAGCCTTCTT
This sequence comes from uncultured Candidatus Saccharibacteria bacterium, assembly GCA_964620955.1. Lineage (GTDB taxonomy): Bacteria > Patescibacteriota > Dojkabacteria > J137 > J137 > CAZUKH01. The sequence goes on along the minus strand of CAZUKH010000001.1, from coordinate 247,910 downwards.
TCTTCTTCAAGTTCTTTTTCATCAACCGCAGAATTTGCATGTGGGAAAAGGTTTTCTTCAACGCCAACCACAAAAACGTGCGGAAATTCCAACCCTTTTGCAGCGTGAATTGTCATAAGTGTAACTTTTTCGTTTTGGTTCACGTTTTCAACTGCGCCCTCTAGTAACGATACTTCCTCTAAAAATAACTCTAAGGCTTCTTTAATTTCTAAGTCAGCAAACTTAGAGGCAACGGTTATAAGCTCCTTAATATTTTCAATTCTAGCTTCATTTTCAGCTGAACCATCTTCAAGCATTTTTATATAACCTGTTGATTCCAACAGGTAATTTATAAATTCGATAAGATTCATACTATCCATCTTATTAACAAGCCTGGTAAGTAATTCTCCAAATTGAATAACTTTTGCATTAGTTATGTCATGCATTTTTCCTTCTTTAATAACTTCCACAGGGTTTATGCCATTTCTTTTAGCTACCACATATATTTCTTCTACAGCTTTCGGCCCAATGCCACGCCTTGGAACGTTTATTACTCTTTCAAAGCTTGTTCTATCTTTCCCATTTACAAGCAACTTAAGGTATGCAAGTACATCTTTAATTTCCTTTCTTTCATAAAATCTAACACCACCAACAATATTGTATGGAGTTGCTGAGTTAATAAAAGCTTCTTCAAGCGCTCTCGATTGAGCATTTGTTCGATAAAGCACCGCAAAATCATTAAAGCTTACACCTTTACTCTGCTCTTCTTTTATTTTATCGACTACCCATCTGCCCTCATCTTTTTCATCTCTTGCTGTATAAACTAATATTTTTGACCCAGAGGTATTATTTGTCCAAAGCTTTTTATCTTTTCTTTGTTTATTTTTGCTAATTACATTGTAAGAAGCCTCAAGAATCGTTTTGGTAGAGCGATAGTTTTGCTCAAGTTTAATAATTGTGCAATTTGGGTAACCTCTTTCAAAATTTAAAATATTTTTTATATTTGCACCTCTAAATGAATAAATGCTTTGATCATCATCTCCTACAGCACAAATATTTTTATGTTTTTGAGACAACATCTTGATTAGCTGATATTGTGCATGGTTGGTATCTTGATACTCATCAACAAGTATATATAAAAATTGCTCCTGAAAGTTTGAGAGTACTACAGAGTTTTGTTCAAAAAGTTTAATCATTAATAATATTAAATCATCAAAGTCAACAGCGTTATTTTCTCTAAGTTTTTTTTCATATACTGCGTAAACATCTGCAACAATTTGTTGAAAATAGCCCTGGGCATAAGATTGATAGTCCAACGGGCTAATTAGCTCATTTTTTGCCGAAGAAATATAGTGATGAACAGCATTGGGGTTGACTTCTTTTGTAGAAATATCTAAATCTTTCATTGACTCTTTAACCAGCATTGTTTGATCAGAGGAATCATAAATTGAAAAGTTAGTGCCAACCCCTACTTGCTCTCCATAAAGCTTTAGAATTCTTACTCCTATTGAGTGAAATGTTCCTACCCAGCTAGGAACTTGTAACTTATACTTATTTGTTCTAACTTCACTTTGTTGGCTTGTCAAAATGGTTGCTATTCTTTGTTTCATTTCACCTGCAGCTTTATTGGTAAATGTAACTGCAAGTATATTTTCAGGGTTAGCGAGTCCAGTATCTAAAATATAAGCTATTCTATGAGTTAAAACGCGAGTTTTTCCTGAACCAGCCCCTGCCAGCACAAGCAAAGGCCCTTCGGTTGTTTCGATTGCTTCCTTTTGTTGTGGGTTAAAGTCTGTAAGATTTAACATATTAAACAGTTTAACATGAATACTTTTAAAGGTTACTAAAAGAGGAAGAAAGTAAAAAGGGAAAACTAAAAGCAAAAAGATATTAGATTATCTAATATCTTTAACTATTAGCTCTCGCTTGGAAGCTCAAAAGCAAAAACTAAGTGAGGGGTTTTTGAAAACTCGGCACCGGCGTCGGCTGAAACCGGGAATAATATAAAAAGGTGCTGGTTTCCAAATTTTACTGGGTGATATGCACGCAACATTGATATCTCTGAAGGGCATTGCTCCAAAACTACAAGCTTCCCTGGGCTGCCAAGAAGATCGGCAATAGCAAGCAGAATTATTTCGACATCTTCTCCAGGGTTAAAGTCGCCTTGATGTCTTGTTGCAGATTGTTCTATTGCTTCACCAAGAGTGCAAGCTGAAATCACATATATAGGGTGTCCAGCAAAATTATCAATTTCAGCTCTTATTTGGTGAAAAGGACAATTCAAGCAACCATGTGGGTAGTAAGTGATGGTTTCTTGTAATTTGAAACCACTAGGTACATAGTTAAGTACGGCGTCAACAATTAATGGATCATCTTGATTAGCCATAGTATTTATTAAAACTCTAAATGGTCTCGCTGCTTTAGCAATCCGAGGTGGTAAGTTTCACCACCAAAATTTACTTTCAAAAAACTCTTACCTTCAGGCATAACCCGTAATCCCATTGGACACTCATTAGTTAATGCAAATGTTTTTAAAATATCAAGTGTAGTTTCACCTGATCCGTTTGAAGCTTTAGTTGGTCCATTATTTAAAAGTTCCGAAGCTTTACAAAGCCCTCCATGGTAAGGATGATGTTGAAGGAAGGGACAGCCTGGAGGGCATCCTTGCACCGTTTCAATTTTGTGGTTGCCACCTGCGTCAATTTCCGGCATTACAATTGCAGTAGTTTGTTCGCTCACGCAAGGAGTATAGCTCATTAAATTAAGTTTACGCAAGTTTAAAAAACAAATAATATTTTTAATTATTCATCTGCTAAAATCATGTTATGTATAATTTATTGTTGCGTTGTCAAACCCCACAAGCCTATAAACAAGAGCCAAGACTAAATAAACTAATCTTCAACCATAACGTGACTGGATTATTGCTAAAACTAAAGATTAGCATTTTAATATTAGCGCTTATAGCATTGTTATTAATAAAGTTAAAAACAACCGTTAGTGCCGCAATAATCCTTTCCGAGCACAACAGAAATTTCGAGGTTTCGGAAGATTTTGTAAAAGTTACAGAATCAAAAACAACTTCAATAATTAGCCCTCTTTTCCAAGTGCCGGCAGGAGCTGAAGAATCATTCACTATATTTCACCCTGCAAAAGAAGACCCCAGTTATGAAACAAAAAAGAAAAAAACTATTGAATCAATTGTTTTAACAGACAAGTCAGGTAACCCCGTAGCGTTTAAAGTTGAGCCAACAGATAATTCCAATGAAATTCTAAAAATTATAATTCCACAAACAATAACAAGCCAAACAAGTGAGACCTTTAACTTACAATATAACTCTTATGGGTTGATGCAAACAGCCGGAGCAGTAAAAGATGTTTATATTCCTGGATTTCCTGAAGGATATTTAGAAGATTCAAGTACTACACAAAAAATAGTTAAAACAGTTTTAAACATACCCAAAAGCCTTGGCTCAATCAATTTTACACAACCCAAAAACACCTACGAAGAATTAGATACTTTTTATAAATTCGATATCTCACAAGAAAGTTTTTCAGGTAAAAGCACATGGGTTCAAATTGGAACAAAGCAATATTTTAAGTTTAAAATAGAAAAAAACCTTCCTTCTACTTCAAGTTTTTTTGCTGCAATCAACAGCTCCGTGCTTCCAGTACCAAGAGATACACAAACTGGTGGAATTACCCAAAAAGTTTATTTCACAAACATTAGCCCAGCCCCATTTAAAGTTTTCACAGATAAAGACAATAATCTCATGTTTGAATATCGATACTCTGCATCAGCTAATCAAAAAATTTTAATCGAAGGTTATGCAGTTTTGGAAAGTGATTTAACTTTTGATATTAAAAACTCGGGTGATATTGACATAATACCTAGCCAAATGAGTGACTACCTACAGCCTGCTATTTACTGGGAATCCGACAACCTAGAATTGCTTAAACAAGCCGAATTACTCAAAGCCAATAAAACAAACATATTCGAAATTGTTCAAAGCACATACGACTTTGTTATTAAAAAAATAGACTATAGTTTTGTAAAGAAATTCGGGCTTAACGAACGCCAGGGGGCGTTGGCAACTTTAAAAGGAAGTGCGGCAGTATGTATGGAGTACTCAGACCTTTTTATCGCCCTGTTGAGAGCACAAGGCATTCCAGCACGGGCAGCATTCGGTTTTGGGTATGGATCTCTTGACTTTATTGTAAATGAAACTAACGATATTAATCATCAGTGGGCAGAAGTTTACTACCCTGCTCAAAACAGATGGGTATCAATTGATACCACCTGGGGAGATTTTGGCAACGAAATACTCGGGGGAGATTTAAACCACTTTCTAACCCATGTTGCGTCATTAGACCCAAATACCCCAAGTACCAGCCAGCTTTCTTATGTGGGCGAATTACAAGGGCAAATAGACAGAAGAATGGATATAAGCATTATAGGTAGCCTTGAGGGTTTATCTACTGGGCAAACTCAAGAACAGGTACTTAGCAATTACCAAGACCCAAAAGGGGTTCAGCTTGTTATAAAGACTCTAGGTATTTACCTTACGGCTGTGGTAACTGGAGTAAACACATTACTTATAAATTTTGGGGTTGAATCCCAAATTACGAGAAATATTATTTTGATGCTACCTCTTTTGATAGTCATAGCACTAGTAATAGTTAGTCGGGCAAGAAGGTTACATATTAAGAAATGATTCAGGTATACTTAACATATGCCAAAAAAACTATTTACGAAAATAGATTCAACTTTTGAAGTTTTGTACGAATGGGAAACCCCCGAGCGATACTGGATTAAGCGCGAAAAAGCTTGGTTTGTAACCTTTTCGTTATTTTTCTTAGTAATTATTTTTATACTGGCAATACTTTCAGAGTTTATGCTTATTATGGCTGTTATAGCCTTTGCCTTTTTATGGTTTGTACAGGCAGTAAGGCCCCCCGAAGTTATGGACATTCAAATAACTTCTATTGGGGTTAAAGCATACGACAAACTATATAAGTGGAAAGATATAAAACACTACTGGTTTTCACATAATGCCGGTATTACTTATTTAAATCTTGAAGTAATTAATAAAAAACTCTCTCAAACTAAAACACAGTCTTTATCTCTCATTTGTTCCAATGAAGATTTTGAAAAGATATTTTTTGTACTAATACCGCATGTAGACTACGGAGATAAGACAGAAATTGGATTTAATATATTCGCTAGGTTTACAAGGGGTAGATATATAGATATTTCATATTTTTTGCCGGATGAAACTCCCAGCCAAGAGGAGTATGTGAAAGAAAAGAAAAAGATTTAAGTTATCTTAAATACTCCTACCTGCGGTATAATTACCGCAATTAACTAGCGCTAGTAGCTCAATTGGATAGAGCACTTCCTTGCGGAGGAAGCGGTTAGAGGTTCGAGTCCTCTCTAGCGTAGTAGAGTTTACAAATAATCAAAGCTGTAGTACGTAAACTTTTAAAATTTAAATATGAAGATTAACCTGAAACATAAAATATCTGTATATGATGAAGCCGTAATGATATATGGTTTTTTAAAGTTTGATACCTTAAAGGGTGGTAATGAGTTTGCATCAAGAATAACTAAGACATATGCTAATCTTCGAAGTGACTCAGGCTGGGAAGAAATACTAAATGCTACTGAAGAAGCTTTTAAGTCCAATTTAGAAAATTTGAAAGAGTATTCTAATAAAGCATCTATAGTATGGGGACTGGTGGAAAACAGTTTTATCGATGCAGTAAGAAAATTATTTAAATACGAATTTAATGACTTTATGATTACATCTTTCCCTTCTTTAGTTGAACTAAATCCAAGAAACATAAAATCAAAAACTTTCAACCCATACATTAATGAAAAAAATGTCGAAAGCATGTATATGCACGAAATTATGCATTTTTACTTCAGCGAGTATATAAGCTTAAATCTTAATATCAATAGTATTGACTTAGAACCCTACTGGAGTGCATCCGAGGTCTTTAATAATGTTGTTTTATCTCAAGGTGTATTTCTTCCTTTACAGAGTCATGTTGGAGAAATTCCATATAAAGATCACCAAAAGCTTATTCCGAAAGCAAAAAAACTCTTTACTGAAAGAAAAAATATAAATGAATTTATAAACAACTTAATTAATTTGTGCGAGGATAAATAAAATGCAGTCCTTTTGCAAATTTGAATAAACGAAACTAGGTTAAAATTGTATAGTTAATGATACAAAAATACCAACCGCAAGTTTTAATACTTACTTGTAGGGTAGCTTGAGTTATGTCCTTTATTATCATATGGGGTTATAAACCTTGTGGTTAAAGCTCAGTTTTTCATTACCATATAAACCACATGTTAAAATCTCTTAAGGAGTATGCATATATTTTATATAATCATAAATTAAAAACGTTTTATACTGTTCTTACGGTAAATTTTAAAAGAAGGCTGTCTCAACACAGCTCAGGCCTTGTTCCATTTACCGCCAAGGGTTTACCATATGGAGTGGTCTATATACGAGGCTTTGTTGTTAAACTTGATGCTCAAAAGGAAGAAAGCTTCCTGAAAGCTGGAAAGGGTCGTGAACGAATACAGTTCTTACTAAAGAACATGTTCGATACTATAAATGGAGAGTTACCGAAGCGGTCATAACGGCTCCGTCTCGAAAACGGCTGGATGCGCAAGCGTCACGAGGGTTCGAACCCCTCACTCTCCGAGCCCCTTTGAAATCATTTAAGATTTAGCTTATCTTGTTTAGGTAACATAAATCTAAGTTGAAATCATTTTTATCACCGCTAACACTTTTACTCTCAGCCCAAGGGCTTGTAATGCTTTGTGCAGCAATGCTTGGACCAATATTTGCGATTTTTGTTGAAGACAAAGGCGGAAACTTGTTTGATGCAAGCGTTACGTTTGCTGTATTTGCAACAGTAGCAGCAGTAACAAGCTTTATAACCGGGAAAATTACCGATAAAATTAAAGAGCAAGAATACGTTTTATTACTAGGCTACTTTATGATCTTCTTCGGCTATATTTTGCTAGTATTTGCAAAAACGACAGAAGAGGTAATATTAATTCAAATTATTTTAGGTTTTGGAGATGCAGTTTCCCTTCCCGCTCATGATGCACTCTACTCTCATCATGTTAAGAAAGGCCATGAAGGTACTGCCTGGGGCACTTGGGAAACAATGAATTACTTAGTATCAGCTATAGGGGCACTAATTGGTGGAGCTTTAGTTGTAACATCGGGCTTTGATTTGTTGTTTTTTGTAATGGCCCTTTTATGTTTTATAAGTATTGTTGCAATTGCAATAACTCCACGAACTTACTTGTAAAGCTATTACATTTTTTCAACAGTATTAATACCAAGTAATCTTAGAGCATTTTTTATTACCTGCGCTGTTGCCCTCGTTAATGCCACTCTAAAGTACTTAGTATTATCATCTTCACCATTAAGAATAGAAATGCTGTTATAAAAGTGATTAAATTTTTGACACAATTCGTACACATATGCACATACATAGTTAGGTGCGTAGTCGGTTGCAGCTTTCTTAACTACTTCAGGAAATTCTGAAATCTTTTTAAGTACTTCAAGCTCTTCATGTGCCTTCTCTATTCGAATTTCTAACTTCGAGTTTTTACCATCTACTTGCTTTTTGCTGCCTTCTGACTGCTGCCAGCTGCTTGCTGCTTTCTTATTAATAACAGACATAGCCCTTGCGTATGTGTATAGAATATATGGCCCGGAATCGCCTTCGAAATTCAAACTTTCTTCCATAGAAAAAGCCAAATAAGTTTTAGGACTAACTCTCAAAAATGAGTATTTAACAGCTGCCAATCCAACTTTTTCAGCAATCTCTTCAGAGACAACCCTCTCTTTTTTTATCTTGTCTCTAGCCTCATTTAAAATATCATTGCCCAAGACCACATTTCCCCTTCGAGAAGACATCTTACCTGATTTCAAGCCTACAAATTCATATGCATTGTGATATTGCTTACCCTTAAATAAGCCTGGATTTAATAATTCCTGAACTTTGAATGTAACTTTAAAAAAACTTATTTGTTCGACTGCCACGTTATGAATACACAAATCTATTTCACCAAAATCTGTAAACTCCATAAAAGCAAGTCCTAGCTCTTTTCCTTCATAAGTTGGCAAACCCTCACGATTTAAAAAAACTCTTGTATCTAATCCGTAACCCTTTCCATCAAAAATTATTGCTCCTTCACTCTCTTTTAAAACACCCTTTTCTTTCGCTTCGGCAACTTTTTTTACCCCAAGCTCCATCACTTCTGTTTCCATGTATTCTCTATGGAAGGTTGAATCCACACGTTTGTATATTTCATGAAATTTCTCTAAACTCCATCTCCTTCCTATTTTCCAGAGCTTGTTGATCTCCTCGTCTTCTCTTGAGTAGATTTTTTTATTAATTTCTCTTATCTCCAACTTAGCCAGTTCACTTTCTTCGTATGCTGCAGCCCCTTTGGTATAAGATTCTCCAAGAAGTTTAACCTTCTCATCTGCTGTAACTGGATATAAATCGGGAGAGATGGCTCTAAAGGCCCAAATACACTTTGCGATATGCATTCCAACATCACCTTGGTAATTTACTCTTATTACTTCTGCTCCTTGAGATTCTATAAGTCTGACCAGGGACTCTCCTAAAATGATATTTCGTAAATGACCAATATGAAAACTTTTGAAAGGGTTTGGGTGAGCAAACTCCACCATAATTTTCTTGCCTTTTAATTCCTCTCCTGCCCCGAACTTGTCGCCTTTTTCCAAAACCTCCTCTAAAACTCCCGAAAAAACTGATTCATCTAGCTTAAAGTTTATAAACCCAGGGGCCACAACTGTTACATCAGCGGCAATGTTCGAGTCGCCTTCTGCTAGCTTTTTACTCACAGCATCTTTAATCTTCTCAGCAATTTTTAGAGGACTCATCTTCACTTCTGCCTTTTCATTAACCTTCTTTACAATCTGCATTGCTACATTAGTAGAAAGATCACCATAAGCTTGATCCCTTGGCTTTTCTAACGATGGTTCAACATGTACACCAAACTCCTTTAAAACAATATCTTTTAAAATACTTTGTAAATGTTGTGAAATCGTGTTCATGCGGCCTTGTGTTCAATAAGCTTGTGGAGTTTATCGTATTCCCTATGGTAATCCAATATTAATTCTATTGACTCTAACAGATAGTCAACATAGACAAGATTATCTTTTTTCATAATTTCTGACACTCGAATATGTTTATTCATATACAATTATACCCCAAAACAAATACAAAATTTTACCTGCCACACAGTATAAAAGCTAGGCATTTAGCACATACATAACTTTTTGATCTGCTCCTGCCTTAAGAAAACTTGGAACTTGCGGTTGAAGAGGCTGTTGGGTAAATCCGAGACTTTGAAATATATGTTTTGAAGGTAAGTTGCTTATGTGTACAACTGCTATAGCCAGGTATCCTTTATTAATGAATTGAGGGACTTTTTCTAGAGCTTTAGCCACTACTTCTTTACCTAGTCCTTGTCCTTGGAAATTAGGGTGAACCATAACACTACAAAGTTCAACAATCATATTACACCCGGAGTTTGTTATATTCCCTTGGTTATCTGTACAGTAAGGAAGTAAGTGAGAATATGCTGCTAAAACATCATCTTTCCAAATTGGGAAGCCAATACCTGTTTCGAAATGTAATAATTCTCTTTGTGCAAGGTAGTTTGGTTCTTTTGAAGAAAGAATAGTTAATAGTTCGAGCGCTGCCGTAGCTGTATGTATGCATGTTGGCTCAACTTTCATATTAAAATTACTCCAAACTTCTCTTATATTAGTCAGAAAAATTTATATTTTCTCCATGAATAGCTCTTTCTACAGCTTTTTGATCTGTAAAATCGTACTCGGTTGTACCAAAGCACAAACTTTTTTCATGACCTTTACCCTCGGTAATAACAACATCTCCTTCTTTTGCAGCTCTTACTGCAAATTCTATTGCATCATACCTGCTGTTTACATTTTCTTCATCAAATGCAAAAATCATTCCTTTTTCTAAAACTAAATGCTCCGCATCAAAAATATTAAATTCAGAAGAATTTGCAAACCTTTTTTCAAGCTTACCCCCTCCTTTTACAGCTCCCTGAATTATTTCATTATTAATATCAAATAAACTTTCTGTTCTTGGGTCTTCGGCTGTTATAACTACAACATCGGCGTACTGAGCTGCTGCCTCACCCATTGTAAACCTTTTTTCCTTATCTCGTAAGCCCGCAGATCCAAAAACAACAATAACTTTTCCTCCAATTGATTTAAGCTTTTGAGCAGTAAGTAAAGATTTTATTAATGAATCTGTATTGTGGGCAAAATCTACAATTACAAGAAAAGGTCTGGCCTGCATTACCTGCATTCTCCCTTCCAACCCTATAAATGACTTGAGCGACGCTGCGATAGTAATATCCGAAAGTCCTAGCAGTTTACAAATATTAATCGCGGCAAGAGCATTTTCAACATTATAAATTCCTAAAACAGGTAACTGGTACTCTACCCCATTTAATACAAACTTTGTACCTACAGCAGTTTCTTCTGTATTAGTAGGCTCTTTCATTGAGTAGGTAATTACATCTCTTTCCGTTCTTTCACCAAGAAAGTTTGATAAAAAGTTATACATATCTTTATCATCGCGATTTACTAGTATTTTCTTACGTGTTTTATTAGCCAATATTGCCTTGGATGCTGCATAGTTTTCCCATGTTTTATGCCAGTCGAGATGATCTCTTTTAATATTAGTAAACACCGAATACTCAAACTTGGTTATTCCTAGTCTTCCCTGGGCAAGTGCATGAGAAGAAGCCTCAACAACAACGTACTCGACTTTTCTTTTTGCCATAAACCTTAAAAGCTTTTGAAATTGTATTGGTTCTGGAGTTGTAACATGAAACCCTGTATCTAAAGATTTTCTCCCTGCTTTTGCGTTAATTGTTGAAATTACACCAACACTAAAACCACTTTGCTCTAAAATATGATAGATCATATTGGCAGTTGTAGATTTTCCTGATGTTCCTGTTACTCCTATAAGTTTAAGACTCCGAGCAGGAAAACGGTAATAAACCATGCCTACTAATGATCGCAAAATTCTTAGATTCCTCTTTATACTTTCGGGAAAAATCCCTCTTACGTTTTCTTTATTCATATTTATAAAATTCCCCTGTCTGTCGCCTGGCAGGTGGGACTAAAGTCAATGATTTTACAATCAGTTTATAATAAATTGAGTGCCTGCTTAATTTTTAATCTTATTTCTTCGATAGAAGGCGAAGCATCTACTCTGTGTAGTATACCTCTACTTTCGTACACAGCAAGTATTTCAGCTACACTTGTCTTAAACTCATTTAGCCTATTTTTAATTATTTCTGGCTTGTCATCTTCTCTGCCTCTAAGCATTAGCCTTTTGATTGCTGATTCCTCCGACAAATCCAAATAAACAACAGCATCTAGCTTTTTTCCAAGTTTATTAAGTAAATTATCCATTAACTGTATTTGAGTTGTTTTTCTAATTGCCCCATTAAATATTATATTCTCATATGAAAGTTTTTTAAGTTTTTGTTCAAGCAATTTAAAAACAAGATGATCTGGAACCCACAAACCCTGCTGTATGTGCTTCTTTATCTCTAAAGCTTCAGGTGTATTTTGGTTACTAACTTCTCTAAACAACTCTCCTGTTGACAGGTTATAAAAGTTATTTTCTTTAACAAGAAAATCTGCCTGTGTATCCTTACCGCTTCCTGATGGACCAATTAATAAGATATTCATATATTAAAAAAATTAAAAAAAAGATTGCCAATTAAAAGCAAATAACTAAAAACAAGTATTGTTAAAGACAGGCTGATTAAAAGCTTTTCAATAAAAGCATCTCTAGGTGACTGCGAAGGTGTTAAAGAATTTTCAAATATTAGACCTAAAACGACCCCAACTCCAAGCCCTCCAACATGGGCAACCCAGTTTATATTTGGTAAAAAGCTCATAGCTATAGCAAGAACAATAGTAGGATACAAAGACTCTTTCGTTATTGGTAAATCTATTCCATATCTATTTTTTCTTAACATTCCTCCTATAAACAATCCTAGTAAACCAAATATTGCCCCCGATGCCCCAACAGAGGCAATTGGATATGCATTAAAAACTGACAACAGTAACGTTGCAACGCTACCACCAACCCCACTTAAAATATATGTTGTAAATAGTTTTTTACCACTATACAATATTTCTACTATCTTCCCAATTTGCCACAAGGCAACCATATTTAATAAAAAGTGTAGCGGATCGTAGTGCAGAAAAGTCGAAGTAATTAAAAGCCAAAACATTCCATCGACAACAAAAGGAGTAAACAGTTCACCAAACACTATTATTGCATCTTTTCTTAATATTCCTTCTCCTGAGGCAGAAAGTGTAAACAGAACAAAAACAAGGGCATTAACTCCAATAAGCAATCCAAACCAAGATAAGTTAAGACGAAAAGAAAAATTCATACCCTTATTTTAGCAGGATGTTACTATATCACAAAGAAAACTAACCTTAAACAAAAACATTTACTAATTCTTCCAGCCTAGAACTTAACATAGAATATAGTGGCTGCTTTTCTTTGATTAAATCGTGAGTATATTTTTGTTTAAGCTTTTTAAAAGGAGTTTGACAAGCCTTACAAGCCACTTTGTAACGAGGATTTGCAACAATTTCGAGTCTCGCATTCTTGGAAATTATAAAGTAAGCAAGACCCCTCTCGCGCTGAAAATTCGAGTAATCGACTTTCCTTACTTTACTTGATGTAACAACCGCTATGAGGCACTGTTGTGAGCCAGTATTTACAAAAGTAAAATACACTCCTGCAGGAATAGCTATCCTATCCCCTTTGGAAAGCTTAATAATATCAACGTTATCGACCTCACGTGTGTAGGCATATTCGTCTTGTGACTCTTTGTTACGTTGAATTATTAGAGTTATTTCTCCACTAACTACTTCTACAAAACTAGATACTTTTTCACTATCAAAATCGCTGTAAAATATATGCGTTTTAATAAACTCAATACCAAGAAGTCCATAAGGAATTTGTATGAGACTGTACTCCAGGTCCGATGCACCTTGAGATCTAAATACTTTGCTGTGCATTTTGTAAACTTTTTCGGGGTAACGCAAAAACTTGTTAAGTAAAACCGGTATAATTTCATTGAGAGCTACTTCGATTTCTTTTTCGAAATTTGAATCACCTTCTACTGTTATTTCTCCTGTCTCTTCATTAAGCTGAATAGGCAAACCGCAAATTGAAGAAAGATCTATCATAGTTTGTTTGTCTAAATTAGCTATCTTTTACTTACTTATAATAAGGCTGAAATTTAAGTTTTGTCAAATTTTTTCGGAAGATTACTGTACACAAAGGTTTCCTTGCCAGTTAACACTATCTGGCAACTTTACGTAACTGTTCCCATAACATTCGTTCCGTTCTGTCAACTTTCATCGGAATATCTACAATAATTCTTACATACTGATCGCCGTTGCTTCCTCTACGAAACCGTGGACCACCCTTTCCGGATAAACGAATAACCCTTTCTGACTGAGTGCCAGGAGGGACTTTCATTTTTACCTGGCCATGTACTGTAGTTACATTTACTTCAGAACCCAAAACTGCATCCGTAACACTAATATGCTTATCCATATAAATATCGTCACCTCGTCTTTCAAGAAGTGGGTGTGGCTCTACTTCCACATTAAGAAATAAATCCCCTGCCCGCCCTCCGTTTTCACCAGCATGCCCTTTGGATTGAAACCTCATACTTACACCGTCAGGAATACCTGCTGGTATTTTTATTTTTAAATCTTCTTCTTTTCTAACTCGTCCAGAACCACCACAAATTTTGCAGCTAGAATCAGCCACACTCCCGGCACCTCTGCAAGTGGGACATGGTTGTGCAATTTGCATAGTTCCAAGAATTGTTCTTTGAGTAGTTACAACCTGTCCCCGGCCTTCACATGTAGGGCAGGTTTTAGTTTTACCCCCTTCTGCCCCAGTACCTTTACAACTTTCGCATGTATCAAAACGACTGTATTTAATATTTTTTTCGACACCAAAAACTGCTTCTTCAAATTTTAATTTGAGGCTAACAGAAATATCCGAACCATTAGAACCTTGTGAACGAGATGAAGAGCTTGAAAAACCTGCAAAACTATCGCCAAAAAAACTACCTAGTAAATCACCTAACCCACCAAAACTTGAAGACCCTTGCATGCCCCCAAATAAATCTCCAAAATCACCAAAACCTCCGAAGTTTCCAGATGCACCCCCAAAACCTTGAGTCCCAGCAAATCCATACTGGTCATAGGCTTGCCGCTTTTGATCATCAGATAATACATCGTATGCCTCTTGCACCTCCCGAAATTTCTCTTCTGCGTCTGTTGCCTTGTTTCGATCAGGATGATACTCCTTTGCAAGTTTTCGATAAGATTTTTTTATTTCTTGTTTTGAAGCACTTTTACTAACTCCAAGTACTTCATAATAATCACGTTTTGACATAGGCTATTTTAGCACTCAAAATTATATCATGCTAAATCCGCCGCTATTAAAAGTAACTTAGAAAGTCTTATGATTCGAAAAACTTTCCAAAACTGGTTCGTTCAAATAAAAACTTAATAGTATTGTATATCCCCATAGCTCTAAGCTTTCGTAAAACAGGAGGCCAATTTTTTAAGTGGACTTCAGTAGATTGTTTTAGAAGATACTTTAAACCATCATCTCCCAAAGTAGCGTAAACCTTAGCACCCATAATAGTATAGTTATGTTTTGATAAAGGCCGACTTGTTACCCAGCTTTTAATTAAGCTCTTATCCATAATGGTAAATTCAACAATATCTCCCTGTTTTTTCTGTCCTAATACTTCTTGCATTCTTATTTGCATGTAAACTTCAATCTCATTACTATTCATAGAACTGAATATTTTATCAATCGATAAAGAACCTTGTTCAAGTTGGCCTAATAAACGCAGAAAACCGAATTCCTTAATTCTCCATTCTTCGAAGCTTTGATTACCCAGAGATACTAATTGCTCTCCAAATTGCTTCTTAAGTTTGCTAACAACCTCATCTCTATCGGTGACCTTTTTTTCGTAAAGTACTGTAAATGAAAAACTATCATCATTTGTGTCATTCGGTGTGTCATACATACCTAATTTTAACATCAAATTTTTTACTAGAATGAGTGCTAAAATTAAATATGAAGATAAGATATTTGATTTACGTATTTATGCTACTCACAGCAGCCGGGATTGGGCTTTGGGTATACAATAACGACCAATTATATACACATACAAAGTTTGTAAGTATAACAGAGCTAAATTCAATTATTCCAAGTGAAGAACTAGTTTTTGAAAACCAGGTAGTACTCTCTCCTGACAAAACAAAGTATGTTTTCTTAACAAGTCCAGACTTAGGTATGCGCAAAACGACTTTATGGACTGTAAACATTAATGGTTCTAACCTTCAGCCAAGGGTAATTGAAGAAAGCCTTAGATATATTACCTCCCCCGTTTGGGCACCCGACAGCAATTCTTTTGCATTTATTCAAATATATCCTTTTGAGCTTTGGACATATAACCTACAGTCAAACATTAAGGAGTTAATTTATTCCGAAAAAGAGCATGAAACAGACAACATATTAAATCCTTCACTAGGCTATGGAGGAAAAACATATTTAGAATGGGATTTTTTTAATAAATTATATTTTGAAAATAACAAACCAATTAAACCAGAAATATACTCTTTAGATCTAAATACAAAAGAAATTGCAAAAGAAAAGCTTAAAGACTATTCTACTGCTGCTGCTGACTTCAACAACATTGTTCAACAAAGCCAGCGAAACCCTTTGTGGGGTAGCCAAATACTTGGAGCATGTATAGACAATACAATAAGTAGTGCTGGCTGTGCTATTTCTGCTTTATCTATGATGATTAACTCATATGGAACCGAAATAGACCCATTGCAGCTAAACACACAACTTAAAAACAAAGATAACCTTGGCTACTTGGAAGGTTGCGATGTTCGGTGGAATATTATACCGAACATCGCAACCGACTTAACTCTTAAATCTGCATACTTTAACGAAAAAAGTTTTGAACGATTAGACTATGAACTTAGTAATGGAAATGCTGTAATTGCTGGCTATAACTCAGTATCATTTACCCAAATACCTCACTGGGTGGTTGTTACTAAAAAGATTGAAAATGATTATATTATTAGAGATCCGTGGAAAATTGAAAACGAAACTGGACTTTTAAGTGAGTTTGGCCAGTTTGATCACTTGATTGTGTACGAAAAGCTTGCTAAGTAAATAAAAATTTCACGAGCTAAAGTCCGTGCTTTTTTGTTAGTAATGTAAAAACTTTTTTTAAGTCTAATAAATTTCTCTAAGTAATTAATAATGATGCTAAAATCCACTCGAAAAGTTTTTAATAATTATGATCGAAAAACACGATCCACGAAGTATTGACCCTGACCAATTAGTCTTACGGCTTACCAATACAGAACAATGGATAAATGATCCTGATCTAAAAAGGCAACTTTTACTAGACACATGTAAGTTGATTCTCTCTATGGACACAAGAGTAAATCAGGGTAAGGACTGGCCCGACGCATTAGCTTTTTTTGAAAATTCAATACCTCGGGATTTTATTTATTCTAAAAAAGGACCAAAACAATCTCCACTTTATTTAGTTTCAAACATTCGAAGTCGATTAACCGACCATAACAATATTAATCCACAGGAATTTACCCGCGGCAACTATCAAACTGATATTCTTATACATGCACATTTAGATACTGTAGGTTTTACCTCAAATCTTTCTACTAATTTAGTTTATACAAATGGAGATCAAATTATTGCTAGAGGGGTAATTGATATGAAACTGCAACTTTCAACAATTATTTTATTTATGCATGAAATTGCTTATTTAAACTCTCAAACTGACTTTACTTTTATAGTTTCTACCGATGAAGAGGTAGCCGGACTTGGTAGCATACTATATGCTAGGCAAGTCCGTGCTCAGTTGTTAGCGCTAGACCTAGAACCAACAGGGAACGCATCAGGAATAATCGCAACAAGTATTCTGCCTTGCATAAGGGCTATAGTACCGCTCCAAGAACTTATTATTCCAGATATATTGTTACAATACCAGGCTCAAGTACACTATACCAATGCTGATGGAGAGCCAAATCATTCAATTATTTTAAGTCAATCACTAAAAGGTGCGCAAATTCAACTAGCTTTAGCAGAACTTTCTAAGTCAAATCCAAGAGCGCGTGGGTTTACTTATAACAATGGATACAATGCAAATCGCAATTCTGATCCAAACTCAATAGCAATTACTTCTCTATTGAAAGCTTTGCCTAATCCCATCTTTTATGGTCCAGATGTCCTAACTCTATTTTATCCCGATGGTGAAAGTTACTTAGGAGGACTTGGGCATAACTTTGCTACATTACTTACTTTAGCAGGAGTACCACACACACATATTGTTTCATTCGCTGAAAATCGTTATGGGAGAGGAAGACATTCAGACTTGGAGATTGGAAGCATAGAAGATGGATTTAATCTTCTTTTGTTTTTAGAGGAAATACTTAAAAGTACTAGTAAACAACATAACGAGCAATAAATATTAGGAACTGATAATAAAACTCTGCCTTTGGTCAAAGAAATTTACAATTTAATAAGCCCTTTTAAGCACGCGGCAACTTTTTTTTGAACATAATCTAAACACAGTTCGAACTCTACTTCTTTAAACATCTTTGGCATTGGTTGCTTTTGTAAAAGTGAGTCATCAAATAACTCTTTTACACTCCCAAAAATATTAAAACTCTCCTTAGGGTAATATTTCTCAAATAATTCAAAAAGTGATTCAAAAGTTATTACCTCTTTATCTATAAAATACAGGTCAATTATGTCCTTTCGTGTATGCCTGCCTTGAAGAGCCAATAGCTTTAATAACCCAATATCTTGTGGATTTAAAAGCCTCACATTCCCAATCGTAACTAAATTTTTAAGCTTAGGAAAAGGCCAGTATAAAAAGGTAACTTTAGTATCGTTTGCAATTAAGCTAATATTATTGTTTTGCAAGGTATTTGCAACAAAAGGGAATTTAGTAAAAGAAGATATAATGTTTGCATTAAAATTTTCTTGAGTAAAAAAATCTAAATCTATAGATTCTCTGTGGCCAATTTGTAAAGCCAATGCAGTTCCACCTGCTAGGTAAAAGCTTGAAAAATGTTCATTTAGCATAATAAAATCAAGTACCTTATGCGAGTAGCTTGGGAGAACATTAGGAAAATACATTCGTGATTATATCAGCTAATCAAAGCCTTAAGTAATGACTTAGCGGTATTGCTAATATTCGGGTTTATCTTAGTAATGTTGAGCAGTTCTTCAATACCGTAGTTATTAACCAGCCAGGAAAAGCCTTCAATTCTACCAAGGTTTAATATCCTTTCGGCAATAAAAATTCTATCTCTATCCTTATTCATTAAAGAGAATTCTACATCCCAAAAATAGTTTTTAAGAAATTTTGGCATAAAAAGATTTTGTGTTAGAACAGAATAAAAGAAGCAAAAATTTGTGTCAACCTTAAAATTATGTCGTAAAATTTTGAGGGTTAATTGCTAAAACTCAACCACCGCGGGGTAAAGAGAAAGTTGTGTAGAAGAATCCAAAACTATTTTAGAAACATTTTCTTTACCCAAATCTTCACTCGAAAGCAACCTAATCACGCTTGTATCGGAAGTAAGCTTTGTAAGTGGTACCTTTGCGACGAGCCTGCCCTCTGCACTAAGATCGTTTGGTAAAGCAGCCACTATCTTTATAACTCCATTTTCCAAATCAACTTCAGGGTTAAGATAAAGATCAAATGCATTGCCTGTTTCAATTTGACCCGGCAAAACAACTATAGGATCAAATTGTATTTTTAATTCAACTGCACGCAATTTATTATCCCCGCTCCTGGCTCTAACTTCCAAAGTATTACCCTCAAGTGCAAAATCTATAAACGTTTTTTGTGAAAAAATCTCGCCTTCGTCTACTTCGTTTTCAAAAATACTTAATACACTTTGAGAATCAAAAAAATCTGAGACTGATGCGTCTTTAAAACCTTCTGCACTGCTTTTATTACTAATTGCAGAAACCCAAACAACCAAGCCTGCTACAGTTAAAAATACTGCACTTATGATTAAAAACCTTACTGAATTTTTCATTGTATTTTTATCTTATTTTAAAAATTATTAATTAGACTGGCATACATTCTGTTTTCCGTAATGTTTCGCAAAAACTGCAAAGTCTGCAAGGTCTATCCAGCAAGATTTAAGGCTTGGTGCTATGTCCATAGAGCAGTCTGGAAGTTGTTTGTTCCAATACGTTGCAAAAAGTGCGAAATCTACAAGATTTACATTCCCATCTTTATTTATATCTGCTTTACATGCTTCTGAAGTAACAGGTGTTGAGGTCGCTTGTTTTTCAATTCCAATTTTATCAAGGTCAAACCACGCTTCTGCAGAATCTGTTTGTATTCTTAAAACATAATCACCAGCAGTAAGATTCGTGTACTGTGAGTAAGCTCTTTCAAAAGTATTCCAGCTTCCAGTCACTGGCACCTGTATATTGCCTTTTACCGTTCCGTTTAGTAGTATGCTAAACGACCTGTTTGAGTATGTCGTTGCAGCATCGGTAAAAAACCTATAGTTACCGTCACTAGGTACATTTACAGTATACTCAAGCCACTCTCCGGGTTGTATATATCCTACAACGTAGCCGGAGTTTAACTGGCGTACATCAACACCTTCTGTTCTATAAATTTGCCCATATTGGTTTACATTATCTGCATCTGAGTAAGCAACGTCCTGCCCTCCCTCATCAAAATTCTCAGCTTCAATCTCTCCAATTGGCCAAGAAGAAGTCCGGTTATACGCCGATTGAGTAATAGCAGCGGGCGGAGGTGTAGTTACCTGGTTTGATGTAATTTCAAAATAATCAAAATCTATAAAATTTGATGCATCTGCTTCAATTTTTATAACACTTTGACCTTGCGGTAATTGTATGGTTAGAGGGTCTGTTATAACTACTTGCCTCCATCCAGCCATCTGAGGAACCTGGAGTGTTCCAACTAGTTGATCATTTATATAAACTTTTACAAGCCCTGTAGTTGCAACTGTACCAAGCTTAGCCTTTAAGTTATAGCTGGCTGCAGTAGTCGATGTAACTGTGTACTCCATCCACTCTGTTCTCTGGAACAGTATTACCATGTTTTGATTGCTGGCGGATGCATTCGAAATAATATCCACCCCATCGGCCCTGTAGGCATCCCATTCGTTGTCGGTGGACTTATCTGAATAAGAAATACCCTGGCCTCCTAAGTCATAATCTTCAGCTTCAACTTTTCCTGGCACTTCCCATGGTGTGCTCCTATTGTACGGTGCCTGTGGCACCGTCGCAGGTGGTGGATCTTGAGTTGGTGGTGTTACTGGATCTTGAACTGGTGGAGGATCTTGTGTTGGTGGATCTTGTGTTGGTGGAGGTGTAGTACCAGATACAGTTAAATCTCCAAGTACGCCCCATAGCTCTTCAGTGTTAGTTATAGCATAGGGGTAAGAGTCAGATGTAGCTCCTGATTGTTGAACTGCCGATTTAATTGTACTGTTAGTTGGGAACCTTCTGTATAAAAGCCAGTAAAAAGGAAGATGATTATAGTCTGCAGACCCAGATTTACTATCTCTCCAGGCACTTCCTGCCCAAGGATAGCCTTTTACATAAGCTTTAAGCAAAGCTTTATCTTTGTATTCCCATGCATTAAATCCATTATGAGTTGCTGCCTCGGCAGCTAACGCTAAAGGCATTAACATAAAAAAATGATATTGTTGACCTTGGCCCGCATTTTCACCTTTATAACCGGCTACTGGGTCAAATCCATAGTATCTGTGAAACCCGTCATAAGTATACCCGTCAGAAAAAATAGAACCAGCTATATAATTCTTGAGGTCTCTATACTGATTGCTACTTGTAGTAATTAAAAAGTTGTTATCGGAAATACCACTTTGTATTGTACTATTTACAGCTGCCTGGTTGTGCGAAACTAAAGCGCAAACTACAGCCCCTCCCATGTCAAAAGCTGATTTATTGAAATACGATTCTCTTCGTGATCCTTCATATGTTACGGCATATAAATCTGGATAATCGTTTCTATGAGATACAAACTTATCCCAATCACTTTGAGCTAAAATTGCGACTTCAGAAAACCATTGATCTAACCTTTGTTTTTCCGTATCAGTTAACAACCCAGTTGGGTACAACAGATCATACATCCAAGCAAGTGCAAAGTGCATAAATGCTCCTTGATGAACATCATACATCCAAAGATTTAGTGCATTATACGTCGTTCCTGGCATTCTTGAAGTCCAGCTAAGCAAAGACTCTTTAAGCTTTTGACCCTTTGCTTGTGTCGGTTCAATAGCGTAACTCCATGTTGCTTGAAAATTTTGTCTTGTTAGTCCTACAATAATATTGTAATGGTAGTTTTTATTAGGTTCGAAGTTAGTTGTTTCAACCGTGCTAGGCTTATTAACTGGTTGAACTCCTTTTATTGCATTAAAAGTATTGACAGCATACTGGGGATATTTATCCACTAATACTGCTTTTCTTATTGCTTCAAGTTCAGCCTGGTTAAAATAGAGGTTTGGGTGAGCATTACTGGCAATTGGCTTTGCTGTCCCAACACTTGAAAGCTCCCCACTCACCTGTACATCTTTAGACTCTTGAGACCCTGGCAAATAGCTTACAAGCGAAAGAAGCCCTGAAGCAAAGAACATTAAGGCTATTACATTATAAATAACTAAAGACTGGAAACCTATTTTTTTTACTTTTCTCATAGTTTTTTATAAATTAATTACATACACCTTGCTTTCCATAAGCAGAGGCAAATATTGCAAAATCTTGAAGATTATACTTACAATCTTCGCCCGATATATCTTTAGAGCAATCAGCTAAATTTTTATTCCAAGAAGCTGCGAATAATGCAAAGTCCTGAAGGTTTACAGAATTATCTTTATTGATATCAGCTTTACACTGCAGAGCAGCCTCTGGGTTTGATGTTGTTGTTTTTGTTGTAAACTCAATATAGTCCAAATCTATAAAGTTTGATGCATCTGCCTCAAGCCGTATTACACTCTGCCCAGCCGGGAGCTGAAGACTTATTGGATTTGCTAAGACTACTTGCCGCCAATTTGTCATTTGGGGCACATCTAAAGTGCCCGCAATTTGATCATTTACATAGACCTTTAACTTACCTGAACTTGTTCCGACAGTACCTAGTTTTGCTTTAAAGTCATAGGTAGTTGTAGCAGTAGAAGTTACTGTGTATTCAATCCATTCAGTCCTTTGAAACAAAATTACCATGTTTTGATTGCTTGCAGGTGTATTAGATATGATATCAACTCCGTCAGATCGGTAAGCAGACCAATCATTTCCCGTGGTTTTATCTGAGTAAGAAACTCCTTCGCCTCCAACGTCATAATCCTCAGCTTCAATTTTACCAGGTAGCTGAAATGCCGAAGCATTATTGTAAGGTGCTTGTGGGACAGTTGTAGCTGGAGGAGGATCGACAGGATCTTCAACAACAGGATCTTCTGGTGTTACGGGATCCTCTGCGGGTGGGTCTTCTGTTGGTGGGGTTGAAGTATCTCCAATATTACCCGCATCAGGTACAGTATACACATCAGGGCAATTTGCTGGTTGTGTTTGTGATTGGGCGGAAGTTCCATTACCAATAATTCTTAATGTACCCGAGTTTTGAAAAAATTGTGTCCCTACAGGAGTACCAGAGGTATCAACGTTAATTCTTATTGCTGCTCCATCAGAAGTGCCGCTTAAATTAAATGTGTTTTTAACAAACGATGTGTTTACTGCATCGGACCTTACAAGCAAGCCATTTTGTGAAGTATTACCGGTAAAAGTATTGCCAATAACACAAGTGTTTTTCGCATCCCCAATTACCATATGTGTTGCTACTGAGTCAGAAGTAGTAGCGATAAAGGTATTTCCCTGAATTCTATTTGAATCAATTTCTTCAACCCATGTTGCAAACTGGTAGCGTTTGAAATCTTTAAAAGTATTATTTCTTATAACATTCCCTTTTTGTTGCGGACCTGGACGTGTCATACCAAATCCGTCACCTGGTCCAGGACCAAGTTCGTTGTTTTCAACAACATTGTAATTAACAGTTTGCTCTACTCTATTAGGCTCAAAATCTATTTCTGCTGCCTTATACATATTTGGAGAATACTTAGGACCAGGCAAAATTCCTTGCTGGTTTTCATATACCTTACAACCTCTAATTAAGTTGTAGTCACCATGGATTATAGTTATTCCGTTACGCAAGTTTTTTGTTGCAACACAGTCTAAAAGTTCGTTGTAAAAAGACCCTGGTCCTAAGTCACGACCTGCAATATAAAATCCATCTCCATCAAAGTCTTCTGCCCATACTCTTTCTAGTTTCCAATTGTACGCTGCTATCATTCCGATACCATGCATAGAAGAGCTTCCTTCGGGTAATGGCCCGCCATCCCATTGGTTTGCACTTCTTCCAACAAGTTTAAGGTCTCGAATTACCACATTTTTAGTGTAGTTAGGGAGCTCTTGGTTGTTTTGATAAACCCACCTAGTGAGGTATTTTTTTGGTCTAATCAAATATCTTGCAGATTGAGGGGAGCTTGCAGGTCCTCCATTATTATCTTTCATCTCAATTATACTCACATAGTTTGGATCTCCATATATCGTTATATTATCGTCAATATCTATAGTTCCACTTCTATAAATCCCTGCCGGCACATAAACAGAACCCCCTACGGCTACAGCTGCATTAACTGCTGATTGTATTGCATTAGTATCTTCAGTCCCATCGTTAGGGGTAGCCCCAAAGCTTCGAATATTAAAAATGTCATTAACACCAGCAACGCTAAAATCAGACTGTTCTGAGTTATCTGAAGCATTTTTTAAGGCAATATATCCACCAATAACTACAGAACCTATAACTAAAACTAGGAATAAAGATAGCAAGAAAACAATGACTTTGTGTTTATTTTCACTCATATTTAAGATAGACTACCAAATTTTTAATGCCATATGAAGTCATTTTTGTAATGACAAATCAATTAAATTTAATTAAAATTAAAACTGTTTGCAAGTACACATGAAAGTTTTGAATAATCCTTACCTATCAATAATAATTCCTACACTTAACGAAGAAGATTACTTGCGTGTTCTTTTAGAATGCCTCAAAACCCAAACCTTTCAAGACTTTGAAGTTATTGTTGCCGATGCAGGCTCTAAAGATAACACAAGGTTAGTTGCCGAAAGTTTTAAGGCAAAGGTTGTAAAAGGTGGTTTGCCCGGTGAAGGAAGAAATAATGGAGCAAGAGTAGCAAAAGGTAAATTATTAATGTTTGTTGATGCGGATGTAACCTTTAGCAAGAATTTTTTAAAAAAAGCTCTTTCCTCTTTTAACAAGCGTAATCTTGATATGGCCAACTTTTTGTATGATTTATGGTTACAAAAACCGTTTTACACTGTTTACAGTATATGGTGGAATATTTTGCAGCTTGGAAGTACTCTTACCCCTAAACCTATGGGGCTAAGTCAATGTTTGCTTATAAAGCACTCTTTATTTATTAAAACTGGTGGTTATAAATCCAATCTTTATATGGCTGAGGATCAAATTCTTACAGACCAAGCAATAAAGAATAACGCAAAATTTAGGGTTATTTTGAACCCTATTCGCGTTTCTCCAAGAAGATACGAAGCATTTGGCTATTTTAAAGTTGCAGCAACTTATACCAAAAGTAATGTATTAAGAAAATTTCCTAAAAATGCAAGCAAAATTTCTAAACAGCTATCCGACTCTATTGGTGGTTATGGAAAATGGTAAAGCTCTTATTTCGACTTTTTTACTATTAAAAAATGACTTATGCCAAAATAGTTTAGTGGAGTCTTTTCAATAGCGTGAAAAAACTTTTGCACTAACTTTCCAACTAAGCCCCTCTTTTTAGAAAGTTTGTCAAAACCAGGGAAAACATGAGAATGATAAATAATCTTTGCATCAATGTTGCTAAACAACCTTTTTATATCTTTGTTAGAATAATTTCTTACGTGACTAGCAAACCTTTTCGAAACAAACTTTGGTAGCCAAGGTAAAAAAGGAATATTTCCCCAATAATATTTCCCTCTAAAAAACATGCCATGAGTTTCAAATGGCCATCCTCTATTTGGGGTAAAAATAACAAAATATCCACCAGGTTTTAGTACCCTTATAACTTCTTTTACAGATTTATTATCATCTTGGACATGCTCAAGCACTTCGTTACTAAACACAACATCAAAAAAGTTACTGTCAAAATCGAGTTTTTCTGCGGGGCAGATTTTAAAGTTTTGCAATGGAATTTTTTTATTTATATCAACACCTGTTTGCAGTTCTTGAAACTTCTCAAAATTTTCTTTATCAATGTCAAATCCAAAAATCTTTGAAGGGCTTGTGTAATTAGTAAACTCATTCATCCAAACACCCTCTCCTGCACCTTGATCAAGAATAACCGCATCTTTTAAATTTACCAATCTTTCAACCTTCTTCAACCTTCTTTCAAAACCCTTACTAAAAGCTGTACCTGGCTTACCTAAATGAGCAAACTTGGTTGCTTCATCTAAAACCTTCATAATCGTGTATTAATATTTGTTTTAATCGCTTTGTTGCATTAGAATAATATCATTAAATATATGGGAAGGAGAAAAAGAAAAAAAATTACTTACGATAGCAAAGAAACTTCAACATTCTTTGGGTTACTTTGCCTGCTTTTTTCAATCTTTTTTGCAATTGCCTATTTAAGTGTAAACCCAAACGATCAAAACATATTTAGCCAAGCACGAAGTCTTTTTAACAATTCTACATTATTAACAGCAATAACACTTGGAGTTATTGGCATAAAATTACTAGGTGCAGAAAGTAGGTTTTTAAAACTACCCAATATCATTTCACTTACAGCACTAACCTTTCTTGTACCTGCATTTATTTCTACTCTTAATACAGATCAATGGACTATTTTAAAGGCAGACCCTATAAGCGCTGCTGGAGGTCGCGTTGGATATTACATTGTAGTTGACCTGCTAGGCGATAAAATACCAACCCAGCCAGCAACTCAAATTATTCTTTTGTTGTCTATACTTATACTAACGCCAATTGCACTTTCAGTTTCTCTTTCTTCACTTACACAGCTTGCAGGAAAATTTATTAACAAAGTATTCAAAATTGTAAAAGCACTATTTACTCCAATAGATCAGCTTACCGGTGAACAATCTGAAGAGATAGATGAGTTTAAACAACCAAGATCACGTTTTGGAGATTTTAATGACTTAATAAAAAAACGAGAAGCCGAAAAACTCGCAATGCAAACCAAGTCAGCTGATGATACATTGGAAAGACAATACCCAGAATCTCCCCTAAAAATTATTAAACCAGCAGAACAAATGAGCATTAACTACAAACACGTTGATTTAGGAGATGATGGACTTAGCCAGGAAACACTAAAGTTCCCTGGCTGGACACTTCCACCAGCAAGTCTTTTATTACCTCCCGAAAAGCCAAGCACAAAAGAAACAGATATAAAAGAAAAAGCAGGAATAATCGAAGAAATCCTTTTGAGCTTTGACATAGATGCAAAAGTAGAACAAGCTTTTGTTGGCCCTTCGGTTATTCAATACGCATTAAGCATACCTTTAGGAATAAAGGTTTCTAAAGTAGCAAATTTAAACGAAAATATCGCTCTTGCTTTAGGAGTTGATTCGAAAGCCGTAAGAGTCGAAACAATACCTGAAACCTCTTACCTAGGTGTTGAAATCCCAAGATCTAGTAGAGATTTAGTGCGAATTAAAGAGTTAATGACTTCAGAAAAAATGCGAAATACAGACTATGTACTTCCTGTTCCTATTGGAAAAAATATACATGGAGAAGCAGTAATAGGTAATATTTACAAAATGCCACATTTGCTTATTGCAGGGGCTACAGGTTCTGGAAAATCTGTACTTACAAACACTTTTATAACTTCATTAATAATGAAGAAAACACCAGACGAACTAAAGTTAATTCTTGTAGACCCTAAGCAGGTAGAACTTATGGATTACAACGGAATTCCCCACCTTATTACTCCGGTAATTACCCAAATGGAACAAGTTGTCGACTGGTTAAAATGGACTGTAAAAGAAATGGAAACAAGATATTCGATTCTTGCTAAAGAACAGGTAAGAAATATTGAAGGCTACAATAGTAAAAAAGGTTTTGCAGCAATGCCTTACATAGTTGTTGTAATTGATGAAATGGCAGATATGATGATGACAGCAGGACGAGTAGAAGCAGAAAACGCTATTGTAAGGCTCGCCCAAAAGGCAAGAGCAGTTGGAATACACCTTATTCTCGCAACTCAAAGACCCTCTGTTAATGTTATTACAGGCATAATTAAAGCTAATATTCCTGGCAGAGTTGGAATGAGCGTAACAAGCTCAACGGATTCCAGAGTAATATTAGATCGAATAGGCGCCGAAAGTCTTATGGGGTCAGGGGATCTGCTTTATAAAGCACCTGATAAAACTAAAGCAGAAAGACTTCAGTGTGCATTTATAGAACAAAGCGAAGTTACAAGCATTGTTGAGTTCATTAAGGCTCAGGTACCCGAAGATGCTCTCGAATACTTAACAATCGATCAAATTAGAAACGAAATACGCTCACCTGAAGAAATGACAGCGGAAGCACTTGGAGAAATATCTGGTGATGATTTGGTGGAACAGGCTATATACCTTGTTGTACAAGCTCGTAAAGCATCTTCATCATACTTGCAAAGAAGGTTAAGTATAGGTTTTAACAGAGCCGCAAGACTACTAGAAGAGCTTGAAGAGGCAGGGGTTGTGGGACCAGCAAATGGAAGTAAACCCAGGGAAGTGCTTATAGACGACGCTGATTCTTATATCACAAAACTTAGAGGTAACTAAATTTAAATACTACTCTAAAAAATTTGGGTCACTTCTTAAATGATTTTCGACAAGCTGGTTTATAAGTTGATTTGTATCAAAATTATTTATTACCTCGTTAAAACCCGTTTTTACAGAACTCTGCCACAGTGAATACAACACAAAACCTATTAAAAAAACTACACCAGCAATTATAAGTATTGACCAGGCTTTATTTAAATTATTCATATAAAATTTTTAAAAGTTTTTTTACATTACTCAAAACTTTATTCAACTACTTCAATTACATCGCTCCAATAAAAATATTCAATTACAAGAGTTGAATCGTACTCTTTATCTGGGCCGGCTTTCTCAAGTAACTCTCCTAGTTTTCGGCTTAAAGTCACATCTGTTACATTAAAAATTTTTCTACTGTTTTCTATAGATTTTAAAAAATCCAATGCCTTTACCCTGTTTGACTCAAAGCTGACCGTAATTTGCTTAGAGATTACTTGTGGTACTGTACCAAACTGTATAACTAAAGGCTCCGCTCTCTCGTTCTCCGAAAAAGTAACACTATTAATAAAAACTCCTTTCTCCTCTGCAAGTTCAAACATCTCTTTCATAATTTCTTCTTGATCACTTTGACCAGGAAAGACTTTATTAAAATAATCTAGCACATTTGCATCTGAATTAATTTGATCTATAAGGACTTTAATATCATCTACTCTCTTTTGCATTTTTGTTATTGCTTCTTCTATTTTTTGATTCTCAGCAGATTGGTCAAAAACCGATTGAAATGCTGGAATAACACCTACAACCAAAAAAAATATCGTAAAAAGGATCGATACAGCGATTACAAAAATACTTTTGTTTCTGGCATTATCCAAATATTCGTTAAGCCTTAAGCTTCTTGATTTTTTTACTGTGCCAATTTTAATTCGTTGTTCGTCACTCATAATTCTAAATCACTTCTTGTTAAATTATTTTCTGAAATAATTGCCGTTAAAACGTATCTGCCTCTGCCCTCAAGTGAATCTTGTTGTTCAAGGCTTAAAGTATCTACTGCTGCTGTAGTAAAGGTACTTGAGTTTTTTAAAGATTGCTCAAGAATCCTAAGCGCTTCAAGATCGTCTGTACCATAAATTTGTAACCTATCTTTATCAATCTTTACTGTAATTTCGTTGGAACTTGCTGGCAAGTAACCATAAACCTCTTGTAATATTTCTGCCATTTGAGAAGAGCCATTCCATAATTTTAAATACTCAAAACTTTTGCTTTGTGTCCTCCTTATTTCCTGTTCATATTGAGCTTCATAAAATGCTGATTGGTTTTTCAGCTCCTGAAAAACTTCTTTTCGTGAATTTGCCGAATTATCAACAACCACTTTTAAAGCAAATGCTGTAACTATTAATACTTCGCAAACAATAAAAATAACTTTTGCTCTTGAGACTACCCACTCATAAACTTTATCCCAGTAACTTTTAGGTGGCTCTACTGGTTTAATAAGATTGAATGTTCTTGCCGTTACGTTCTTATTACTCATATCTTTAGTCTAATCAGTTGCATGAGCTTTGTAAAGCCTAATCATTGTTGTAAATTTAGAGTACAATGAAGTGTCAAGGTTAACTTCAAAAAAAGCAAAAACATACTTTTGATTTTGGTACTACTCCTTTGGTCATTTTTAGTGATTCAAAAATACCTGAGGAAACCCTTAACTCAATTTACAAAATGATTCAGTTTATTAAGTATGATTTTAATCATTCAATTCATCACTCTTCTGCATATATTCTCAATGACACACCACCAGGGTCTGCTATCTTTTTAAGTAAAGAATTTGCTTTTTATTTAAAACTAAATATTAAGTTAAGTTCTAAAAACAAAATTTCTCCTTTTTCAATTGAAAACGAATCGATAAATGGAAAATCTGCTAAAAAAATTTATGACTTTGACAATACCGATGTAGTTAAAAAATCAAAAGTTTTTTTTAACTCTCATACTTTAATAGAAGCTTTTGTAGTTGATTCAGTTTTTGAAATGCTAGAAAACAACAAATGCAAAGGCTTTCTTATTGCTACCAATAATATTTATAGAGCAAATCAAGGCAGGAAATGGAATGTTGATTTTGAAATAGAAAACGATTTAACCTTTAAAAAAACTATTGAAGATCTTACTTATACACTACACTTTAATGAAGCCTATAAAACCCAAAAAAAAGAAACCGTGCGGTTTGCAACACTAGATAAAGTTTTTGAATGGAAGTTTGCTCTAATTAAATCTAACAACGCAATTGAAAGCAAAATAATTATGGAACGCCTTAAAGACCTTACAATGTATAGTGAGTTTAAGAGTTTTGCTCACGAAAAAAACCTGCAATTTATTTGTGTAGATAAAGATGACTTACCTCATCATTTCGAACCTCTTTTTTCTAAACAAAAGCAGAAATCTCTTTAACCACTGAGTAGTTTTTCAAATCAACTACTTTTATTTCATTATTAAATATCAAGTATAAATAATCTCCTATGTATAACGACCTTGGCGTATTGGAGTAGTAAGAAGTATCTTCACTGAAATCTATGCGTTTCTTTTCGACTAACCCCTCTGCAAGGTTTGCACTCATTACTATAAAACCTTCAAAATCAGGTTGATAATAGTATGCTTCACTTTCATTATAAATATTTACTGGTAATACAAGTAGCTCTTTTTGCTTGTCAAAAAGAAACGCCTTGTGATCCCATGAAACAGGAGTATCCGATAATCTTCCACCAAATATAAGTTCGCTTTTAACTTTTGGATCAGCAATATCAGTTACATCAAAAAGAGTAACTTTAACCCCAGAAGTCGTTCCTGTGTTTTCGTCGGCATCATTGCCCACTCCAATCAAGTGATTAGAATCAAATGGATGAAGGTATCTTGAAAAACCTGGTATTTTAAGTTCCCCTGCGACTTTAGGGTTTGAAGGATCAACAAGATCTAAAACATAAAGTGGGTCAGTTTGTTTAAAAGTAACAACATAGGCTTTTTCACCCATAAATCTTACTGAATAAATTTGCTCAGTTTTACCAAGTCCATTAACTTGCCCTGTTAAATTCATTTGCTCGTCAAAGACATATAAAGAGCTCGAAAAGTCTCTTGTTGTAGTACCTTTAGTTGTTGCTATTCTAAAGTACCCGTAGTATTCATCCATTGAAAACTGATTTAAAACTGTACCATCAACCTGACCTTTTGCTTTAAAGTAAATTTTTGTACCATCCATTGAAATCTTAAATATTTCTGTTTTTGGCTCCCAGTCATAGGAAGGAACAGGTATTGGAATATCAGGATTGGCTGCATTTTCATAAGGAAGCACTTGAGTAGTAAGGTAAATGTTATTCCTTGAAACATACATGTTTGAAGAATCTCCTAAAATCACTCTAGAACTAAACTCAGAACCATCAAGTGGAATTGCTGCAACTGTAAGAAAACTATAAGCTGAATCTCCCATAGGGGTGACTTCGGAACATTCCGAAGCTCTTTTAGTTTGAAGATTTTCACTTAATCCATCCGCTATAGAAATTCTAGGGATGTTTCCTTCTACTCCGCTCAATAAGTCTATTTCACCTACATTAGCTGATGAAATTAAATACAAAGTGTTATCAGTTAATCTCGAGTTAACATAATATCCATCTAAGTAATATGTACTTTCCAATTGGGGGCTTTCTAAATTTGAAACGTCGAATATTTGAGCAATTGAGTATTGATTCCAGAAATTAGCCGAAACCTTTAAGGGTTGATAAGAGTACTCACTGCTTATTACTACCAAAGTTTCATTAACAAGATACATAGACTGACCATAAAACTCTAGCTCAATTTCTGAGGCTTTCTTTGGATTTGAGGGATCTGTTAAATCAAAAACATCAATGTATTTATTTTCAGAAGCAAACACAAAGAGTGAATTGCCATCATTTTTAACAATATCAGATTCATCAACACCTTCGACTTGAATATTAGTAGTTGAATAGTCAGAAGAACCAGCACCTGATGACTCGGCAATCTCTTTACTATTTGAGGTAATCGAATCTGACAAAGGGGCTGGATATCCTCCATAATAACTTCTATTTTCAGAAATATAATTAGTTAAATCAAAACAGCTTGAAAAAGTACTTGTTCCATCACCATTATCTGTAATTGTCGGAGAAGTTAAAGCTACCAGTCCTATTGTGGAACCTAAAATTAATAAAATAACTAAACCAACAACCACAACTGGCCTTAATCTCGTGATTTTCATACGAATATGTAAAAAATAGTTACTAAAAACAGTTTATCAAATTTTTTAACTCTTAATGCTATATGTTCTTAATTCTTAAGCTTGATTCTTAGAATACAGGTTAAGGTTTAGGGGAAGAACGAAGTGGGAAATCGGGTACGGGGTCATACCCTCCTTTGCTTAAGGGGTTACACCTGAGGATTCTTAAAAACCCCATCCAACTACCTTTAATTAATCCATATTTATCTATAGCTTGGTAAGTATATTCGGAACAATATGGCTCGTGTATACATACCTTTATACCTGTTCTTTTACCCCAAAATGATTGATCAATAGATAAAAATTTTTGATAAAAGCGAATTAATAACTTAGCTATATTTTTAGGAATCAATATTAAATTATTCAATGAAAATTAATCGTAAAAAGTTGTGTGTTAAATATATGCACAATTTTAACAGATTTTGGCACTTCAATCATTTTATCAAAAAGTATTCATTCTATTATTGCTAATAAAAGCTATGTGGCCGATCTAATTTATTAGCAAATGATTGTAAAAACCTTAACTTTACCTAAGGAGATGGAGATTAGCCTTTAAAAAAGTTTTTTACAAAAAATTTCTCTTTACAAATTTATCCACGTGGATATATATTGTTAAATACAAAAAAACTTGATTTCCCGTTTAGCCGGATTTTATTTGCATGAGGTCTTAATGAGCTCCTCTACTCGGCTTACGAAATCGCAGTTTACAAAGTGACATAAAAGCATGTAGCTTAATACTTTATTTTATTACTTTTTAAAAATGAATATTAAAGAGCCGGAAAAACTTTGGAAAACAGCACTAGCTCAAATTGAAGTAAAACTTGACGCACCTGCACAGTTTCAAACATTTTTTGCAGATACCAGACTTATTCAGCTTGATGGCAAAAAGGCAGTCATAGCTGTTCCAAACCCATACACAGCAGACTGGCTAAAAATGAGACATGAGAAATTAATTAAAGAAACAATTTCTTATGTTTACGGCCAAAATCTTACCCCCGAGTTTAAAGTGAGTAACGTTGAAACACACTCAAATGATTCTTCTTTAAACTCTAACAAAGACCCACTTTTTGACATGGAAAATGGAATAATGGGGTCTTTAATTCAATCTATTGAAGAATCGGGACTAAACACTAAATACTCTTTAGGCAACTTTATTGTGGGTAACGCAAATAGGCTGGCCCATGCGGCTGCTCTGGCAGTTATCGAAAAACCAGGTACAGTATATAACCCCTTGTTTATCCATGGTAAAACTGGCGTTGGCAAAACTCACTTGGCACAGGCAATTGGAAGAGGTGTTTTAGAAAGAAATCTCACTAAAAAAATTGTTTACACCACTTCCGAAAATTTCCTCAACGAAATGGTCCGCGGTATAAAATCCAGCAAAATGGATTTATTTAGAAAAAAGTACAGAGCTGTAGATATTTTAATAATTGACGATATGCAGCTAATTTCTAAATGGGTACAAACGCAAGATGAATTTTTTAATACATTCAACGAGCTTTACAACGCAGGAAAACAAATAATTATAATTGCCGATAGAAGGCCTGAAGATATAAAAAGTATTGAAAAAAGACTAAAAAGCAGAATGTTGGGAGGAATGGTTGTAGATATATCGCAGCCTGATTATGAAATGAGGCTTGCTATCGTTCAAAAAAAAGCAGATGAAATGGCAGTAGATTTACAGCCAAAAATCCTAGAATTTATTGCCAGGGCAGTAAGTGACAATGTTAGAGAAATTGAAGGTGCATTACAAAAAGTTTCTTTGTTTAACCAAATGAAACCGAATGGAGACCTAACTTTAGAAGAAGTTGCTCACATGATTGGTAAAGACTCTGCAACTAAAAGAGAACAAATTAAAATTCCTAAAGTAATAAGAGAGGTAGCTAAATCTTTTAATGTTCCTGTTAAAGACATTAAGGGTCCAAGAAGAACGAAAGAGCTTGCACTTGCAAGACAAGTTGCTATGTATATTTTACGTGAAGAGTTTAACTATAAGCTGGAAGAGGTTGCTAATTTTTTAAATAGAAAAGATCATACAACAGTACTGCATGCTATTGATAAAATTAAAAGCAAAATGATGCTGCAAGATGAGTTTAACCTTCAAATTACAGGCATCATTAATGCAATTAATGAAAGCGCACTTGTTACAGAAGATATTGAGTAACAAAGTAAAGTTATACATGGTAGCAGGAATTACTGCTCTAACCTGGCTGGGAGTTCTATATTAAAAAGTCTGAAGCTATCTAAAAATTCAGGGTAAAGTTGCATGAACTTAATGCCTTCTGGGGTTCGAATGAAATGTTTCAAAGCAGCTTCTTGATTGGAGTAGTCCGTACCTGGTTCTATTGGCTTGACACAATATACTAAAGGATTTTGGTAAGAATTTAATGCTGTACTGTTGTCCATAATGAGAAAATAATAATTAAAATTTATTAAAAACTGATCTTAATCTCCTTGACTTTAGACTGGCGGCAGGCAAGGGATTCTTATTGTTCTAAAACTGCTCCCTGTGCAATTTCTAGAATTCTTTGACAATACGGTTCTGTGGAGTTAAAAGTACCTGTAGTAATCATTATTCTCATCATTATTATTGCTTGCAAAGAAGTAACACCTCTCAGAACATCATCAACGTCTGTTAGGTTATCAGGAGTGCCTTCATATGAATAAGGTGATACTGGAACGGTTTCAAGTGGATTATATGCATGCGAACTCACACTGGAAGGATCGTTTGGAGAAAAACTTTCAACATCAATTGCCATACTTTTGTAAATAATATTTATAGTAAAAATATAGCTAACTTATTTATATTAGTCAAATTTAATTACCTCTTATGTGTACATGTGGGTAAGTAAAAAAAGGATTAGATACATACTTTTACTTAGGAATAACGTACAAATTTTTTATTGTTGAAAGTTCTATAATAGGAAGTTTTTCTAAAAAACTTACCTTAATTAAGTTATTCAAAACTTAGCAAAAAACTTTCCACTCTGTTTTTGTAAAAATACAATAGTGTATATGGCTATAACCAAAAACAAAAGATATTTACTCCACCCTGTTTTCCACAACTGTACAATAACTGTTTAGCTGGTATAATCAAGAAAAGCAAATATTTACTCACATAAATACATTGCCTAAATACTATTAACTTCTATTTAAATAAATATATAGATATGGAAATACAAATTAATCATAAAGTATTATCTAAAGCACTAACATACGCAAGTAGAGCTGTTAGTCAAAAACCAAATATTCCTATACTTTCAAATGTAATGCTAAAAGTAGATAAGTCTTCAGTTGAGATATCTGCTACAAACCTGGACATGGGGATTCACATGTGGATACCTGGCAAGGTAGAAACTGCAGGAAGCACTACTGTAAATGCAAAGTACATATCTGACTTTGTAAGTGCAAGCAGTGAAAATGGAGAAAGCCTTACACTATCATTAAAAGAAAATAGTGTTAATGTAATTACTGCCTCATCAAAAGGCACATTTTCTACAATGCCTGCAGAAGAGTACCCAGTATTACCAACTGCAAAAACACTACTTTTTAAAATTGCATGTATTGAGTTTATTAAAAGCATGAATAAAACGCTTTTTGCCTGTTCTACCGATCTTTCTTCAGGTAGAATTCAACAATCTGGAGTTTTGTTCGAAATTTCGCAAGAAAAATCTGAAGTTAACTTTGTAGGGCTGGATGGGTTTAGGCTTTCTAAAAGAATTTCTCAGGTTAAAGAAGCAGCTACTTCAAAAGATAAATCTGAAATAATTGTGCCCGCCAGGTACCTTATGGAGCTTGTAAAAATATTGGCAGACTACCCAAATATAGAAAATCTTGAAGTATATTTAAGCGAAACTAACTCACAACTAGTTTTTAAATTTGAGGATACCGAATTTAGCGTGCGCTTGCTCGAAGGACCTTACCCAGATTACAAAAGAATAATGCCTAATGATTATTCTTTTACATTTGAAATAAAAAAGAAAGAAATAGAAAATGCGATAAAAATTGTTAATACATTCGCAAGAGGTAATTTAGGAAATAAAACTTTGTTTGATTTTGATGTAGAGCAATCAAAGATTACACTAAGCTCAGTAGTAACGGATGTAGGTGAAGGTAGTACTCATATTGCTGTAACAAACGCTTCTGCTGACACAGATCTTAATACAGCGTATACTTTGAGATATCTTCAAGATGTGGTTAATCACTTGGAGGGAGACAAAATTATTTTTGAAAGCAAAGGTCCATTAGCTGCATCGGTTTTCAAAGACAATGATGATCCACAGTTTGTTCACCTAGTGATGCCAATGAGAAGAGATTCATAGCAGATTAAGAAAAATTATGTATTTGGATTTCGATATAGTACCATTGTTGGATGAACAGTTTCCTCTTTGGGAAGAGGTGAACACAAACGCTTTTTCCAGTACTTTTTTAACTTCCTGGCACTGGATTAATTTTCAAAAAAGCATTAATAAAAAAATCGATACTTTTTTGGTATATTTGAACAATCAACCCGTTGGAAATCTTTATTTAGAAATATTTAAAAGAAAAATTTCAAAATATGCTTATCTTCCTTATGGACCTGTATTGGATATTAGTAAAATTAAGGAAATCTCCAAGGAAGTAAATAATGCAGAAATTTATGAAAAGTTTTATAAAAAACTTAAACTCTTTGCCGATGAGTATTGTAGACTCAACCCACTAAATTTATTTAGAATAGATCCGCCTGTTGATAAAAAGTTTTTTTTTGAAATAGAAAGAAGTGGTTGGAAAAAGTCTAATGCTCTAGGCCAAGCCAAGCACACTTGGATTATGGAACTTCCAAAATCGGACAAAGAGCTTCTTCAAATGCAACCCAAAGAAACAAGGTATTACATAAAAAGAGGAAAAAAAATTGGTATTCAGGTAAAAGAAGCAATGCAAGAAAAAGACCTATTTGCCTTTATTGAGCTTACACGTCAAACAAAGATAAGGCAAAAGTTCGAAAACTTTCACGATTCTTACTATGTTGCACAATGGAAACATCTCGGGCCAAAAGCAATGAAAGATCCTTTAACAAGAATTTGGATTGCTTATTATGAAGATAAACCAGTTTCGGCAGCTTTAATAAATTATTATAAAGATACAGTAAATTATTCCCATGGTGCATCTACCTCTGATGTTGCTCTTTCAAAAATTGCTTCCCCATATTTTTTACACTACTCTATTGCTGCTAAGGCTATTCAAGAGGGTTTTAAAAACTATAATTTTTGGGGCGTAATTCCAAAAGGGATTAATCACCCATGGAGAGGTGTTGCGGATTTTAAAATGAAGTTTAAAGGAAAAATGGTATCTTATTTAGGTACTTATGAAACTTCTTCAAACTTTTTAAAGTTTAAACTAAACAGACTTTATGACAACTACATCTATAGAAAAGAAAGATATTAAAAATATAATTGAAAATACAAAAAATCATTTTTTACAGTCTGATGCCTGGAAAGAAGTAAGGAAAGTACAAGGTAATGATATTTATGAAGCAAAAGGATTTTGGATCCAGATTAATAAAGTTCCTTTGTTGGGTAAATTTGGGTATGTACCAAAGCTGGATTGGACAAGGTTTAGCACCCAAGATGCACAAAATGCTGTAAATAATAGCGGATGTTTTGCAGTAAGAGTTGATCCCTTAAACTGCTTTTTTGAAGAGGTTAAATTTAAACAGCCTTCTAACTTTTTTCCTGCAAAAAACATTCACCCCAAAGAAACCCTTTTATTTGATTTGACAAAAAGTGTAGAAGAGCTTTACAACGATGTTCGTCCTCCTCACAGGCAGTATTTTCGAAGAGCTGAAAAAAAAGGAGTTACAGTAAATTTTGACTCAAAAGATTCTTCTTTTAACAACTTTCTACAAATATACTCTACTATACAAAAGAGATACGGATTTACAGGGAGATCTACAACGTATCTTAAAAAAGTATGGAAAACACTAAAAAAAGATGACCAAGCAATACCAGTGATTGTTACTTCGGTTTTTGAAGGTAAACCAATTGTAGCCTGGTTTAGTGTAATTTATAAAAACGTATTTTATGCAATTTATGGTGGATCAATTGAAAAAGGGAATGGTTTAAAAGCTTCTTACCTTCATGCCTGGAAATCTATGCTTTGGGCAAAAGAAAATAATTGTAAAGTCTTTGACTTTTGGGGTTTAACAAAAGATAAAGAAACAGGTTATTCAAGGTACAAACTTGGGTTTGGAGGCATTCCTATTGAGTACCTGGATTCGATAGACATTGTTTCAAACAAGTTTAAATACTTACTTTTTAAGTTTGCCAGTTATTTTAAAAGGTAAATGTATAAATTTTGGATGAGTTATTCAATCGATGTTATATTTGTTTTATGAAATTAAAAAAATCTATTTTTACTGCAGCTTCTCCAAACACGCAGTTGGGTGATGTATTACTTGCATTAAAAGTTTTGTTTACTCCATGGACATGGGCATTAGAAACCTTTAATATTCAATTTGAAGAAAGTTTAAAAAAAATCCTTAATGTTGGTCATGTTAAGCTGGTTGATTCTGGAAGGTCGGCATTGTATGTATTATTAAAATCTTTAGGTTTAAAAGAAGGTGACGAAGTAATAGCACCCTCATTTACATGTGTTGTAGTTGCAAATTCAATAAGTTGGACAGGTGCAACCCCAGTTTACCTTGATTCAAATAAAAGTGATCTTAACCCTGATTACTCTCAACTGGAAAAAGCAATTAACTTTAAAACAAGGGCAATTGTGGTTCAACATACTTTTGGAAAGCTAGTAGATGTAGATGCTATTAAGCAAAAGCTTTCGCTCATTGGGAGGGAAGATATTTTTATCCTAGAAGATTTTGCCCATTTAATAGAAAGCAATATTCAAGTAAGGGGAGATGCAGGCTTTTTAACTTTTGGTATTGAAAAGGTTATTTCTTCAGTGCGCGGAGGGGCAATAATTACTAATTCAGATGAAGTTTATTTTAAGATTTCTCCTTTTATAAATACTCTTCCGAACTTTCCTTTTATTAAAACTTTTATATCACTTCTAAACCCTGTTTTTTGGTGGGTAGCTATACCTCTTCATTCTGTTGGAGTCGGGAGATTTACAATTGGTGCAGCAATAAGGTATGTTTGGAGGAAAATGGGGTTTTTAGGGATAATGGTTGAAAAAGTTGAAAATATGGCAATAAAACCGGACTGGTTTCCTGCAAAAATGTCTCCCGCTCTTTCCAGACTAGGCATTAAGCAGCTTACTAAACTAGTAAAGTATAATGAACATAGAAGTAAAATAGCTTCTATTTATGACAAGTATTTAATAGAGTATTCTGACCATGCAGATACAGATTCAAACAGAGTTTATTTAAGATATCCTGTGCTTTTAAAGAATGCAGAGGAAAGGCTGGCAGTCTGGAATATTGCGAGAAAAGAAAGGGTTACCCTTGGTAACTGGTTTGCGATTCCACTTTATGGTTCTACAGTTAACGATACAACTTATCAACGACTTTGTTATATTCCAGCATTAACTCCAAATACAATAAATCACTGTAAAGTTGTATTAAATTTGCCTACGAGCATCAATATAAGTGAAAAAAGGGCAGAAGAGCTTTGTAAAGCTATTAAAAATGTTATTAAAGACTAGAGTTCTTTTTAAGGGCTATTCCAACAACGAGTAGTCCCAACCCACTAAGTCCAATAAGTAGTTCGCCTGTTGAAATTGCTGTTGAAGGTAAAGGACTGCTGTTTGCAACAACAACTGGCTGTTGAGATGCAGGAGGAAGTTGTTGGGGAATTATTACTGGAGCTGGGTTTTGTGCTATTGGTTCTTCTTCTATTACGCGTGGATCTTCTTCAACAATGTCTTCTTCTACAGGTTCTTCCTCTTCTGGCTCTTCAATAGGTGTTGGTAAATCAACTGCAAATACTTCGGGAACTAAAAACGCTGAGGTTTCTGAGCTAAGTTCGTTTATTGTTAAATCTTGTTGACCTACTGCTAGTGTATCTACTGCGCGTAATAGTTGATCGCTGGTAACGTGTATCCTTACCTGTGACAGTGTCAAATCAAAAAGCTCCTGCGTAGTTGGATCTCTAAGAGTTGAAACATCAATAAGTGCTGAGTTTGATGACGCAATGGAAGACGCAATTGTTGAAGTTTGAATTCCATTTGAGGCATATGCGTAAATGATTCCTTCAGTAAAAGTTTCTGGTAGGGTGAGTGTAATGCTTTCTGGCGTTCCCAATGATGCTTCATTTCCAAGTGTTGATTGCGAAAAGTATAGATTATTATTTTTAAATACAGTATTGCCCGAGTAAATTTCAAAATAGTAAGTGGTAGCAGGGTCAAGATCTGTTATTCTTACATAGTGTAGTGTTGAAGATTCTTCCCCTCTAAAGTCTATAGCAGTTGTAGCTAGTAAAGTTGTTTCTAACCCGTATTTAACAAGCCCTTGCTCTGCTTCCTGCGACACCCAAGATACAGTAAAGCCGTTTTGAGTAACGTTGCTTATAACTAATTCTTGAGGTGCTATGCCTACTTCAAAATCTACAGACACATCTGAGTTTAACGAAGCGGCTACAGCAAAAGCAGCAATAGCCAGCACCATAAGCACTAAAAAAAGAAACGAAAGGATTGTCCTCTTTTGTTGATTCGACATTTTTATGGTGTAATTACTTTTTGTCCTTCATTATTAAGAACAAAATATCCTTTAGTGTCTTCTATGTTAAATATATTTCCAAAATATTTTGATTCTTTTTTTACTACGGTATCGTATAAGCCATCCACAAACCTGCTTATTGATTCGCAATTTAAAGATTGGGTATTGCAAAACTCCAAAAAGCTTTGCGCGGTATATTGTTGTATAGTTTGTATAGAAATTAAATTCCATCCTGGCACAAAGCTTACAGGAACATTACTTGTAAAACTGTTTCCAGCAAGTGATACGGCTCCTTCGTTTAAAGTTCTTAAAAAGTAACCTTCTCCTGGTACAAGCGTAAAGTCGTTTCCGTAGGTTATTATTTCACCTTTGTCGCTAATCCGCATTACAAAGTGTATCCAATTACCACTATCATATTTTGTTAGTTGAACTGATTCTACATTTTGTCGTATTAATTCACGCAGCAGCTTAGATGCTGTGCTTAAATCCTCTGAAACAAAGTTAAGACCAACTAAGTTCCACCCTTTATCTAATTGGTAAGTGTTAATAGAGGATGTTTTGGCAACACTGACTTCGTAATCACTTAAATCAAGATACTCTTCTTCGGTTTGTTTTACTCCGTCACCATTAGAATCTACAAAATACTTAAGTTTTAAGTTTCCGTAAAGTATAGATATTTCAACATTTTTATACCCAGGAATAGTTATTACATAAACTCCTTTTTCTAAATCTTCTGGATTAATTGTTTGTGGTAAAGGAGGTGCTGCCTGTGCAGAAACTTTAGGGATTAAATTGGTTAATCTAGGTAGCTTTGTGTTTTGTCCCTGTGCATCATTTGGAATGCATGGAACGGCACCTAAAATTGTTGCAAATGCAGGATTACGGTATGGATCCACTGGGCAATCGTATTCGCAATAGTTTGGGATATCTGTCCTCATAT
This sequence comes from uncultured Candidatus Saccharibacteria bacterium, assembly GCA_964620955.1. Lineage (GTDB taxonomy): Bacteria > Patescibacteriota > Dojkabacteria > J137 > J137 > CAZUKH01. The sequence goes on along the minus strand of CAZUKH010000001.1, from coordinate 206,000 downwards.
TATATCCTTTACTTGCACAGTTTTGTTCTAGTATTGATTGTGCAATTTCAACAGGTACCTCTTGACTGCCTAAGGAAGCTTCTCCACCACTACTTGCACTAACTTGGTCTATCAAAACATCACATGTCTGTACGCTGTTGATTACTTGTGGTGTAACCCCAAAAGACCTACTAGAATCAGTAGGTAAAATGTATGAACATATGTTTATAGCACCTCCTGTGCTACTGTTTCCTGAATTTGCAAAAATAGTTCCGTCACAATGAAAGGTAAGAGGACAGACTGTTAATTCATTAGTTGATATTTCAGCATCTCCCCCTGGCTCCGAACTATGCTGGCAGCACCTTGTTTCTCCAGCGCTATCTGCTAAACAGTTTGTTTGTGGGCACTCTGTTAAGCAAATATTATCAGTAGTAAAACGAGAGGTTCCGTTAGGGCATGAAGCTCCTGGGTTGGTAACAGGTGTTGCAGGTACTCCTTGCCCCTGGCTGCCTGTTGCACTACTACCACCACCAGCAACTACCTTATTAGCCTCATCGCGCGTTTTTGGATCAGCTGGCTTGGCTGCCTTGGGTGCAACTTTTTCTCCACCATCTTTTACTGGATCCTGGTCTTTCGTTTCATCTTTAGTACCTTGAGCAGTACCTTTACAAGTACTACCATCCCAAATAGTTGCTACTGGGCATTGAGGTTGTGTTGGGTTAGAACACTCGCAAGGACCTGGTCTAAATTCTTTGTTGGAACCACAATTTACTTGCCTGTTACAACCATCTCCACAAGATTCTGAGTAAGGTGAAAGACAAACAGGCACGCCATTTTCAATTGCACTGCCAGCCTCTACATTAATCGAGAATTTTATACCAGTAAAAATAACGCCAGTTAAAAACCCCAAAACAAATAGTAAAACTAATGGTTTAATAAAGTTTTTCATGTTTATGGTATATATCTAATATTTACTATAATTGTTTCAATTGGTTTGTAAGTTTCTAACGTTAAGTTTTGCCCTCCCTCTCCTTCCGGGGTTTTTGCTTCTACATTTAATAAATAATCAGAAGAGTTCCAGTTTACAACTTGCCCGAGGGTATCTACCATTTTCGATAAGTCGCCGCTCCAATTTTCATTTTTTATTATGCTTGAATACCACTGTGAAGTAATTTGATCATTATTTTTATTCACTACCCGATAGTAGACAATTCCATCTGTTGGATTTTTTTGGTTAGCCATGTAATTTATTACCGAACCGTAAACAGGGTCGGGTTCATTAGCTAGCAAGTTTTGTGAAAGAGTTGTAAAAGAGTTAACCTCGGGATTAATAAGTTTAATATTGCCATCTATTCTAAAAAAGTAAGTTGTTTCGGCTTCAAGACCGCTTATAGTAACGTGATGAATTCTTCTTTCTTGAGCTTTAGACTCATCAAAATTTTCTGTTAAATTTACCCTACCACTCTCTTCTAAATCTTTCGAAACATTTCTATCATCATGTTCACGGTACTTGGCAATGTACTTACCAATAAAATCAGGAAAGAAATCTTCTTTTGAGTAAACTATTGAACCAAATCCAGGCTGTTTTGTTTCCCAGCTTATAGTTACTGAATTGCTAGTTAAATTAGTAACCCTTACATTGCTTACCCCACCATTTGCCTCACCAAAGTACATGGACAAAAAAAGACCCAGTAAAAATACAATCGCTAGTATTGGAACATAAAAAAATAATTTTTTCATTTAGTTTCAAATAAAATTTACAAACCATATTGCAATCCAGCCAGGAGTACCATCTGAAAGCTCTAGTTGTAGCCATCCATTATCCTGTTCTGAAACATAATAAAACCTTTGTCCTGCCGAAACCTGCCCTACAGTGGCCGAACTACTCGAAGGCTGTGACTTAACATCTACTGCATTTACAACACTACTTCTTATTTCCACAATCTGCCTTGATGCAGGGCCAATGTTCAAAGCTATAGTTACAGGGTTAGACTCTACTTTCCTTCCATCTAATGTCCGTAGTTCAAACTGTTCGGAAAGACCTCCTGGAAACAAAGGTACTTTAATATTAAAACTAAATTGGCCCTCTTGGAAAGGAAGTAGTATTTCATCATTATCCATTAAACTTGCCTGCGAAATACTTGCCCACTCGTTATTCAAAAAGAATGCGCTTGGTGTACCGTCAATTTTACTTAAAATAAGAGCAGAATCCGTGCCAGCGTACATACCATTGGAACTTAAATTCGAAATACTAATTTTGGCTTCAACTACAGAGCCTGGACTAACAGGGTCTGTCGGTAAAATAACGTTATCTACTTGAGCCTTATAACTTTTTGCAATAGGTGCGTACAGTGGTTTAACTTGAGATTTAATCTCTTCAATAGAGGTACCCCATGTTCCAAAAATATCTTTTTGAACTAATGAAACACTTTTGGTGCTCAAATTTCTTACGAATTCAACCCCATCAACAAAGATATTGTCAGGATTAATTGAATTACGATTAACTACATCTGAAATAATTTTTACAAGCGCTAACTGTGCTCTTGAACTAAATTTTGTTGAGGAAGAATCAGTAATATAACCAATAACAATCATGCTTTCTCCCACACCACTAATTCTTATTCTCCGTTCATCTCCTCCAGTGTTGCCTTTAAATATTGTTCCATCTTCACCCACAAGGTAGTGAAAAGGGATATCATTAAAACCTAAAACCTCAACTGTATAAAAATAAATACCTCTATAAAGATCTGTAGAGTTTAAAGTTTTTTGCTTAATTGGATAATTAACAGGAACAATAACTACATCAGTAGGTAGAGTATAGTTAATATCTTCTCTTGCCAGCGATTCATCTATTCCAGCATCTTTAAGAGTTACTACCTGCAAGTTTTGCTGAGCATTAACAACATTCACAAGCCACAGGCATAGGGCTATACATGATAGTAAACCTAAAAAAAACTTTGTAGTAAAGTTAGTTATCTTGATCATATTGAAATATTTTTATTATACTAAAAACTAGTTGTAACATATATTCTAAATGCCGTAGTATCTTTTAACTCACCTTTTTTAATTGACATATCTGTAATAACAAGTTTTTGCAGCAATTCCGCTATTTCATAGAAAGAAAAGTTTTGAGCTTTTTTTATGGTCTTTTGTAAAACAAAAGGATGTAGCTTTAAGTCTTTAAAATCTCCATTTTCTTTTTCGTATTCTTTTATCCGTAAAATTAGTGACAACTCTCTTGCAACCATGGCTATTAAATATTGTATAGAAGTTTCACTTTTTAATAGCTTTTCCATTTCTAATATGCATTTTTTATCCCGGGCTGCAAACATATCTAAAAACTCCCAAATATCTCCATTTAAGTTTCCGCCCCACAAAAGCATAATATCTTCTTTTTCTAGCTTATTTTTGCCTAAACTACCAAGAAGTATTTTATATTTACTTAGTTCGTTTACTAGTAAAGCTTTATTAGATAATGAACTAACAAACAAAAAAGAAGCAACTTCTTTAGATACTTCTATACCTGCTTTTTTAGCTATGTTAATTAACCACTTTTCGAGTTGCCAAGGTTTTAGCTCTTCAAATGTTGAGATTCGTCCGAGACTTTTCAATTTTTTTACAAGTTTGAGTTTGCCATCTGCCTTGCTGTCTTGCCACAAAATAACGTGGTTTTTATCCAGTGACTCAAAGTTATTTGTAACTTGATTTATAAGAGTCTTATTTAAAAATAATCTCTTTAGTAATAAGATATTTTCTTCTGCAAAAAGGCTTAAACCCTCAAATATGGCAAAAACCTCGGAAATATCACGTACTTCATCTGCATTTATAACTTTTATTGTGCGAGAAGTTTGTTTAGAAATCTCGTTGGCGTAGGATTTACATGCTTTATAGCTTTCATAATTGTCCGACCCGTCAAAAAGTTTAATCATAAAGTGCGGCATTAACAATAAGCTCTAAGTAATCGTCTTTAACCGTTATGCTTTTAGCTTCAAATTCTGCTTTAGGTGCAATAATCTGTAAAACAAACTCTGCTGAAGAAAACATTTCAAAGTCTTGCCCAAGCAAAGGAACAATAATCAGCTTAGAAAGAAACGATAACTGTGTAGGTGTGTTTATACCTGCAGTTCCAAAATGACTTAGTACAAGATTAGGGTTAGAAGTATCAAAAGAAATAAGGCCTATTATTGGTGATTCGCTAAAAGTTTGATCAATAATCCAAAATATTTCAATTTTATTTTCTGATAACGAAGCACTCACACTCCCAAGGTTTTTGAATTTGTCCGATACTAACGTTGAAAAAGTTTGTTCATCTAGCTTGATTACAAGATTATCAATAGGCTTTATTTGATTTACTACATTTTGACGAGCTTCGTCTATGCTTTCCTGGGAAACTTTGTTAATTGTGGTATTTCCATTTAATACTTTTGCGACAGGAATCCAAAGAAAAGAAGGACGTAAAGTTAGTACACCTGCAAGCAAAATACAGCAGGCGGCTATAAAAAAAACAAAAAAACAACCGGCTTTACGGCAAGAAAGTCCTTTTGGTTTTTGCTCTACTTCCATATGCAAAGTATATCATCATACTAGTCAATAATACTGTCTGCAGCAGTCAAATCTTACGTTTGTTACAATGTAAGTTATGAATATTAGAAAAATAATGTTGGTTATAATAATTGGGTTAGTATTTTTGCTATTTGGAGCTTTTCTTTCGTATACATCGTCTCCTTTTAAAGAAGATGTAATAAATGACGTAATTATTAAAAATCAAATTACAGAAGATACAGTAAATTTACTTGAAGATTACATTCAAGATCAAATTACAAAAGGTTTAATTTTTGACATAGTGAGCAGAAACTTTTATCTCGTATGGGGGCTCATAGGGGTTGGAGTAGTTTTTATAATTGCTGGAGTACACATGTTTATTGATAAACTTTTTTTTAAAAAATTCTATGAGCCCCCATACATAATCCCTGCTTTTCGAAGAGCTATACTTTTTGTAATAGCTGTAAGTATTACTTTTGTTGCAAAATTTATTAACTTACAAGGAGTTGAACTTGGAGTAATTTTATTAAGCCTATTATTAATCGAAGCAGTTTTTGTTTACGAAGCTTTAAGGCGTACTAAAAAAAGAGGCATTTCAGGTGGTCCGGGAGCTTCTCTTGCAAGCTCGAACCTCCCACAAAAAGGGCTGTAGCCCACCCGTCAGCTTCTAATGCAGTAGGGGCCTCAACAAAAACAGTTGAATACTTTGCTATTACAGGTTGCCCGCTTACAGGGTTAATTATGTGGTGAAACTGACGAACTCTTCGAGCCCACGAGCCTGAGCTCGCGAGCGCACTATCTTTAAGAGACATTTGTCCAATATTCATAGGTTCGCCTCCAATGCTTGCTTTAAGTGCAATTTTCCAAGGTTGGTTTTCTGAGTTATTGCCACTTGCTCTTATATCTCCTCCTGCATCAATTAAAAAGTTTTTTAGCTTTAAACTCAATTTTTCATAAGCGCAATCAATAGCATATCCTTTACCAATACCTCCAAGGTCTATTCTCTGCCCTTTCGCAAGGCATACTTCTTTTGTTTCATTATTCAATTTTATTTCTTTATAGCTTTTTCTTGAATTAGCGGTTTTTTTAACAATATCGTTTAGTTCGGGCTTATCTAGCTTTGAAAAATCATAGTTTTTGTCGTACCCGTAAACCTCTAGAAAATCAATAACAGTTGGGTCAAAGCAACCATCAGTTTTTTGAGCAAGGTCTAACATTTTTTCAATTAGCATAAAAAACTCTTCAGTAACTTTTACAAAGTTTCCATTATTTCTATTTAAATTTGATAACTCACTGTTTTCGTTAAACCGTGTATAACTTTTTACTATTCGATCGAATTCTCCAAAGGCTTCTTCAATTGCCAAATTAATATCGTAAGTTGGCTCCTCGTTTTGAACAACTTTTATTGAAATAACTGTATTCATGAAGCTCTTATTACGTTCTATTTCTTTCATAAATTTTTGTTTAAAGTTTTTAGGCTGGTATAATAGAATAACATGCAGATTTTAACCTCAAAACTTAGTTATTAAAAAATTTCTTTATGGTGTTTGAAAGATTCACATTTACTGGCTTCGAAGACTTAGAACCTTTTATTGATGCAAAAACGATGGAAATCCATTCCGGGAAACACCATCAGGCATATACAGATAAGCTTAATGATGCAATTGCAGGAACTGAATACGAACATAAAACTATAGAAGAGCTTTTAGCTTCTTTGGATTTATTGCCACAAGAAATAAGAACAACAGTACGCAACAATGGTGGGGGTTTTGCAAATCATAATCTTTTCTTTTCGATTCTTAAAAAGAACAATGGGCAAAAGCCCCAAGGGAAACTTTTTGAAATGATTAATGAAAAGTTTGGCTCGTTCGATAAATTCAAAGAAGAATTTTCCAACTTAGCGTTGTCTCTTTTTGGGTCTGGCTGGGTTTTTCTTGCGTTAGAAGAAAATGGCAGCTTACATTTACACCAAATGCCTAACCAAGATAGCCCTCTAATGCACGGACACAAGCCAATTTTAGGGCTTGATGTTTGGGAACACGCATATTATCTAAAATATCAAAATAGAAGACCTGAATATGTTGAGGCTTTTTGGAATGTTATTAACTGGGAAAAAATAGGAGAGATAATAAGTAAAAAGTAAAAACGAAAAAGAAGACAATCTTTGTCTGTAGTTTTTAATTTAATATCATGAAATACATATATCTTCCAGGAAACGGAGTAATAAATAAAACAGAGTTGGATTCTTTTTCTAAAATGTTTAAGGCACGAGGCGCAGATTTTTATGCACACGAATATGCACACTGGAAAGACGAAGCATTGAGTTTTGACATGGAAAGAGAACTTTCTACAATTCTTTCGGCGGTTGGAGAAGTAAAAGAGTACTCAGTTTTAGGAAAATCAATTGGGACTTATGTTGCTGTTGAACTTATTGAAAAACTGGGGTTAAGCCCTAAATTGGTTGTTTTAATGGGAATCCCAACTGGCATAGGTCAAGAAAAAACAAAACGGTACTTAGAGGTTTTAAAGAAAGTGCAGTCAAAGATTATTCTTATACAAAATGATAATGATCCTTATGGTCCACTTGAAAAAGTAAGAGATATAATGCAAGGGGTAGATTTTAAAGAAAAAATTATGCCTGCAGAAAACCACATTTATATGTATGCAGATTTAGTAAAAGAATTAATTAAGAAGAATTAGGGTTTTAAAACTTTAAGATTGGCAATGCTTTGAAAGTGTTAAGTGTTTTCTGTAACTAAAGTCATTTCTTTTATAATTGTAGTTGAGGCAATTTCTTTGTTGACGCGTAAAGTTAATCTTTCATGGTTAAATTTTGCTATACTAAAATAATTAGCTTATTCCTATGTTCTACGTTCTTTTGCCTGGATTTAGCTTTACAAACTTTGATGAGCTTCAAAATCTTGTAGGCACTATGCAAAGTAAAAAAAAGCGTTTTTATGCACATGAATGGGCTCATTGGAAAGATAAAAGTACAGTGTGGAATCCAGCTGACGAAATAAAAGTAATTAAGCAAAATATTCCGTTAGAAGAAACAGAAATTTGTTTTGTTGCAAAATCTATAGGTACTTTAATTACTATCCAGCTTTTGAGTGACTATGGTGAGCTGGTAAAAAAACTTATTTTTATTGGTATTCCTATTAACGACTTAAACCTTACTCAGCAATCGTTGTATTACGAAAGACTAAAGAGTTTTAATGGACAAATTCACATTATTCAAAATAGAAACGATAAACACGGTAGCTCATTACAAGTGCAAGATCTTTTAAAAGGAGTTAAGTTTAGCCTGAATGTAAAAGAATCTGAAACCCATGACTACCCGTATGAACATGATGTTAAAGAAGTAATTTAATGCTCTAAAGGTGGGTTTTGATCAAGTTGATCCGGTGAATTTAAATTACTCGTGGTATAAGGTGGAGAAATTTTTCTATGTTGTGATATTTTGTTCCACTCCCGCATGAATTCGTTTGTAAGTTTAAATAGCATTTCAGCTGAGTTTTCCGCCATTCTTATAATTATTGCATATTCAATAAATTTTCCTTTAAAATCATTGGATTTAAAGGTTGGGGTATATTTATCTTCAATGCCTCTTAAAACAAAAGCAAGTGAAACCAGTTTCTGTCCACTGAAACCTTTCAGCAAATTAAGATAAAAAGACCAGTCACTGTATTCTCCTGGTTTGGTAAAGTCAAAGCTACGAGTCAAGTATTGTAGCGACTGGGCAACTAAAAACATCTGTTTAGCATTACTACATGCACCAATTAAATTTTTAATCAAAATCAGGTCCTTGTGAAAAAGGCATGGGGCATCAATCATACCTGTATTAGCTTCCAGTACCTCTTTCCTCAACTTTGCTGTCAGAGACTTGGAATTAATACCCTTGGTATAATTATTTACAACATCATTCAATAAAGTATGGATCCGTCCGCACCATGTTCGCGCGTATTCGCCATAATCTTCATCTGCCCAGGGTTCACAGGTGTCACAAAGAGTTGGGAGTTGTTGGTCACTAGCTACGCTGCTTTGATCACTCATACCCTACCAAGCTACCGTGCAGTATTATTTTTTGTCAACACTTTATGGAGAATAACCCAGCCAATAACAAAGGCTTGTAAGCAAATACGAAAGAGTATATTATTAGCTTAGTTTAACTTTCGTTACAATGGAGTATTGGGTTTTGCTTGGTTTATTATTAATAATTCTTGTTTTAAATACTTTTTACATTGCAATGTTTGTTTCGTTTTCCCGTTTTATTACTAAGCAAAAAGCTGACTCACCCAAAAAAGCTGTTAGCCTAAAAAACAAACCACTCTACAAGGCTTTTCTTATAGGTCCAATGGCACCTTGGAGCCCAATTATAAGAACAACAGAAGGTAAATACTGGTACAAAAATACACACTGGAAAGGTGCTAGGTTAAGTGCCCTTATTGGCTTCACAGTAGTAACATTTTTTAATATAACACTAATTATAGTAGTAATGCTTTACCTAATAGGGGTTTAGTAACCTCCCGCCATATTGTCTTAAAAACTTTTTTAAGTGATATAATCCTCGTATAAATATGTAAGCAATGACAGATGAGTTCAAAACGCAAGAAGTAAAGGTTATAACTGGAAGTTCTCAAGAACCCCCCGAAATTTTGGGACAAATACGTACAGTTCAAACAGCCAATGCTTCACTTCCAGGCGTAGCAGGTGGTTATAACAACAGGAAAGAAGTTTACGTTGGAAAAGGAGCAGGTTATGACAGGTACTTTATTTACGAATTTTCATGGGGCAATATGGCAGTAGTTTTAGATAGCCCTACTCCAAGGTCGCTAAATCCCCCAAATCAAGTAGCATCCGAGCATATAAGAAGTCACCTTGAAAAAACTGTTGCAAGTTTAAACTCACCAAAAGAAGTAATTGAATCAATTATCGAATTTGTAAAAGGAATGGAAGACAATACAAGCACAACCATTGCAATAAGCTTTGTCTTTATGGTAGGAAATCAAAAAGTAGTTGAAACCTACTATTCAGGAGATTCGCCAATTTACCTTGTAGAGTTTGACCCTGTAAACCCAGCGAGTTCCACTTCAAAACTTTTAACGCCATTAATGAATGGCTACATTTATTTCAAATTTCAGGATGCAAATATAGATTTGTTAGATTCTCTTTCCAATGAAGCTGTTTATAACCAGCTATGCAGATTTTTTGAGCATGTAGAAGATAATAAAAAAGAAACTTTTGAAATTATATTTAGCAATGGTGTTCAAGAAATAATAATTACTTTAGATCCAGACGCATATAAGGAAAGGTCTAATGAGCTTGTAGGAGCTTTAAGTAGAAATAGTCCCTTTTCACCAGGAAATATAGAAAGTTTTCACAAACTTAGAGTTCCTTTAATACCTGGTAAAATTTACCTTGTTGTTACTGCAAGTGATGGTATAACCGGACAAATACATCGTAATGACTGGATTAAATTTATCCAAACAGCAATGGAAGAAAGTTCAGATCAAAATGATCTACTTAAAAAAGTACTGGGAAAAGCTTTGGTAATAAATGATAATGGCCATTATGACGATTTCACATTTTTACTTCAACTTATTGACCTTAGGGGGAATGACGCCCCTGTTACTGCGGTATAATTACAAATGCAAAAACTAATAACATTAGCTATAGATACTTCATGTGATGAAACATCCGCTGCAGTAGTTGAGAATAATATTGTACTTTCAAATATCCGCCCTTCACAAATGCAAATGCATAAAGAGTTTGGGGGTGTTGTACCGTCCCTTGCAAAACTAGAACATGAAAAAAGAATCAATGGAGTTATAGATTTAGCCTTAAAGAGAGCTGGAAAAACTATAAAGCAAATAGACTTTGTTGCGGTTACCTATGGCCCGGGGTTAGCTATAGCTTTAGAGGTGGGCATAAATAAAGCTAAAGAACTTTCAATTAAAAATCAAAAACCTTTATTTCCAATCAATCACATGGAGGGTCACCTGCTTTCTGGCTTTGCTGCAAGAAAATCAAAAATTAAATTAAAGCAGCAAAAGGCTTTAGAAAGCTGGAATAGCCTTTTTGACACTAATATTTATCCTGCACTTGGGGTACTTGTTTCAGGAGGGCATACAGAGTTGATTGTAGTTCAAAGTCCAGGAGTTTATAAAAAAATTGCAGAAACGCAAGATGACTCATGTGGGGAGGCTTTTGATAAGTGTGGCCGCATAATGGGAATAGGTTACCCTGCCGGGCCAGTTCTAAGCGATTTTGCTTCGCAAAATCGCTTAGAAGTAACATTAAAAGAAGAAAAGCGCAGTCAATCAGTAGTAATAACAGCCCAAAACAAAAAAACACTTGAAAAATACGAGCTACCAATTCCAATGTACTATTCAAAAGATTTAAACTTTAGTTATTCTGGCCTAAAAACAGCATTTCAACAGCTAGTTGTAAATAAAACAAATGGTACAATGAACCTGAACAAACAACAAATACTAGACCTTTCTGTTTTGTTTGAACAAGTTGCTTTTAGGCAAATTGAAGTAAAACTTTTAAAAGCCTTAAAGCAATACAATCCACAAGAGGTTTGGCTAGGTGGAGGGGTTATTGCAAATGTCAGGTTTCGGTCAATGGTTAGAAAAATAACAAAGCCGCTAGGAATAACAATGAGATCACCTTTCGATCAAACACTTACAACAGATAATGCAGCAATGATTGGATTGGTCTCAAACTTTTCAAAAGCAATTAATAAAAAACCCTTAGAAACGAATATTCAAATTCAATCATTAGAAAGAGATCCGTCACGAAGCCTGTAAAGTAACTTACTACTGTGGTAAAATACTGCATTTACTAAATCAGTATGCCCTCAAAAATCTTTAGTGCTGCATTAGTTGGACTCGATTGCACTATTGTAGAGGTTGAAACAGATTATAGAAGAACAAATACGTACTTTTCTATAGTAGGTATGGCCGATAAATCGGTACAAGAAGCCAAAGATAGAATACCCTCAGCTATAAGAAATTCCGGATTCGAATTTGTTCCAGTAAGAATAGTCGTTAATCTTGCCCCAGCTGACCTTATAAAATCAGGACCAAGTTATGACCTCCCCATTGCTTTAGGTTACCTTGCAGCATCTAACCAGCTAGACTTTGATACAAAAGAAAAGTTATTTGTTGGTGAGTTGGCTTTAGACGGTAGATTAAGACCGGTTTCAGGAATATTACCCATAGTTCACTCTGCTAAGCGCAAAGGTATTAAAGAAGTATTTATTCCAAAAGAGAATGAAAAAGAAGCCACGTTGATTAGCGGAATAAATATAGTTGCTGCTGACGATTTAAGAACCGTTGTAAATCATTTGACTGGGTTTAATCCTACACCCTACTCTCACCCTGCTAAATGGAATGATTATGTTAATTTAAGTAAAAATAATTTTGATTTAAAGCAAGTTAACGGACAAACTCATGCTAAAAGAGCCCTGGAGATTGCTGCCGCTGGTTCTCACAACTTATTACTTAATGGAGTACCAGGTTCGGGAAAAACTCTTTTATCAAGATGCATTCCAGGGATTTTACCTAAGTTAACTTATGAAGAAAGTATTGAAGTAACGAAAATCTATAGTATTGCTGGGCTTACATCAAAAAACAAACCATTAATTACCACTCGGCCTTTCCGATCACCTCATCATACAGCTTCAACAGTTTCTTTAGTCGGTGGAGGAGGGAAAATTAGGCCAGGAGAAATCTCACTAGCTCATAGAGGTGTACTTTTTTTAGACGAATTTCCTGAGTTTTCTGCTCAAACTCTCGAATCGTTAAGGCAGCCAATAGAAGATAAAGTTGTTAATATTTCGAGGGCATCCGGGTCAATAAGTTTTCCTGCAAACTTTATGCTTGTAGCAGCAATGAACCCTTGTAAATGTGGCTATCACGGTGACCCTGTAAAAACATGCACCTGCACTGAGTTTGACATTGCAAAGTATCGTAAAAGAATTTCCGGTCCAATAATTGACCGAATAGATTTAATAGTCCCAGTTGCAAAAGTAGAAAATGCCGAGTTATTTAAAGATAATGAAAGTGAAAGCTCTGAAAAAGTTAGGCAAAGAGTTGAAGCTGCTAAAGATATACAAATACAAAAGTTTAAAGGAACAGTGTACAAGTCTAACAGCGACTTAGATCATGAAGGTATTAAAAAGTTTATAAAAATTACAACTAATGCAAAATTAACATTGCAAAAAGCAGCCGAAAACTGGAACTTATCAGCACGCTCCTATTTTCGTATCCTTAAAGTAGCCCAAACAATAGCAGACTTAAATAATATTATTGTAGTAGAAGAGGAAACAATAATGGAGGCGCTTAGTTTTAGAGTCGAGTCTACTTAACAGCCCTTATGCAAATAACCCATTCTCCCTTTAGCGGGATGTTTTTAATTATATTTACTATATTATTTGAAGTTCCTCGGTAAATTTTTTGACCTGCTTTTGTAATATCACAACAAAGAGCAATAGAAACTTCTTGTTGTTTTTCTTTAGCTTCACCCAAAATGTAATCAATAGTTTTTCTAACTCTATAAGGAGACTCAAATACAATTACAGTAGAAATATCCCAAAATTTTGAAACAAGTTTTCTAACTTTATTTTCGTTCCGAGGCAAAAAACCTAAAAAAGTGTACCTATCCGTAGGCAATCCTGATAGAACAAGTGAAGAAGTGACAGCCGTAGGGCCAGGAAAAACATCTATTTCAAATCCATTTGTAATGACTGCATTTATTAGCTTCCATCCCGGGTCCGAAATTGCAGGCATTCCGGCATCAGAAACTAAAGTCACTTCTACCCCACTTTTTAAATAGTTAATCAAACTATCAACAACCCTAATGTGGTTTTGGTCTCTGTAAGAAATAATTTTTTGGACACCTTTTTCGATTGGAGTTACTCCTAACGCATTAAAAGTTAAAGCGTATTTAAGTTTGAGCAAACCTTTAAGCTTAGTAAAAGACCTAGTGTCTTCGCAAGCTATAACCGTACTTTCAAATATTGATTTGATCGACCGTACTGAAATATCTGCTAAGTTGCCTATTGGTACACCAACAAGAATTAATTTCGACATCTGTTATTATAGCAATTCTGGAAAGTCTGCCATTCCATTTAGCCACAAAATGTAACAAACACTAAAACCAAAAATTAATAACAAGATTATTAACTTGGCTACCTCAAAGCTTAATTTTGGTTGACTAGCTGTCCTTTTACTACTAGCCTCCTGTCTGCTGTCCATAAAGGGGTACATGTGTAAAGTGTAATAATTGAGTTAGCTGTGTTATTTTCAATGCTAACTTCTGTAGGTAAAACTTCTCGCACCTCAAAAATTTTATACATAAACTCTTTCCCTTCCCAATACACTAGGATATCGTCCCCGATTTCTAATTTATCAAGGTGGTAAAAAGTATTTGAGCCGGATGTATATAAAAATCTGTGAGCAGCAATAACTGTATTCCCACCCTTTTTGGGAGTACTGGAGTTAGGCCTATGCCATAAACCCTTGTCCAGTGCAGCTTTGTCTTCGCTGCTTATTATTGCTGCATTAACAAGTATTTTCGGAATAACCAAGGTGTTTTCAACAGGAATAGGCTTTAAATCTCCAGCATTAACATTTTCAGCACTTGTTGCGTATTCTCCTTTATAAACTATCCCATTACTACTAGCTTTGGCAACAGCCAGTTCAAGCTCAGGAGTAAACGGCCATAAAATAATGTAAAACCCAAGTATTATACATGCAGCTGAAAGCAAAAGGTTTGATAATTTAAGAAGTTTAACAAACATATTATATGTTATCAGATTAATCAATACTTCTTCGTTTTACAGTTTTTTTTAGCCAGGTAAAAAACTTTTTTTCTGCACCAAGTGCATTGATTTCGAAAACCAAAAGAACTATTAACATACCAATTATAAGTGTTTCGTTAAGCGTAATGCCGGTATTAGGCAAAGTTTCTTGCGACTCTAGGGTTGTTCTAGTCTCAACACCTAAAACAGAAGGTATAGATTTAAGAGCAGAAACATCACTGTTTTCCTGCCCAGCTTGTATACCCAAATCGAGAAGAAACGAAATATCAGAAGACTCCGAAGTAGTGTCATATGTTTCACTTTTTTCTTCAATAACTAAATCTTCTTCTTGATTATCTGGAATAGGAACAACCCTTGTTGAAGTATCTACAATAGAAAAGTTAATATCTTTTCTTCCTATTATTTCACCTTGCAAATTCTTTAGAGCGTAGGCAGTAACTGTAAGTGAGTAGTCCCTTAGCTGGTATGCCCAGGGTTCCGGTAGTTGGTTATTCCAGTGATACTCGCCATCAATAGAAAAAGGTGCGAAGTTCTCTTTATAAAAATAACCTCCAGAGTCTTCAAACTTAACACTCCCTTTGGTGCCAGGATAAATATCAACGACAATTGAAATGTCTTTCGAAGACATGTTGGCAATATCTATAACATCTCCATCCTTTAATTCGAATACCTTTTCTCTTGTGCCTATATCGTAAACCCAAAGAATAAATTCTCTTTCTGTTAGGTCTGTTTCGGGTTCATAACCAAGATTAAAAGGAGGAGCTGGTGGAATAGTTGGCTCTGGAGCTATTTCTTCTCCTTCTTCTACTGGATTGACCTCTTCTTGGGGTTCAACAGGCTCTGGTTCGGGAACTTTAATGTCGGCTTCGTCTTCCTCGCCAGCACTAGAACTTGGGGTAAATTTACCCTGTACAGTAATTTCGTTTCTAAACGGCCCCGGATTACTTTCGTGGTTAAGGAGAACACTCATACTTATGGTTTGAACTCCACCTGGCTCAATTGAATCTAATCCTGAAAGCAGCTCGAAGTTAGTTTCACCATCAAAGTTTCCGTTAATACTTAAATTCGGACTTTGAACTTTTAATACAGAATATTTTAAAGGTGCGAAAGCAGCATCAAGATCATTTTGAGCAGTAAGATCAAAAATCTTTTTATTACTGTTATTAGTTATTGAAAAAGCATAGTCAATAGTAAAAGTTCCATCGTTATTATTTTGAATATTATTAATTACTGTTTCAACGAGCAAAAAGTTTTGAGCCACAATAGTTCCATCTATTTGCGCTGACTGTACACCCAACACAGCAGAAGATGGCTGTTCAGAAACATAAGGGGATGAAAGTAAATATAGCCCGCTAATGACAACCAATAACAGAAACACAACTGTAGAACTGAAGAGCAATCCCTTCATTTTTAGACTATTTGTAAATGTCAACTCATTATGCAGACAAAAGGTAAAATGCGCAAGTCTTTATTTGTATGGTTTACGGCATGGCCTTGCCATGCGTGATATTGAGGGTAGCATAAGTTGGAAACACCCCGTACTTCTAAACTTTTGATGCTTTACTTGGATGACTTGCGTTTTAACACAAAGATTGTCGGAAAAAGTTTTCCTTGCTCTACTAAAATCTCTTTGACAATTTTAAAAGGACTTGATTTAAAAACATCTTTTAAAAGTTTTTTTTCGGTGGTAAGAAGAGTTAATGAACCATTAGGGCTAAGAAAGCTATCAGCCTTAGCAGCCAATAATGAATATATTTTTTCATTTTCTTTATGATCGCCAGTTCTTATTCCAAAAGGTAAATTGGATATTAGCTTAGTAACATAGCTGTTTTGTAACTTTAAAGATGTAATATTAGCCCTAAAAAAAGTAGCTTTAGTGGCTGCCAGTTTGTTATTAGCTATTGCAGCATCTATCGCTTTCCCCGAAACATCCGACCCAAACGATTTGATTGGATTAAAGTAAAGCGCGGCTGTTAAAACAATAGTTCCAGCTCCGCAGAATGGATCATAAACAACATCACTCTCACTTATGTTAGCGACTTTACATAAAATGTAAGCAAGTGCAGGATTAACCGAAGCAGGAACGTGGTGCTTTTTCCAGTCTCTCCTGTATAAATTAATGCTTTTTCCTGTGTCGGAATCTACGCTTAATGCGGACAAAAGAACTCTAAACTCACTTATTTTCATATCACAAGAAACAGCAATTGATTTTTTAAAGACATTAACAACTTTTACACCTTTAAGTTTGTCGTGCAATTCGTCTAAAACAGCTTGGTGAGTACCTGGAATAATTTTAATATTGTATGTCATTTCTTTGCCCTAAAGGATTTTAAGGCTAAGAGAGTCAATTGAATTGAGTTAGCCTGGATAGTGGCAAGAATAATCAAAATACCAATTAAACTAGTTGGAGTAAGCTCTATTCCAGTGGCCGGTAGAGCATCTAAAACTTGATAGTTTGGTTGGCTGTCGCTTTCATCTTCTCCTAAACTCCCAAATGAAAGAGTAAACGATACTGAGTCTGAGCCACTTGCTTCAGAGTCAGAATCTTCTTCTTCTCTAACACCTACGCTTGGAATAGGTGCAGGATTGCTTGGCAGTTGTATTGTTGGAGGTTCGGTAGGCTCTTCTCCACCATCGTCTACAGGAGGGGGATTTTCGGGCTCAGGCTCGGGTTCTGGTTCGGGCTCTGGCGGCACTGGTTGTGGATCTGGCTCTTGAGCAGGAGGTTCCGGTTCTTGAGTGCCGGATCCAGCACTAACTAAACCAGATGCGCTTGCTGAATTTGTAAAAGGACCTGTTTGTCCAGCGGGATTAAAGTTTACAGTAAATTTTACAGTTATCATCTCACCGGGGTTAAGGTATGCCCCCGCGGCAATAAGCTGAGTATTGGATATACCATCAAATCCTGTGTTTTGACCAGCACCTGTAACACTGTAACCGCTAATGGTATAGCTTAGTTGACCAAAAACTGGAGCTAAGTTATCAACAGCATTTATTTGTGTTACTAAATTTGAAGTATTATTTATAATTACAATATTATAAGCAACAGAATAAATACTTCCGGTTTGCGTTATGCTAGAAATAGTTTTTGTCACGCCCAGCGTTTGAACAACCTCGCCGCTAACACTCTCTTGCTTTGCGGGAGTTTCTTTCTCCTTGTTGAAGATTGTAATAGCAGTAAAAACTGCAAGCCCTATTAGTACAACCAAAAGCGATACAACCGCAATGACTTGGAGTCTATTTACTTTATTGATTGAAAGTGTTTCCATATTCAACTATCAGTTAAAGCTTATACCAAAAACTTATTAATTGGAAGAGATTCCCAAAATAGTTTTTGCAGGTTACAATGAAGAGTAACAGATAAAAAAATGAAGAAAATTCTATTAACAGGCGCAGCAGGTTATATTGGCAGCCATACTCTATTGGAACTCGCAAAACTTAACGAGTATGAGCTTTATGTGTTTGATAATTTAAAGAATGGTCATAAAAAAGCAGTAGAAATAATAGAAAATCATACAAATAAAAAGATAGAACTTACCCAAGGTGAGCTTCTTGATTTTGATAAGATTTCACAAACAGTGTCAAGAGTGAGGCCCGATGCGGTAATTCATTTTGCAGCTCTTATTGAAGCAGGAAAGTCAGTTATTAATCCTACTTCGTTTTATATAAATAACGTATCTGGCAGTTTGAATTTAATAAAAGCTATGCAGCAAAACGGTGTACAAAGACTGGTTTTCTCTTCTACAGCTGCTGTTTATGGTACTCCAAAGGAGGCTGAGGTAAACGAGAACACACAACTAAACCCGGACAATCCTTATGGTATGTCAAAGCTAGTTGTCGAAAACATTCTAAGAGATTTAGATAAACCTAATACAGCAGAAGAAGAAAAAATAAAAAGCATAATACTAAGATACTTTAACGCTGCTGGCGCAAACCCAGATTTATTAATAGGACAGGATTATCCTAAGCCCACGCATTTAATTACTTCTGCTATTGAAGCTGCACTGGGTTTGCGCCAGGGATTTCAAATTTTCGGCAATGACTACCCAACTCCTGATGGAACTTGCATAAGAGATTACATACATGTAGAAGACTTGGCAAAAGCACATGTAAAAGCCTTAAATTATCTCCTCCAAAATAACAAATCTGATCTTTTTAATATTGGTACAGGAAAAGGGTACTCAAATCTCGAAATACTAAAATTAATTGAAAAAGTGCATGGCAAATTTGATTGGAGTTTTGGACCACGAAGAGCAGGAGATCCAGTGGCTTTTTATGCAAACAACGAAAAGGCAAAAGCAGTTTTAGGGTGGGAGCCAATGTTTGGAATTACAGAAACAGTAAAACACGCTTACAACTGGAAAATAAAATATCCAAACGGATATGATGATAAATAGATCAGTTTAACGCATTAATTAAGGTAATCCTTCAGAGTTTTCCTTGACATCAATTCATACGTTGTTTGGGAAATGTATTTTTGGGCAGCATTAACTAAATCAAGTTCTAAAGCCTTGCTACTAACAATTTCTTCAACTGCATTAATAATAAAAGGGCTTTTAGATTCAGTTACTTTATAAACCTCTTTCTCAAACTCAGCAAACATCTTTATATCAGGCACAATAACAGGTCTTAAAGACCCAATGCATTTGTTTATTGCAGCACTCGATGACTCCCCTACTTCATTGTAAGAAAGCACTATAACATCTGCTGCTTGCAATATCAGTACTATAGCATTTTCTGGCAAAAACTCGGTGACCAGTAAGACATTTTTTTCTAAATTTAGTTCTTTAATAATTTTTTTACAGTTTTCGTATTCTGTTTGAGAACTTAAATTGTTTGCGCTCACAGCATGCAAGCCAATAAAAAGAATGTTTGAGTTAGACTTCTTTAGTTCAAACACAGATTTTAAAATTTCTGGAATATTAGTTTTTTGGTTATTCATATAACCATGAGATGCAATAATTAAAGTCTCATTGTTTAAACCCAGTTTTCTTCGTACTTCATTTTTAGTCCTAGACTTATACTCAAGCTTAGGAAGAGGAAAAAACACAACATTATTTAAGATTTGTGACGCAAGCTTGCAGTCTTTGGGGTTATGAATAAAAACTTTGTTTGCTAAATGTAGGTTTTTAAGTTGTTCCAGCAAGTTAAAGTTTTTGCCAATAACCGAGTGTAAAGTTACATAAACAGAAAGACCTAAACTTTTAAGATTAGCAATTAGCCCATCCAGCTGTGCTGGCTCAAAGTAAATACCCGAGTGATATTGAATATGGATTATTTCAACTTTTTCTTTTTTAAGAAACTCAAGAGTTTCATTAAAACCTGTTTCACCCATTTCCCAAGTGCGTACAACATTTTGAGCATCTAGCTCTACCCTATCTGCAATGTCTTTATTAGCCAAATAATAAAATTTTTCGAAAGAACTTTCTACTTTGGAGTAAAGGTTCTTTGTATACTCTGCTATTCCGTCTTCAGAATTTAGAGGAGAAATTACAGCAGCTTTTTTTGTCTTGAATTGTTTGAAACTTTCTATTTCATTTAAAAAGCTTAAAGTTTTTTTTGCAGTATTTTCCCAGGTAAGCTGGATCGCATTTTTGTATGCAATTTCAGTTTTAATTTTGTACTGTTGTAACAATTCATTGTGGGCTGAGCCATCTTTTAAAAGTTTGATAGTTTTATAAAGCAAAGACATCTTATTCTTTAAGTCATCAATTTGCGGCTCAGCCCACAATGCGCCTATGTTTACAAGCTCAGAATCATAAGTTGGCATTAATTTATAATCTAAAAGCCAGGCGCTTTCCAAATCCAAAAAATCCAGGTAAGAACTGTAATTAGTTGCTATTACTGGCTTTTTTTGTAACATTGCTTCAACAATCGGTAAACCAAAGCCTTCAGCCCTAGATGGATAAACAACAAAGTCGCATTCTTCAAGAATTTGACTCATTTGATCATCTGTAAATGAACTGGTTGAAAGATATTCAATTTCAGGACTATTATCAGTTTTAAACTTTTCAATCAGTTCAGGGAACATGTTGTCAGGATTAGGTGTAGCCTTAATTACGAGACACACATCATCTTTATTTGAAAAAGCCTGAGTATATGCCTTAATTAAAACATCAGGACCTTTTCGCAGTTTGCCTGTACTGTTATGAAAAATTTTTACGTTTTTTTTCGTTTTAAGAAGCCTGTAGTTATTATTATCGCTATACAATCTTTGGTTTACACCGGCATGCACAACTTCTATTGGAACTTTTACCCCACTTCTTCTTAAAATATTCCTTACAAACCGCGACATAGCCATTAAGCCATGCAAGTTTTTATTGATTTCGTCCACCCAAAACTTTGGATAAACACTTTCTTCCCAGGCGATGTACATTATTTTTATATCTGAGTTTATGCTTGCTAAACCATGTTTAGAATAACCAGATTTTGGAAAGTCAAAATATATTGCAGCATGAGTCTTTTTATCTTCTCTTAGCCAAATTTTATCTACAAAAGGAAAAGCTCTTAAATCATTATCATCGGGCCACTTATCAATTCTATCTTTAGAATGGTAAAGGAAAACTTCGTAATCCTCCGAGACGTTATCTAAAGCTTGAGCAAGCCCTCGGTTAACCCTTGCATAGCTATAGTTGGTAATAAATGGCCCAATAATTTTAATTGATTTTTTTTCGGACATTTTCTTTTAAAAATTTTTCAATAACTTTTAACAAAGAATTTTGTTTTAACGCAAATGAGTTATGGCCTTGCCCCATCAATTCATGCAATTTTAGCATTTTATTTTTGGATACATGTTTTTTTAGATCTTTGTAGTCAACAATCCTGTCCTTGCCCCCAAAAATAATTAAAGTAGGAATATCTACAGCAGCAAGCGATGGGTACAAGTCTCCTAAGCCCATAACCATTTTAATATGCGATTGAGTTTGTTCATACTCAAGATTTGCGTTACGAATATCCAGGCTTAAATTTAAAAAGCTTTTTCTTCTAAGTACTTTTCCCAGGTTTTTAAAGTCATCTTGTAAAAACTTTAAAGTATATTTAAAACTCTTTGATTCGGTATGTTTTACCAACGGGGAAAATAGCAAAAGAGATTTTACACTTTTTCTTTTGTACTCAGCATAGTAATTTACAGCCTGGTAGGCACCAAAAGAAAACCCAGCTAAAAAATAGTTTTGAATACCAAGCTCTGACACAAATTCATCAAAAATTATGTGATACCAGTCTAAGTCGTGTTTTAAAAGTTTGGTCGATCGATCAAACCCTGGATGTGATGGACTTATTACTCTAAAGTCTTTACTTAGTAACTTAAGCAAAAGTCTTACTTGGTGGTTGTTAGCGGCTATAGGCCTTAAAAATACAAGTACTGGTTTTTTTTCCTCTTTAGAGTCAAAGTATTTAAGGATAAACTGCTTACTTTCACGCTTAAACAAAGTTATAGATTCCCACATTACTTCTGTTCTAAAGACTTAATTTTTTCATCTAACTCGTTAATCCGGGAATTCAATAAGTCAATAGCGTTGTATGTGAGTTCATTAAATTTTTGTTGTTTCATACTTTCTCTCTCAACAACATTTAAAACAATATTTTTCATTTTTGTTAGAATTTTTTGTTTAATTTTGCCAACTACACCCCTTTTGCTTGCTGGCTCAAACTTATAAAGACTACCAAGGGTGTTTTTGGAGCTTAGCATTCCTGGTAAAACAAAATCAGTTAATTTGCTTTTTCCGCTAACTTCTACTTCAGAATTTATTCCCTCTTCCATTGAGAGAATGTTATTTGCGTTTTTTAATAAAGTCTGTTCGTCCATAATTTTTTACAAATCAATTTTAACCTAGCCTTCAAAGTAGTCAACCTCTTTGGCATCTGTCAAAAAGTTTAGTTTTTGGCTACCATCTTTGTCTATAAGAGTCCATACAGTTGTAAGACCCTCGTTATTTTTAATTAAAATAGCTCCTGCAGTAATGCACACAGCAGTTTCTTTTTCAAACAAGGGTAAGTCGGCTATTAGCTCTTCTTCAAAATTTTTGACATTTAATTTAATAAAATAATCTTGTTCAAAGATAGGGTCAGAAACTATTCCAAATATTACATCGCTATTTGCAAAACAAAGTGGAAGTAATGTTTCTACTGTATCAGCTTCTACAACAACTTGTACTCCAACTGACTCACCAAAATTAGCTTTATAAAGGAAAGTAGATTCTAGTTTTTGAGACTCTCCTCTTATTAAAGCCTTAGTAGTGTCTTTCAAAAACCAGACAGCGCTAACACTAAAGGCCACCCCATCAGGATCAATCATATTTGTTAAATCCCATTGCTGTCCATTTTGCAGGTTATAAACCTCCAGTCCATTATCATATAACCTTCTCAAAACAATTAACTTACCGTCCGAAGATACGCTTTCAATTGAGCCATCAACTTGAATAAGCTTGTTTACAGAACCTTGTGAAAATCTGTGTAGCCAACGGTTAGCTCCTACACCTTGCATAAAAACGATTTCATTACCTGCCCAAAAGTAATTGTCTACGCCAGTCTCTTCTAAGGCAAAATTTGTTATCCATTCCCAGTTTTTATTGGAAAAAGTATAAATTGCAAGGTCGTAGTTTTGGTTAGCGGCTTTACCTTTTACGCTTATCTGCGATCCATCTGGACTCCACTTTATGTCTGTCCAACCTAACTGCTGCAAGTTTAGTGGAATGCTTTCATTGTTCTCATCAAAAAGGCTTATAGTGTCATTTACAAGTATAGCAGCAAATCTTTTTGGACTTGATTCTTCAATCTCAACAACTATTTCGTTCCCCTCGCTATCAAGGTTGCTGGACTCTTGGTTATTGTTTTCTACTCTATCTACAGAATTTCTATTTTCTTCTTGGATATTATTTTCTCTTGCTACAAGCTGAATAAATAATAGTCCTATTCCAATTATTGCAACTATTGCAAACAAGCTTAATGCCAAAACCAATTTCCCGCTAATTTTCTTTTGTGATTCTTTTTGCATCTATTGCAGTCTATCAAACATTTGAAGGCAGGTTAAGTGAAGTTTCTTCGCCTGTTAACATGTCTTTTACTTTATAAACCCCATCTCTTTTTTCATACTCGCCAAATATTACAGTTTTAGAGTAAGAGTTTTTGTTAGCAATTTCAAGGGCTTTAGTGAGTTTTACAGTTTCTAGTCCCAAAAGCACATTTTGCCCCATGTTTCTAAGCTTTGCTGCAAGATTTCTGCTTTCTAATTCCAGGTTATTATCTAGTATAGGCAAAAAAACAATCTCAGGAGATAGGTTTTTAGGCCACAAATTCCATGTATCTAAAAAGATTTTAGTAGTTTCGTCACCGGGAGCACAACCCACTGCAGGAAAAGCTTCTTTGTCAAAAATACCTGCAAGTCCATTGTACCGGCCACCCCCAAATAATGCACGGCTGTTATCCGGGTTTTTATCAAACACTTCAAAAACCATTCTGTCGTAATAATCAAAACCTCTAATTACTGCAGGGTTCCAGTCAATGAAATCCGAGAGTCCTAGTTTGTTAACTTGGTCTAACAAGCTTATGATTTGTTTAACTCCATCGTTTTCTTTGGCATCTTCAAAGATTTTTTTAGCGCTTTCTTCATTCCTGCTCATAAGCTCAATAAAAAAGTCTTTTCCATCAGGAAAACTCACCCCAATAGCTTCAAGTTGTGATATAAATTCTATGCTAGGCATTTTTGGGAAGCGGTCTAAAGTTCTTGCTGCCTCTTGTATGCGATCGTTTGGCACTTTTAAGTAGTCTTTAATAAAAAATTCTATAAATTTTCTGTTATTTAAGTAAACTTTAAACATATCTTTAGTTGCGCCAAACGATCGCATAATTTCAATAGCGATTTGAAGAACTTCAAGATCAGAAGACAACGCATTACTTCCAAAAATATCAAAATTTAGTTGCCAAAACTCTCTATTCCGGCCTTTTTGAGGTTTTTCATTGCGAAAAAAATTAGCAATAGAAAAAAGCCTAACAGGCTTAGTCAGCTCGCCATAAAACCGGCTTAGCATTCGTGTAACAGAAGGTGTCATTTCTGGTCTTATCGCAAGCTCATGGCCTGCTCTATCGACAAGTGTTGTTAGTTCTTGCCCGCCTACATCTTCCCCTGATTTTGCGCGGTAGATTTCCGCAGGCTCCAGCAAAGGTGTTAAATACTCTTGATAGCCAAATTGTAAACAGGTTTTGCGCCAAACATCAAAGATATATTTTCTTTTTTCGAATTCTTTTGGCATCCAATCTGAAGTACCTTTTATAGGTAAGTTTTGTAGTTTCATTATTTAGCAAGGATACGAATACTTAAAGCATTATACGCAAGGGGCAAGCAGTTGTCTAAAGAATCTTATTACTTCAGGTCCCTGCCTGCTGCCTTATTTTTCGCTTTTCCTTTTTAGCTCTTCGTTTATCTATCCTTTTTACCTATTCCCTCGTCCTTTTTAGCTTTTAGCTTTTACTTTTTACCTATTTAATCTCTCCTTTGTACTAGCATAACAAAGTACAATAGCTGACCAATAGAAGCAACAAGGCTAGCAAAGTATGTAAGTGCTGCTGCACTTAAAACAATCTTTGCTCCCCCCATCTTAGACTCAGCAATTAAGTTATATTTTTTAATAATTTCCATTCCCCTTTTACTTGCATCAACTTCTATAGGCAATGTTAATAAAGAAAAAACAGTAGTAAGTGAGAAAAGTAAAATACCTGCCCAAGCAAGTCCGGTTGCTGCAATTGCAAGCCCAAGAACTATTAGTAAAAAACCCAGTGTTGAGCCAATATTAACAGCAGGCACCATAACTGTTCTTATTTTAAACAAAGTACTACCTGTTTGTTTTTGCTGTACATGGCCAAATTCGTGTGCGACTACGGCAATGTTTGCGACAGAATCATTTACTGCATTATCTTGAGAAACGTTAACTTGATGAGTTAACGGGTTATAGTAATCATTAAGTGAACCAGGTGTAGTTATAAAACTCACTCCAAAGCCTTCTTTCTCATTTATTAGCTCGGCAGCCTGCATTCCTGTATGATTAGAACCGGCACTTATTCTTGAATATCTGTTAAATGATATCCATAATAAAACCTGGGCAACAATTCCAATTGCAAGGCCTGGAAGAGCCAAAACTAAATATAATGGGTCAAAAATCATAGTTTAATTCTTAATATTTAATATAAAGTTACAATATATTTTAGCAGACAATACCTAGCTCTGCCAGTTTGTTTTATGCTGATTTTGGACGTAAAATAGTTTAAAAGATATTAATCTAACGGAATTTAACGCATGAAAATCATTTCCTTTATAAAAATAGTCATTAGTATTAGTTGCGCTATTTTTTTTGTTAGCTTGCCATTAAGCTCGAAAATCTTTGCACAAAATAAAATAACTATAAACGGTAGCCAACCAAGCGAGCAAGATTCTACCCAAGAAGGCACAGATAAAGAAGATCCTCTCGTTGAAGATTCAGCTGAAAACTTGCAAACAACAAATTCTGAACCAGTTATTAACGATACTCAGCTTCTTAGAGCAGAGTTTAAACAATACACCCAGGATCCATCATCAAAAATAATTAAATTTGAAATGATTTTACAGGCCAACGTAAATTCGGACAGAGTAAGAGCCACCTGGACAATAACAGGAGATTCAGAATACGTAAACAAATCACAGCAGGAAAGAGTTTTCTCTATTCAAGCAGGTCAAACATATGTACTTCCTTTAGAAGTGAGGCCATTAAAACCTATTGAGGGGCAGTCTTACGGCGTAACTGAAGTATTTGGGCGGGCAGAAGTATTTGGTGTAGATAGTAACGCTATAGCAACTGTAAGAAAAAATTATGCTTCGAATATTAATCAAGAAGTCCTACCTTTAACACCAGAGTATAACCAACAGAAAACGCTTACAACTGTAATTGACGTAGGAAAAATCGCAGCACTAATATTGCTAGCATCTTTCCTTACCATGATAGGATTTCGTAAGTTTGTAAAATGGTATAAAAAAGACTAATTTTACTGCTTTGGTAAGCGAATCTGCTATAATCTCTCTATGAAATGGATAATTCCCAATAAGTACTCTGGTGACGATGTAATAAACTACATACTTAAATCAAGATCTATACAAGATAAATCAAGGTTTTTGTCACCAAAAGAAGATCATTTACCAAACCCCTTAGAACTATTTGACGTGCAATCAGCTGCAAAGTTTATTATTGAAAGCATAAAAAATAAAAAAAAGATTTTTATTCACGGTGATTTTGATGTGGACGGTGTAACAGCAACAAGTATTCTTTGGAGATTTCTTTACAATGATTTAGGCTATCACTCTACTCTACCCTATATCCCAAGCAGATTTGACGAAGGTTACGGGTTAAGTAAAGCATCACTTGACTCAATTGTTAAACAAGGTGGTGAAGTTGTAATAACAGTAGATTGCGGAATTAAAGATTTAGAAATCGTACACAACTACAAAGAAAAAGTTGATTTTATAATAACTGATCACCATACAGTCACCTTAGCTGGTGAAAATAATCAAGACTTAAAAGGGGTTAATATTTCTGGGCATTTTGTTCCTAAAGGAGCTAAAGCTGTTGTTCATCCAAAACTTAATAATCAAAGTTTTAGTGAAATATGCGGAGCGGCGGTGGCATGGAAGTTATGTAGTGCAATAAATATTATTGGAGAATATGGTGTAGATACAAACAAATATCTTGACTTAGTTTCTCTTGCAACTGTTTGTGACATTATGCCATTAATAGAAGAAAATCGTACTTATGTAGCACTAGGATTAAACAGGCTTAAATCTACACAAAATGAGGGTTTAAAAGCGCTATGCAAAATATGTGAGGTCAATCTTTCTAAAATTGATACTTATCACCTAGGATACGTATTAGGTCCAAGAATAAATGCAGCGGGCAGGCTTGGTCACGCAATGGATTCTGTTAGGCTATTGTGTACTGATTCAGAAAAAGAGGCGACAAAGTATGCCTCTAAACTGCATTCGCTAAACCAAGAAAGACAGCGTCTTACCCAGGTGTACTACGAAAAAGCCCTTAAGCAAATTGAAAAACAAGCAAACAATAATTTGTTATTTGTTTATGGGGGTGATTGGCCGGAAGGTGTTGTTGGCTTAATTGCAGGAAAGCTTTGTCAGGAAATTAACAAACCAGTTTTAGCAGCATCACTAAAAAATGGTGTTTTAAAAGGGTCAGCAAGAAGCATCAGGGGATATAATATTGCGGATGCTCTAAAGCACGGGGCTTCATATCTACAAAGGTTTGGAGGGCATGCACAAGCTGCAGGCTTTACTCTTTCACAGGTTCATTTAACCAACTTCTTAAAACAAATTGTTTCACATGCAAATTCAAATATAAATCCGCAAATGGTTGAAAAGGTCCTTAGAATTGATGCTCTACTCTACCCTAATGAAGTTAGTTTATCGTTAGCCAGGTCACTTCAAGGCATGGCACCTTTTGGGTTGGAGAACGCTACCCCTAGTTTTGCACTAGACAATATTCAACTTACAAATATAAAAAAAGTTGGAAAAGAGACCAATCACATTTCCGCCAGTGCTAAAGTTGGGTCAGGAATAGCAAAGGTTATTGGATTTAATATGGCGCATAAGCTTGAAGAAGTTGATGCAAACTCACCTTTACAAATAGCAGTCAATATTGAAATTGATGAGTGGAATGGATACGAAAATATTTCTTTACGTCTTATAGATTTTGGTACCAATAAATTTTAAAACAAAAAGTAGGAGCCGAAGCCCCTACTTTCTTTTTGAAAATTCTTAAGCTACAGCATCTTTAAATGCTTTACCTGGTCTGAATCTTGGTACATTCTTAGCAGGAACCTGTACAGGAGCTCCAGTCTTTGGATTCCTCTTGGTTGTTGCTGCTCTCTTTACAGAAAGGAAGGTACCGAAGTTTGTTAAGGTTACTGCTTTGTTTGACTTAACTGTAACAACAACTGCGTCTACCATTGCGTTTAGAGCATTAGCTGCATCTTTCTTGGTAAGACCAGTCTTGTTTGCAATATAGTCTACTAAGTCTGACTTATTCATAACAAAACTTAGGTAATAAATAAAATTAATACTTATCTATCTGGATCCAGTTGATTGATAAGTACTTTTAGTTTATGTATATTGCACCAATAAGTCAATAACTTTACCCTGCTTGAAAAATGTTTGATGTTCAAATATAAGGCTGTTAACTCAGCCATTTTAACTTATATAGTTAGAATACAGATTTTGGTAAAGCAAGTTTAAAATACCTTAGCAGGTAAAGCTGCGGGACGATTTATATGTTAATCCTTTATATAGTCTTATAGTACCGACTATCTCTTTAAACGTGTTATAATAATATCGTCAAGGTGTACAAATTTTACGATTATTGTTACCTTGTCAAGGTAAATAGAAGTGTGAGTATTCTTAACTTTTCACGTGAAACATGGTAAAAGATATTATTCAAATAGGAGATAAAAGGCTACTGGAAGCCTCAGAAAAGGTTGATACGGGTGAAATCTCTTCAGGAAGGATTCAAGTATTGATCAAAAACTTGGAAGACACTTTAGTTGCTAATAAACAGGCTGCAGCTGGTCTTTCGGCAGTACAACTAGGAGTACTAAAACGTGTTTATGTTGTCAAAGATCTTACACAGGATTCGGCATCGGCTGCTTACAAAATGATTACTTTAATTAACCCTAAAATTCTAAAAGTTTCACGGGAAACAGCAATAGAGTGGGAGGGGTGTATGTCAATAAGTGCTGGTAAACTAAGGTTATTCGGGCCCGTATCGCGACCTAGGTCAGTTAAAGTAGAGTACCAAGATAAAGAAGGCAATAAAAAATACTTAGAATGGGAAGGCTTTGGGTCTCATTTGCTACAACATGAACAAGATCATCTTGATGGTGTTCTTTTTTTAAGTTATATTCAAAATCCTAAAAACATTTGGAATGAGGAAGAGTTAGATAGGTATTTAGAAAAAAATAATAAATTCCCCGAGGTAGAGTAGAGTGCTGCTAAGGGCTGTTGACAAATTGTTAAGATGTGTTAAAATTACAACAGTATTCAAATGGTTCAAGGCGAACAGTAGTCGCTATTTTGGGCAAATAATCAAGTCTAAGATAATGGATCAATCCAGCCAAGCACCTCAAGAAAATCCACTAAGAGCACTAAATGAAGAGAGTCCATTCCTGGGAAACTCAAGGCTTTTCAAAGTTGCAGTAGCTTTGTTTGGGGGATTTACTATTACAATTTGTGCAATAACACAGGGAGGGTCTCAGTCACCAGTTCTCGTGACTTACCCGCAGCCACCAGCAGGCCCCTCTAGTGAACGGTCACACGTGTTGGCCTTATGGTATCCCTCCGTTATGAATTCAATTTCACTTACAGGAATTCGTGATGAATCATGGATAGCACCGCGAGTAAGCGAAGGTGGAGATTGGATAATTAGTTATAACAACGGTACAAACATAGTAAATGTTAATCCCTTAACTTTAATGCCTTGGACTGTACACATCAACGAATATATTTACCAGGGTCACATCTACCATGTGGGAGAGGCAGTTTTTGTCGCTGAGTATTATGAGGGCTCACCTGATGACGAGCAAAAGCTAGGTATATTTAATATTGAATGGCCCAGCTATACCCTAACTACCATAGATACATCTCCGTATAACAATTGGAATCTTTTAGGTGGAAGGAGGGGGAGTTTTATTATTCAAGTAGATGAGGGTGATTCTCCAATTAGGTCGAAAATACTATTAATCAATGGTGAAGGTGTAATCTTGTCTACTATACCGCAGTTAGAAACCAATAGAGAAGTTTTTTATAGAGCCAGACAAAGCCGAGATTATTCGCTGGTTCCAGTTTGGCTGAATGGGCAAACAAATATTTTCGTGATTCCCAATGGTCAAAGTGATCAAAGCGGACCTGCTTTGATGATTGACACCGAAGGAAATACGGTTGAGGCTATATCTGTACTTGGGGAAGAACCCAGACTATTTGGCATTGGAACAATAGATAACGAAGAAGTAGCTCTAGTAAATAGAGGCTATCCAAACGCAGATTATGGCTTATACTATTTCGAAAGCCGGCAGTTTCGACAAATTCCATTAGATAGGGTTCCACTCAACTTTTTTGTTGCAAACGGTTTGCCCTGTGTTGCATTTTATAGTCCAGACGAATCGGGTAATTTGAACTCCATTCTTAGGGTATTCGATCTTAACAATCTTCAGAATGTTACACCGTATATTGACTATGTCATACCTGGACCAGTTAAGCCTGCTTCTGGGAGTAATCGCCACCCATGATAATTGCATAGCCCCTAGCACATCTCCGACTTTGGCAGTATACTAATCTCAATACACTCTTTTTTCATGATTCAAATATGTCCTGCAATCTTAGAAAATAAAGAAAAGCGGTTTGACAAACTTTTAGCTAAGTTTAATAAGCATTTTAAAACAATTGACATTGATATAAACGCTGCAGGCGACGAATTCCCGGGGAAAAGAACAATCAGACTCGACTATGCAATCGAAAAAATCAACCAGTTCAACGAAAATAAGTTTAATATCCACCTGATGGTGGATTTGCCAACGTTTTACCTGCACGGGGTAGAAGAAAAGATAAAAAGAAAAGCACAGGTAAAGTTTCTTATACACCAAGAGTATCTACCAGATACACTGGAGGTAGAGCAACTAATGAAAAAAGGGCTAAAAATAAATATTGCAATCAATCCTGAAAGTGATTTACTTAGTTTGGATTACTACGAAAAGTTTTCCGAAATTCAACTAATGACGGTAAAACCAGGTTCCCAAGGAAATAAATTTATACCCTGGGTGCTGGATAGAGTAGAGTGGCTTAAAGAAATTGGGTTTGAAGGTAAGATTAGTATTGACGGAGGCGTAAACCCTACTACAGCTGAGTTAATACGTAAAAAAAAGGTAGATAGGGTAAGTGTTGGGTCTTATTTTACAAAAGCAACTAATATACGAAAAGCAAAAAAAGCTTTAGAAATTGCTTTAGAATAGGTAAAAGTTATTACAGACATGTTTTCTTTATTTGGAGTAGCCGCGTCCGCTAAGTCCAATCACTTACTCTTTAGTTAAGTCACATAGTGCATAACTTTTGGCTTTTAACTTTTAGCTTTTAGCTTTATACTAACTCTATGCCAACAAATATAAAGCTGCCGTTAAAGCCAAAAACCATTAAACTCAAGTCTAATAAAGGAATTAGCCACAAGCCAAAAAGGCTTATAAATAACATTACATTTTTTGGTGATTCAGCAATTTCTGCAGAAAATGAAATTTATAAAATAGTTTACGAATCAGCAAAACTACTGGCACAAAATGGTTATACCATTGTTAATGGGGGTGGGCCTGGGCTTATGAAAGCAGCAACAGACGGAGCAGAATCAGTAAATGGTAAAACCGCAGTAGTTTATTGGGAACCAAAACTTGCAACAGTATTTGAAGGAAAAAATCTTGCAAACATAGCAGATGAAACAGATGCACAGTCAAATTACATAAACAGAACATTTGGGCTTATTGAAAAGGGAGATGCCTACGTTGTATGTAAAGGAGGTACAGGGACAATCTCAGAATTCGGCTTAGTTTGGGCCTTGGCCAAATTATATTACGGCGCACATAAGCCAGTAATACTGTTTGGTAACTTTTGGAAAGAGCTAGTATCTTCTATGCAAAAATATATGCTTATAGACGAAAAAGAGTTTGGGGTACTGTATTTTGCTGAAACACCAAGAGACATCATGACTATTCTTGAACATCACGAGCTCACATTAGATAGATCCCAACTTAAATCAACAAATGGAGATGAAGCTGCATTTTTATTGTCAGAACGCACCAATAAAACGAAAACAAGCTATGATGCACATGCCCAAAGCTATCACTCAAAAAAGTTCAGACTATTGCCTTCAAGAGGGCAGTTAGAAGAGTTTGCAAAAATGATTAACCCACCAGCTAAAGTATTAGATTTGGGCTGCGGGCCTGGTCTTGATGTTGCTTTTTTGTCTGAGAAGTATTCTGTAACTGGAATCGAGATATCTAAAAGGTTTGCACAAATTGCACAATTTGAAAATCCTAACACTCAAATAATCCATGCCGATATGGTCAAGCAACCATTTGGTAAAGAGAAGTTTAAAGGCATATGGGCACGAGATTCTTTTCACCATGTTGAGGGTAAATATCAAGATGAGCTTTTTAAAAAAACATATGAAGCATTAGTAGATGGTGGTATCTTTTACATAATCGTGAGAGAAGGAGAAGGAGAAATTGTTGAAAAAGAACAGAAAAGCTACGGAGAGCTTGAGCGGTTTTATCATTTCTTTACAGCAGATGAGCTCGTAGGTAGAGCAGAAAAAGCTGGATTTAAGCTTGTAAAACTAAACCACACTCAAAAAAGTCATAAATGGATTGTGGGAGTGTTTAAAAAGTAGTTGCACTTGACCGTCAGTGACTACTGGGTTTAGAATAAGTTATGAATCAACTCCAAAATATTCTTCTTAAGTTAGGGTTAAGTGCTAATGAGGCCCGTGTTTATCAGCAATGTTTACTACTAGGTCAATCGACACCCAATCAAATAGCAAAAAAAACACAAATAGCCCGGACTACTGTTTATGATGTAATCACAGATCTTTCTTTAAAAGGTTTTTTGGAGCTTTCTGGTTTGGAAACATCAGGGCAACTAATGGTTAAGCCTAAAAGCCTTGAAGCTGTTAGCAAAATGATAGTAGAAAGAAAACAAAACCTTAACAACTTACAAATGGCTCTTGTAGATGTGCTTAATGTAAAGGCAGGCAATCTTGTAACACCTTCAAGCAACAATTCAGAAGGGTTCTTAAATTTTGAAAAAGGAATTGAAGCTGCTAAAAAAGCGTTCTTTCTTGAAGATTACGAAGATTTTCCTTCGACAAGATATGTTATAACCGGCATTATGCCTGTTGACAGTTTTACGAAAGCCGAAGTGCAAAAGCAAACAATAAGTCATACACCGCCCAACTACGAAACAAAAGAACTTGTCCCCAATAATGAGTGGTCTTTGCAAACTTTAAAATATCAGCAGAGTATTAATCCTGACTACCTTTTAAAACGTGAAGTACGAATTTTAGATAACCCTAACTTTGAAAGTTATAACAGAATAAGCATTCTAGGTGATCATGTTGTAATATCAACCGCAAATAATAACGAAAGCTGGGGTGCTTTTATTCAAAGCGTTTCATTAGCAAAAACACTGCAAAGTATTTTTAATCTTTTGTGGCTTATATCCAAACCAGCTGAAATTTCGACCGAATTAAAATTTTAACCGTATCGGTCATAAATTGAAGAAACTATCACTAAAGACAGGGTTAGGATTAGTCAGGCAAGAAAACATAACCAATAAATAAAAATTTTACGATATAATCCTTAAAGAAAAAAACTTATATGCTACCTCAAGGACCATACAATTACAGCGAAGAAGAAAAAAAGATTCTTGAAGAGTGGTTAAAATCTGGTAGTTATAAACCAGAGTTTGATCCAGCCACTTCTAAAATTGTTTCTAAAGAAGAAATGCTTAAAGATAAAAGAACTCCATGGGCATTAGTCTGCCCTCCACCAAATGCTTACGGTAGACCGCATATAGGCAATCTTTCTGGGTATGCATATATGGATGCAATGGCAAGATTCCAACGAATGCAGGGTAAAAAAGTACTTATGATTCCTGGCAAAGATCATGCAGGGTTGGAAGGAGAAGGTGTTTTTGTAAGAGAAGTTTTAGAAAAGAAAAAGATTAACAAGTTCGATTTAAAAAGAGAAGAGTTTTATAAAATGATGATGGAGTTTAACCTAGAAAACATGAAAAAAGCCAAGAAAGATGAACAGGAAATAGGACTTTCAGCAGATTTTGACCGCGACACTTTTACCTTGGACGAAGATATTGTGGAAACAGTTTTAGATACTTTTGTGGAAATGTACAAAGAAGGCCGTATTTATAAGGGAGTAAGAATAGTAAATTGGGACCCAAAAGGAAGAACTGCAGTAGCAGATAACCAGATTGAATATGTAGAGTCTCAAACGCCATTTTTTTATTTTAAATATGCATTTACTGAACCGGAAGAAAAAGCCATACAATTAAAAAATAAGTTTGAGGGAAAAGAAGTTGTATGGAATGTGGGACAATATCCCCCAGCAAAAGATGAGCAAGAAGAAAGTTCATATATTGTAGGAAGCACTTATGGCTCAGAATTAGTTGTAGGTATAGGCTATGAAAAAATTGAAACTGGACTAGAAATAAAAGGAAAAGCCATTGGTGTAGAAATGAGAATGGATGGTAATATTCATATTTTAGTGGTTTCAAAAGAATTTAAAGGAGACATAAATGAGGAGGTTTTCAAGGTTTTTCAAGAAAAGTCAAAGATTATTGCAGGATCTCATTTCATGCTTTTCGATGAATATCCTGAAGATAAATTTTATACAAATGGATTTATTATTGGTACTGTGCGGCCCGAAACCATTTTTGCAGATACTGCAATTGCTTGTAATCCAAAAGATGATCGATACAAAGACTTTGTTGGTAAAAAAGTAGAAGTTGAATTTTTAGGTCAAAAGAAAAAGTTAAACTTTATTGCAGACTATGCAGTCGATAAAGACTTTGGTACAGGTTTGCTAAAAGTTACTCCGGCGCACGCTGTAGAAGACTGGGAAATAGCCATGAGGCACACTAAAGAATGCTTGCCGGCAATTACCGTAATAGGGTACGACTTGCGCTTAAATGGGCTTACAGGGCCCTACAAAGGTATAAAAACAAAGGAGGCTAGAGAGCTTATGAAAGAAGATATGAAAAAGCATGGCAATTTAGTTTATGTAGATAACCTTTATAAAAATAAAGTTGCAATTGCAGAGCGTACTAAGGCACCAATTGAGCCATTATTATCATCTCAATGGTATTTAAAATACGATGGACTTAAAGAGGCTGCTAAGGAAATGGTGGAAAATGGGCAGCGGGCAGCGAGCAGCAGGCAGTTGGCAGACCCCCCAGCCGTTCGAACGTCATCGCTCAAAGCCTCAGTCCCGAAACCTGAAGCCGGTTCTGTTACAATTCACCCTGAATCTATGATTGCAAAATTTAATCATTGGATGGATAACTTACGAGATTGGGCAATTTCAAGATCTCTTTGGTGGGGGTATCGTTTGCCAGTTTGGTATCACGGCCAGGTAAAAGAAGAAATTGGGGGAAATGGAGAAGTTAAAGAAATGATTCAGCTTGCAGCAGGCAAGGAGCAAGGGGTAGAGGCTGAAAACTGGGTTCAACTTGAGTATGATAATCCAAATCATCTAAGAGTACAGAAAGAAAGTCCTGGTGAAGGTTGGTTCCAAGACGAATCTGTGCTTGATACGTGGTTTAGCTCGGGTCAATGGCCATTTGCAACATTACAGAAATACAATTTAATGGACTCCTTTTATCCAACAGACGTAATGGTTTCAGGATTCGATATTCTAGAAAATTGGGACTCCCGAATGATGATGTTTAGTTATTTTAAAACCAAACAAATACCTTTTAAACATCTTTATTTAACAGGGTTAGTAAAAGGTACTGATGGACAAAAAATGAGCAAGTCTAAAGGGAATGTAATTGACATAGATAAAGTAAGGGTAGAGTATGGTACAGACGCGGTTAGGATGGTTTACTACTATCAAAACTCCGCAGGAGCAAGCTATTCAATGACTTACGATAAGCTGAAAAACTTTAAACAGTTTATGAATAAAATTTGGAATGCATCGAGATTTGTATTAGGGAACCAGGCAATAGGGATAGGGCATCAGGAAGCCCCCGCAGCCACGAGCCTGAAACCTGAAGCTTTAAAGCTAGAAAACTCGAAAAATATATTCAACCACATCACCGAAGTCCACCAAAAAGTCACAGACTACATTCAAGAGTTTGAATTTGGATATGCTACCGAAACGTTGTACCAAGAATTTTGGCATACTTTTTGTGATGTATTATTAGAAAGCTCTAAACCTCACCTTTATGATAAAAAAGATAAAGAGACGTCTCGCATAATTTCATCACCTTCTAATGAAGAAAAGCGTGAAACTGCGGATGTTTTAATGTTTGCACTTAAGCAATATCTTAAACTTCTTCATCCATTCGTGCCTTTTATTACTCAAAGGTTGTGGAACGAAGTACCTAAAGCAAAAAATGAACATAATTTTTTAATGTATACAAAATGGTAATGACTGCAGAACCCCAAATAGATGAAAAAAATCCTCAAGTAACAGAATTACTCGTGAGAGAAGATTTCGCCAATAAGTATTCTTCTATTAATTCTTTGGAGCAATTAAAAAATGGTGCGAATTTGCTTGTGAAAATTATTATTAATGATGCCAAAATATTACTTGAAAAAGTTGGAATAGTAGATAAGCCTTTGAATACATTGCTTACAAGCTTGAAAAATACCTTGAATGATTTTTCAAAAAAACTTGTGGGCAATTTTGAAGATCAAGATAAGCTCAGAGTAGCAGCTAATACAATGTTTGAGATTTATACAAGGGGCGAAACACCATCAATAAAACCCTCAAGGAAAGAATTTATTCGTGAGATGATTAGAAGACTTTATAATATTGATATCTTCCAAGTCACAGAACAAAATATCTAGTTAGAAACCCCCTGGACATTTGAATAAACCTGTAGTAATATTTTGACGCTTAATATTAATGACATATGGAAACTGGTCCCAGTGAACAAGAACCAACAGTTCCCAACTTTCAAAAACTTTTTGGGAAATTAGAATTAACGCTTCCGAATAGTACAATAATCCAGGATGGAAACCCTTATGAGGGTGAGAAATACGAACAGCCTACACAAATTATAAATTTTCAACGAATTTTTGCTGGAATGAATAATGGTGCTGTTCTTGTAAATTATCCAGAAAAAAAAGGAAATGAGCCATAGTATACCCTTAAGTAAAGACTTGGTACCCATGCATGGATTCGACTTTACCACCATTTCTTTGGGCAGGCTAGTAAGATCGGCATAGCAATAGCAGTAATTCTCACAAATACTCTTTTAAACCATCGTTTTCTAGATTTGCCAGGTATTCTTTAAGCCTGGAGTTATCTTTTTTATGAAAAACGGCTACAACATCTTGTGTATTTACTACTACCATTCCATTTAAATTAATTGTTGAAACAAGCTTTTTATTGTCCAGGTTAAAAATTACACTATCTTTTGAGTCTAAATCAACTACGTTACCTTTAATTACATTCGCTGTATTAGAAGACTGTAAAGCTTCCTTAAGGGCTATCCATTCTCCAATATCACTCCACCCAATATCTGTTAACATTGCCAAGGCATTAGTGGAATTAACCTTTTCAGCAAAAACCTTATCTATCGCAACTTTTTCTAGCTGTGAAAATTTTGTAAGAGAATCTTTACTAAAATTTGATTCAACAACTTCTTTGCATACCTTAGATATAAGCTGTGCGTTTTCATTTACAATTTTGAGAAAATACTCGGGTTTAATAGTCCAGTAACCTGGGTTCCAGCCAAAATTGCCAGAATCTATGTATTTTTTTGCAGTTTTTTCACTTGGCTTTTCTTTAAATCTTACGAAATTATAAAGTGTAATTTTGCCACTCACTTGCTTAATTTTTTCTCCAATTTCAATATAACCGCGGTGCGGAGAAGCAAATCTAGCTGGAACAGTTAAAAACACAGTAGATTTTGCTGATTCTTTTTGCAAAACTCTCTCACTTTCCTTAAGAGCTGTAATGAATGTAGTTTCATCTTTAACTAAATGATCCGACCACTGGATTGAAATGACTTCACCAGGGTGAATACTGTGCACATAGTTTACTGCCAAAGTTACGGCAGGGCCAGTATCTCGCATAACAGGCTCTAAAATGATGTTTTCGGCAGGAAGTTGAGGTAGCATCTTTTTTACCTCATCTTCGTAAATTCTCCCTGTACTTAAAAAAATATCAGAAGCATTAAAGCCTTTAAGCAAAGCATCTACCCGTAGCCGTACAAGCGGTTTTCCTGCAATAAGTGGGCTAAATTGTTTAGGTGATTTTATTCTGCTAACAGGCCAAAACCTTTTGCCAGTACCTCCTGCAAAAATTATTATTTTCATTAAAAGATTTTAAATAGGGATATCTTAACACAAGTTTTTAAAAGATAAATTGGTAATATTTTCATTTAATCAATATACTAAGCACTAACATGAACAGGCTTTTACAAACAAAAAACCATTTACAACTGGTTTATCAATTCATTACTTTTAAAACAGGATTGCTCATATCTGAAATTTTAGTTTGGTCTTTTTATTACATAACGCTTTATCAAATTACCGGAAAACTATATGTGTTAATGATAGATGCGGTTTTGTGGTTTGCAGGTATTTGGATAGGGTTTTTAATCGCAACTATGTATGTTGATAAGATTGGCTATCTTTTGACATACCGCATATCTTTTATTGCTCAAGCGGCAGTATTTATTTTTGTTACGTTATCATTAAACGAAATAGCCGTGATTTACCCAATAATTGCGCTTATTAGAGGAATTTCAAGAGGATTTGCTTTTGCACCACATCATTCAATTGGTTTAAGAGAAATCCAGGGTAATGAAAGAAGTTCTACTATACTGCTTTCTGGTAGCATAGACCAGGTTTTAAGCATAATCTTACCAGTACTTGCAGGCTCATTGCTTACGGTCACAAACGATTTTCGAAGCCTTACTCTTTTATGCATTGCTGTTTATATTGTATTAATATTTGCTCCGTTTCGCTACAATAAACAACCAAGAACAAAGCTTAGATTTTCAGAGATTTCAAAAATTCTTCGCAAAAAGTATATAAAAAGATTTGTGTTTTTACATTTAATAATTAGCATAGAATCTACATTGTTTTTTGCCTTATTTTTGATTATTCCTTACTTGTTAATACAAAATGAATTTCAAGTAGGGGTTTTGTTAGGGTTTATTGGACTCTTTGCAGCAGCAGCAGGATTGTATGAAAGAGTACTAGAAGATAAAAGTAGAGTGCTAAACGGCTATTGGGTTTCAATTATATATTCAGCGCTTACCGCAGCTTTAGCGTTAGTATGGAGTATACCTTTACTAGTAGCTAGGTCTATAGCATTAGCTTTTAATAAAACTCTTGTAGATACAGTTAAGGCTGATTGCGATTACAAAATACGGGAAAATCTTTTAGCAGAAGATTCTACCGAGTCAGGGCTAGAAATGAATGTGCTAATAGAAACCACCTACCTTGTAGGAAGGGTTACTGGATTTATGTTTTTAGTTGTGTTACTTGTAACTTTTGAAGGAAATGAAGAAGCAGTAGTAAGAGCTTTTTTGCTAATAGCAGCCCCGTTTTCGATAATAACCTATACTGCCTTAAATTTCCTTAAGCGCATCAAACCCTAAAAGTGCACATTTTTTTCTTTCAGGATTTAAATCTACTTTTACAAGGCGCAAAACATACTCGGCATCAAGCTGTTTAACGAAATCAAGACTTTTGCCTTTAATGTTTTGAAGAAGTAAGGATGTTGCGGCGATGCAGATAGAGCAACCCTCTGCAGTAAAACTGACTTTTGTAATAAAACTGTTTTCAATTTTAATAAAGATTTTAACTGCATCGCCGCATAGGGTATTTTCCTTAGCAGCAATAAAGTCAGGTTTCCATTTAGGCTTGCCGTAATTGCAAGGACTTTTATAATGATCAATTAAAACTTGTTTATTTAATTCTTGATTTTTCATTCAAAACTGCAACCTCATCGGATACTAACTCGTTTCCTGTGGTTATTGATTTAACATAAAATACATATAAATTAATAATTTTGTGAAGATCTTCTTTTAAAACACTTTTAAAATTGGACTTACATTTCTTAACTAATAAGTTTGCATCTAATGAATCTTTTTGAAGCAAAAACTCTATAATCAACTCAACTTCACGAAAATTTAAGCTAGTGCCGGAAAACATTAAAATGTAGTCAACTAAAAGAGTTTTTAAATAAATTTTATTAAAATAGTTAGATACAATAATTGATAAAGAAATCATAACGAGCCAAAAAAACAAAGAAACTAAGCCGATAGGTAGCTCAAACCGCGTTGAGGCAACATAAAACGTTAAAGCACATAAAGAAGCACCTACTACCATAAAGTATCCGTAATAGTTTATTCTTGAATTTTGATAGTAATGTACCTTAGGGTTTTGAAGTATACCTTCACTTTCTACTTTTTCTTCTTTTGTGAAAATAAACAAAATAGTAGAAAGAATAAAAATTCCTGCAACTATTGACTCAATAAATTCCGAAGTCGAAAACAATGCAAAAGCAGAGTAGAGCACAACAGTAAATAAGAAACCAGCAAAATAAAGCTTAAACCTCATTCTTTATTATAATATAGTCCGGTTTAAGTAGCATTTGTTTTAGGCAAATTGTGCAAACGCTTTGTTTGCATCTGCCATTCTCTTCACCTCGTCACGCTTCTTAATTGCATTTCCTTCATTATTAAGAGCAGCTATAAGCTCTTTAGCAAGACTTTTGTAAAACTCACTGGAGCCTCTTGAAGACCTTGCAGCGTCAATAATCCACCTAAAAGCAAGAGCTGTTTGCCTGTTTTCAGGTACTTGAACAGGAACCTGGTAGTTTGAACCACCAACTCTTCTTGATCTAACTTCAATTTTTGGTTTTACATTCTCAATTGCTTTTTCTAAAGCTTCAACAGGCTTTAGTTTAGTTTTTTGTCCTAATTCCTCAATTGCCCCATAAACTGCTTTTCTTGCTGCATTTTTTTTACCGCTTTGCATTACATAATTTATAAATTTAGAAACTGTTACGCTATTGTAAACTTCGTCGGCTACAATAACTCGTTTTGGTGACTGCTTTCCTCTCATTTTAGTTTCCGATACTACTTTTTAATAGTTAGTATCATTTTAATAAATAAAAATAAACTACCACTGGCTTACGCCGGATGGTATTTTGTTGTATCAGATGCCTTCGGCACTGTTTTTATTCACCTACATCCTCCTTGCTTACACAAGGGGTATTACGGTAGAACAATAAAAAAACTCAGTTGTTACACTGAGTTTAATTTCTCAAGTGTATCAATTACTTTTGTTCACTGATACTTTTTTATAGAAGTTTATACTTCCTCCAGCGCGGGACAATAGCCATTGTCCCGCGCTGTCATGTTTTATTGTTACTTCTTTGGCTTTTTATTTCCGTACTTGCTTCTTCCTTGTCTTCTTGCTTCAACAGGACCAGCATCGTAAACCCCTCTAACTACTCTATATCTAACTCCAGGTAAGTCCGGCCTGCCACCAGCTTGCACAAGCACAACAGAGTGCTCTTGAAGGTTATGTCCCTCGCCTGGTATGTAGGCTGTAATTACTTGTTTGTTAGAAAGCCTAACTCTTGCAATTTTTCGTAATGCAGAGTTTGGTTTTCTTGGAGTCATTGTTTTTACCGAAACACAAACCCCTCTTTTTAAAGGATTTGGTTTTTCAAAAAAAGCATTGTTAACTCCATTGTAGTTAAACCTAAACGCCTTGTACTTGGATTTTTGAGGCATTAAGAGCCCTTTAAATCTTGTAATTTTCTTTTTAGGATTTCTACCTTTTCTTACTAATTGTGATATTCTTGCCATTTTTTAACTATAAGTTATAAATCTGCTTTAACTAGACCTTCTGATTCTTCAATTACCTTAATTTGCTCTTCAACCACTTCAATTTCTTCAGGATTCTTTTCTATAAGCATTTTTCCTAAAGGAACTGGCCTGCCGATTATAACATTCTCTTTTAGTCCTCTCAAGTGATCTACCTTGCCAATCAAGGCTGCATCTGTCAAAACTCTAACCTGCTGTTCAAATGAAGCTGCGGATAAGAAGCTTTCTGTCCTTATTGACGAATTTGTAACACCTAATAGCACTCTTTCGTATTTAATTAGGGATTTACCTGCTTTTTCAAGTTCAAGGTTTTCAACTTCAATATCAATAATGTCAGCGTAATCTCCAGGAAGGAACTCTTGACTGCCACCATTATCGTTAATTAAAGCATAACGTGACATTTGTCGCGCAACTATTTCAAGGTGCCTGTCATCAACTTCAAGACCTTGAATGCCATATACAGACTGTACCCCAGCAATTATGTATGCTTGCGCTTCATCAATACTTCTTAACCGTGCAAGCTCTTTAGGATCAATAGATCCATGTGTTAGCTCATCACCTTTTTTGACTTTAGCACCATCTTTAACAATGATGTCAGATGGATCATTCGCATATCTTTCATACTCAACATTTTTAACAGTTTCAATTATTACTTTACCATCTGCAATTTTCACCTTTCCATCTGAAGATGCACGAATTTCTGTTTTGTCGGACTTAACAATGATTGTTTGGCCCTGTTCAACTTTAGCTCCCGATTTTACTGTTACAGTGTCTGTTTCAACTAATTTATATTCTTTTTCAAAGGTTTGCTTTGCATTTATCCTAATAATAATATGCTTTTTGTCTTCAATTATACTTACTGTCCCATCAGCGTCAGCAAGCTGAGCCAGAGCTTTTGGTGTCCTTGCTTCTAAAAGTTCTTCTACTCTTGGCAAACCTTGTGTAACGTCAGATTTTGATGCTCTAGCGTCAGATTTACTTTTAAGAGTTAACTGAGTTGTTGGTTCTCCAAGTGCCTGGGCAGCAATAATACCTACGGCTTCTCCAATTTTGACTATTTCTCCTGTGCCATTATCAAATCCATAACATTTTTGGCACAACCCATGTGACACTCTACATTTAAGAGGGCTTCTTAGTTCAACTTCAGTAATTGACTCATCTGCCGCAATTTTTGAAGCCAAGTCTACTGTTATTGGTTCACCCTTATCTACCAAGACTTTTCCTTTTGCATCTTTAACAGCTTTTGTAGTAAATCTACCCCTTATTCTGTTCTCAAAAGCCATTTGTCTTGGCGCGTCTCTTTTTACTATTAACCCTTCCTGTGTGCCACAGTCTTCTACTTTAGTAATTAAGTCTTGTGAAACATCAACCAGCCTTCTTGTAAGGTAACCAGACTCAGCTGTTTTAAGCGCAACATCAGCAAATGATTTTCTTACAGCTTTAGCTGCTACAAAGTATTCAATGTTACTTAAACCTTTTTCATAGTTGTTTCTTAAAGGTAATCCTACAACCTCACCATCCATATTTGATACAGAACCTCTAACTCCGGAAATTTGTTTAACCCATGAGCTAACTGGAACTGCTCCCGAATTATTAAGCTCCACAAGGTTCCAAGATGCATCAGCCACTCTTGCTTTTTCCCAAACTTCTTCTTGAATTTTGTCGGTAAATTCTGACCATAAATCTCGTTTTAGTCTTTTTAACTCATTGCGGGTAATCATTCCGTCATAGTATTCGTTTAGCAACTCTTTTTCTTTTTGATCAAAGTCTGATAGTTCTTTACCTGTGATTTCGCCTGCGCCAAATCGGAACTCGCCCATTGAAATTGAGAACCCAAGCTTTGTAGCATATTCGAAACCGAGGTCTTTAATGCTATCAAGTGATTTTATTGCATCTTCACGTCCATAGTCTCTAAAAATTCTTGCGGATAGCTTTGACACATCGGATTTGCTCATAGCTTTGTTTATAAATTCAAATCCTTCAGGCAATATGCTATTAAAAATTACTCTACCAACTGTGGTTGTTAAAACCTTTTCATCTCTCAACAGTTTTATAGGCTCGTAAAATTTTATAGTTCCAATGTTATATGCAGTTAAAAGTTCTTCAGTCGAACCAAAGGCTCTTTTCGCCTCTTTTTCACTACCTTGCATTAAGGTTAGGAAGTAAACTCCCATAGCCATATCTTTAGAAACGTTTACTATTGGAGTTGCGTCTCTTAACGACAACATATTATCTTTAGCGAACATTCTTTCTTTTACTTCTACTACAGCAGCATCTGACAATGGAAGATGTACAGCCATTTGGTCTCCATCAAAGTCTGCGTTGAAACCTTGGCAAACCATCGGATGTAAGCGAATAGCATTACCTTCTATTAAAACAGGGTAGAAGGCAAGTATTGAGTATCTGTGCAAAGATGGAGCCCTATTCAAAAGTACTGGCCTGTCAACTATTACATCATCAAGAATAT
This sequence comes from uncultured Candidatus Saccharibacteria bacterium, assembly GCA_964620955.1. Lineage (GTDB taxonomy): Bacteria > Patescibacteriota > Dojkabacteria > J137 > J137 > CAZUKH01. The sequence continues at coordinate 161,522 of CAZUKH010000001.1, read as the reverse complement.
CCCATACAATTGTGTCTTTTTCTTCAAAAATCACTTTAGCCCTTGTTGGGTTTGCCGCATGGCCTCTGCCAATTAATTCTCTAATAATAAAAGGTCTGAAAAGCTCTAATGCAATATTTTTAGGTAAGCCGCATTGATCAAACCTAAGGTCAGGACCAGCTACAATTACAGCTCTTCCCGAGTAGTCAACACGTTTTCCAAGAAGGTTTTGTCTAAATCTACCTTGCTTGCCTCTAAGCATGTCAGATAGTGATTTGAAAGGCATCCCCCTTGTGTTTAATGCTGGAGCACCTGGTTTATGATTGTTATCTAAAAGCGAATCTACTGATTCCTGGAGCATTCTTTTTTCATTTCGCAAAATGATTTCAGGCGCTCCAAGATTAATAAGTCTTCTTAATCGGTTATTTCTGTTAATAACTCTTCTATAAAGATCGTTTAAGTCATAAGTTGCAAATCTTCCTCCAGGCAATTGGATTATTGGTCTTAAATCTGGTGGTATTACAGGTAAAACATCTAAAACAAGCCACTCAGGCCTGATCCCAGACTTCAAAATTCCTTTTAGTACTCTCAGTCTTTGAACCAGTTTTGATTTTTTTAGCTGTGACTTACTTGCTTTTAATGTTTCTTCAAGTCCTTCAAGTTCTTTTTCAATATTAAGTTTTTCTAAAAGTTGCTTCATTGCTTCTGCACCCATGCCAGCATCATAAAAGAAGAAATCATACTCTTCCATTAGCGAATGTTCTTCTTCAGATAGGGTAAAGCCGACTTTGATATCTTTTATAAGATTTTTTAAATCAGCAAACTTTTTATCCAAATTGTCCATTCTTTGTTTGAATGCAGCTTTAACTCTTGCAACTTCCGATTTTTCATTTTGCGCTATTCTTTCAAGCTGTAGGCTCAATTTCTTTTTATCCTTGGCGTTTTCTTTTTCTGCATCGGATCTTTTTTCTTTAAATTCGTTATTGATTTCTACAATTTTCGTTTCAAGCTCTGCATCCATTTCTTTTATTTCGTTAGCTTTCAGGTCTTTAAGACTTTCAATTGCCTTTTGCTGTTCATCGTCATTTACTCCTGTTACTACATATCGTGCGTAATAGATTACAGTTTCAAGTTTTTTTTGAGGAATATCTAAAATTACTGCAAGTCTGTTAGGAACGCCATTTGCATACCATACATGTGTAACTGGTGCACTAAGTTTAATATGCCCCATTCTTTCTCTTCTTACTCTTTTGTGTGTTACCTCAACTCCGCATCTATCACAAACAATTCCTTTATATCGAATCTTTTTATACTTTCCACAGTAACACTCGAAGTCTTTAGTAGGGCCAAAGATTTCTTCGGCCATCAACCCTCCTGGCTCGGCCCTGAAAGTTCGGTAGTTTATTGTCTCTGCCTTAGTAATTTCACCGTGAGACCAGTTAAGAATATCCTGAGGTGATGCAACAGTTATTCTTACTGCATTAAAATCTTTTAACATAAATTAAGTTTAAAATTTATTTTACTAGTTAACTAAAATTTTAATTACCTGGCCCTTTTTCTTCTACAGGAATAGCATCAACAGCATCAATTATTTCTTCAAGTGCCATGTCGGCTCTCTCATAGTCGTATTCGGCATTAATCTTGTCCAATTTAATACCTAGCCCAGCAAGTTCTTTGTCTAAAACATTAAACGACTCAGGAATTGTAGGTGCTTTTATAGGTTGGCCTGAAATTATTGCTTTGTATGCTGCGGCTCTACCAACTACATCGTCTGATTTGATTGTTAACATTTCATGCAATAGGTTAGGAACAGCGTGTGCTTGCAATGCCCATACTTCCATTTCTCCAAGTCTTTGCCCACCCATTTGTGCTTTACCCCTTAGTGGTTGCTGAGTAACAAGAGTATATGGGCCAGTCGATCTTGCATGTACCTTATGATCTGCAAGGTGATCAAGTTTTAGAATGTACTTTGTCCCAACTGTGACTTTTTGGTCATATTTCTTACCTGTTCGCCCATCAAATAAATCAACTTTTTCTTCATAATCAATACCTTGTTTTTTAGCTAATTCTAACAAAGGATCAATAGAGTATTCAGAAAAAGGCTGAACCTCAACTTTCACGCCTAGTTTATGAGCAAGAGAACCAATATGTGTTTCTATAAGCTGTCCAAGGTTCATTCTTCTAATCATAGATGCAGGACCTAGAATAACATCAACAGCATGTCCGTCTGTTGTGAAAGGCATGTCTGCTTCCGGAACAACTTTAGCAATAAGCCCTTTTTCTCCATGATAACCAGTAAGCTTATCTCCAATAGAAATTTTATGTGTTCTTGCTACCCAAACTTTAATTTGCTTTAAAACCCCTGGGTTTAGCTTTGCACCTTCAGTTCTATCAAGTACCTGTACACCTATTACAACACCCTTTTCACCGTGGGGCATTCTTAATGAGTTGTCACGCACATCCCGAGCATATTCTCCAAAGATTGCTCTCAATAGTTTTTCTTCTGCTGTGAGCTCACTTTCACCTTTAGGCGCAATTATTCCTACTAATATATCGTTTGCATTAACGTTTGCACCTATTCTTACAACCCCATCTTGATCAAGATGCCTTAAGGCATGTTCACCAACACCAGGTATATCTTGTGTTACAATCTCATTGCCTAATTTTGTTTCTCTTACCTCTTGTGTATATTCGTGAATATGCACAGAAGTGAGTAAATCTTCTTTAATTAGTCTGTCATTGATAACTATTCCATCTTCATAGTTAAAACCATCCCAGTTCATATAAGCTACTCTTAGGTTAACCCCAAGCGCCAACTCTCCAGCATCCATACAAGGTCCATCAATAATTACATCTCCTTTTTTAAACTTTTCACCAATAGAAAGAAAGTTCTTTTGGCTGAAACAAGTGTTTTGGTTGGTTCTAATAAATTTTTCAACTTCGTAAACCTGCTTTCTTTTATTTTTACCTTGTGTGTATTCAACTTCTACTTTTTGGGCATCTGCATATGTCACAACGCCATCTGCTTCAGCAAGTACACTTCGTCCACTTGCTTTTGCTGCTTGTTTTTCAAAACCAGTGCCAATTACTGGTGATTCATTCTTAATTAAAGGAACTGCTTGGTTTTGTGTTTTTGCCCCATAAAAGGTCCTTGCAGGGTCATCGTTTCCAGCAAAAGGAATTAATGATAGTCCCAGTCCTGCAATTTGTGCAGGTGATAAATCCATAAATTCAATTTCTGAAATATCAGCAGTAATGTAGTCCTTACTGTACCTAATGTAAGTTTTATCTACAGTAATGTTGTTATCTTGGTCAAGTGCTGTGCTAAAAGGTGCAATTTTGTATTCTGCTTCAGTATCGGAATCCATGTAAACAATTTCACTTGTTACAAAAGGAACTACAGGTAGTTCTTCCATTGATTTCTTTTCTGCTTTGTCAACTAACTGTTTTGTAATTCTATCTCCTTTCTTTCCAACTCCTTCGACGTCATTTCTTAATATTCTGTTTGAGTAGTCTTCTATTTTGTCTTTGCCAATAATAAACCTGGTTCTCACTTTAAAGTAAGGAGCCTCCAAAAACCCAAAATCATTTATTCGTGAGTAAACAGCAAGCTGATTAACCATTCCAACATTTGGTCCTTCTGGCGTGGTTACAGGACAAAGTCTTGAGTAGTGCGATTCGTGAACATCTCTTACAGAGAATGTTGCCCTTTCTTTAGTCAATCCCCTTGGGCCTCCTGCTGTAACTTTTCTTTTAGCTTCTATTTCAGAAAGAATATTTTCTTGGTCTAAATATCTTAGTAATGCAGAACTTCCAAAAAATTGATTTATTGCAGCTATTATTGGCTTGGTGTTCACCAGCATAGCTGGCGTAACCTTTTCATCAGTTGAAAAAGTGCTCATTCTATCTCTAATATTTTTTTCCATTATTAACATTCCTACTCGAATTTTTTCGGCTATAATTTCGTTAATAACTCTTATTCTTCTGTTTCCAAGGCTGTCTATGTCATCTGGCTGCATTTGACCATTATTCAACTGTATTAGTGACCTAATAATTTCGATCACATCTCGCTTTTTTAGTAAATAATCATTTATAGTTATATCCTCTTTAATACCTAATTTTTGATTAAGCTTGTACCTTCCGATCTTTCCAAGATAAAACCTTCTTTTGTTAAAGAAAATGTTTTCAATAAAATTTCTTGCATTTTCAAGTGTAATTGAATCTTCAGGTCTTAGTTTTCTATAAATTTCTATTAAGGCCTCTTCAGTTGATTTAGTAGGGTCTTTTTTAAGTGTTTGATCTAAATACTTTACTTCACCAGTATCATATTTTTCTAAAAGTTTTTTAATTTCAGCATTGGAGCTATACCCAAATGCTCTTATAAGTGTTGTTAAAAGAATTCGAGGTCTTTTTTCTAACAGTTTTACACTCATAACTCCGTATTTGTTCATTTCAAACTCGTACCATTTACCTCTGTTTGGCATTAATTTGACCGAATAAATCTTCTTTAGTGGAGTAGAGCTTTTTGATTCAGAAAATAGTAAACCTTCTGACCTCATAATTTGAAATACAACCACTCGTTCATTACCATTTACCATAAAAGATGCCCGGTTACTCATTAATGGCATATCGCACAAGAAAATTTTTTGTTTTTTAATTTCGCCAGATCTTTTATTAACAAGTTTTACGTTTACAAATACAGGTGCATCATGGGAAAGGCCGAGCATTTGTGCTTCTCTGAAGCCTAGTTTTGGTTCTTCCCAAGTTACATCTTCAAATTCTAAAGACCAACTCGAGGAGGTATAGTCCTCAATAGGGTTTATTTCATCAAACAGATCATCAAAACCTGTTGTTATAAATTCAGCGAAAAAACGCTTTTGTGATTCCAGAAAGTCAATATCCAATACCTCTACTGGCCTTTTGGTAAGATTAATTCTCTTTGGAGGGGTCATCAAAAATATAGGTAAAAAAAGTAAAATACCTTGTTTGCTCAACACAGTAATCTATTTAAACGCAAAAAATCGCCTCAAAGTGCGATTATTGTTACCTGTACTTATAATTGACTGTTTTGCTTATAGACAACTGCGTTTTGCATGCAAATGATGATAGCAAATACCATCAAAATCGTAAAGCAATTATACTAAAATTTTTTTAAAAGTGTTGGTTTTTTTTAATTTTCCTTACTTTTGAGGCTGTCTTTCCAGTCTATAGGGTCGATTTGGGTTACAACCTGACTTGGCTCCACATTTACAATAAGATTTTTGTCTGAAAGAGCAGCTCCGCAATTATCTGCCTCAGATCTTGAACACTGAACAAACTCAGTGTAGTAAGCTTTAAAGGTGTCATCAGAGGCATTTTGTATTTGAGCGTAAACGTAATAACTCCCAGCGGGTACTGCCAATGCATAGTCTTTTTTAATTGCAGAAACAGAAACGCAAAACTGCTTATTTAAGTTATCTACTTCTTGTGCACATACTCTTTGGTACTGATCTAGCCCAAACTCATTTGATACAAAAGGTAAAATGCTTCCTCTAATTTCTCCGTAACCCTCTTTTTCAGCGCTTTCGATCATTCCATTTAAAGAGTCTATTTCTGAGTTTAAATTGCTTATTTCTTTATATAAATTTGAAACAATGTTATCTTTAACATCTTTTATTGCAGATGAAATATCGTTTTTAGGTTCACCAGGTATGGATTGTTCCGAATACATTTGTTTGTAAGTTGTTAAAGATTCAGATATTTGCCTTTCTTTTTGCCAAAGCAAAAAACCCACTGCAATTAATACTGAAAGCAAAACAGGGTAAGTAATTATTGAAAACCACTTTACAATTTTCCAAAATAATTTTTTCATTTTAATTAATTTAATATTATTAAGTAGTATAGCAGATTTGTTAATATTCTTGCTAATGTGATAATTTTCGATAAATATATTTTTTTGTAACAGTAGCTTTGTTTTTGTTAACAGTTGCTAAAATACTAGAGCATATTCCTAAAGAGGCCATAACTGTTAGCATGGCGCTACCACCGGCGCTAATCAAAGGCAAAGGTACGCCTGTTATAGGTAATAGCCCTAAGTTCATTCCAACATGCTGCAAAGTATTAAATCCAATTATTAACGCAGTGCCAAAAAGGAGCAGTCTTCCAAAAGGGTCTTCAACAGTGTTGGTTAATGAAACAATGCGATTAAATAACACTAGGTAAAGCAGCAATAAAATTAGAATCCCAATAAACCCAAACTGTTCACCAAAACCGCAAAATGCAAAATCGCTGTATGCAAATGGCAAAAGTCCGTTAGCAGACTGGGTTCCTTGTAAAAAACCTTTGCCAGTAAGTTGGCCGGCGCCACAAGCTATAACAGATTGTTCTTTATTCCAGGAACCGGCTTCATCTTGGTCAGGATTTATAAAAGACTCGATTCGAGATCTTTGATAGTCTTGTATTACATTGTGGTAAATGTATGCCGCAGCAGGCACAGCCGCTGTCCCAACAGCAAAGGCTACTAAAACAATTGCTGCGTTGTACAACCGGCTTAATTTCTTAACGCGTCCAATAAAGGCGAGGCCCAGTGCACAAGCTGTGCCTGCTGCGGCATAGTTAATTGAAAGTTCAGGTGATTTAAGAATTACCGCAAAAATTATGGCAGAAAGTGAAACAGCAATAACCAAGATTTGCCTGATAGAAAAAGGATGAGCATAAAAAAGAACCCCTAAGCCTATAAGCAAAATTAAAACTGTATTACCAAGAGAATTTTGGAGAAATGTAAGTCCAGCTAAAATACCTATTACTAAAATGGTAGCAAGGTAAGGGGTAACTTTTAAAATCTTTAACTTCCTATTTCGTATTGAAAGTTGGGAGCAAAGATTAGCGGTAATAATAACTAAAAAAAGCTTTGCAAATTCTGATGGCTGAAGATAAAACCCTCCTAAGTTAATCCATCTTTTTGCACCGAGGATCGTTTCTCCTGCTATGAGAACAGTTAACAGCATTGCCACACAAACTATGAAAATTACAATTGCTGCAACTTTATTTCTTAAAAGTTTGTAGTTAAAAGTGCCTATCAAAACAAAAAGTAGTATACCTAATATCCAATAAGTAATGTGAGAGATAAATATTGGCGAAGTTGATCTTCCAAAAAAGAAAGTTGTTGCAAAAACATTTAAATTACTAAACAAAGCAAAAATTGCAATTAGGATAACTAGTACCGGGTCTAATTTTTTTAGCTTCGTAAAGTCAAACATATCGTATTATACAAGTTAAAAAAACTAGACCATAGGATCAAAAGATTTTTATCTATTTTATCTTAAGGTTGTATGTTAAAATCTCTCGTTGGTATATGGCAAAAAAACAATTACCCAAAAAACAAACAATCAGACAGCCTGTAGTCGCAGTAATGGGTCATGTGGACCATGGTAAAACCTCTTTGCTAGATTCAATAAGAGGAGCAAGAGTTGCTGAAAAAGAATTTGGAGGAATAACTCAAAATACAAGAGCACACGAGGTAGTTACACACACAGGCTTTAAAATTACTTTTATAGATACGCCAGGCCACGAGGCTTTCAGCAATATGCGGCAAAGGGGAGCAAGAGTAACAGATTTTGTGCTTTTAGTTGTTGCAGCTGATGATGGTGTCCAACCTCAAACAAAAGAATCAATAGAATTTGCTCATGAGTACAAAGTTCCAATAATTGTTGCATTAAATAAAATCGATTTGGAAGGCGTAAAAATAGAAAAAATAAAGCAAGAGCTGTCTAGTTATAAAGTCGTAATAGAAGAATATGGAGGTGACGTAATGTGTTTTGAGGTTTCCGCAAAAAATAAAACAGGTCTTAAAGAATTACTGGAAGGAATTGAGCTACTTACTGAAGTTAATGAGCTTAAGCCAAAGCAACCAAAAGAAGGTGTAGTGGCTGAAGCTTTTGTAATGGAATCTAGCCTCAACAAGCACGTTGGTTACGCGGCACTTGCAATTCTTAAAGCAGGAAACTTAACCCAAAGGATGTTTGGAGTAACCCAGTCAGGGTATTTTAAGGTAAGAGCCTATTTAGATGAAAATCAAAAACAGCTTCAAATAGTCAATGAGTCACAGCCATTTACGGTTGCCGGCTTAAAAAACGACCTACAAACAGGGGAGATTATTAACTTTGTAGAAGATGAGCAAGCAGCAAGAAACCTAGAAAGTCAGTTAAAAACAGGAGAAGTTGATGAAGATGAAGCTAGTGAACTCCAAAAACTCGACCCAGAATCACTTTTTGCTCAAATGCTTATGCAAAAGCAAGAAAAAGACAGTGGTACAAGTCAAAAAGAATTAAAAATAATTTTAAAAACCTCAACTCAAGGTACCTTGGAGGCAGTTACAAAAGAAATTGAAGCTCTAGAAAATGAAGAATCCAAAGTAACAATTTTAAATAGTGGAACAGGAGAAGTAACTGAAAAAGATATTGAGTTGGCTAAAATTGCAAAAGGTATTGTTATAACTTTTCAAAGTGATGTGCCAAACTCTGTTGCCCAAATTGCAAAAAGAGAAAAAGTGCTTGTTAGAAAATATGAAATTATTTATGAACTCCTTGATGAACTTGCAGATGTTTTAGATAGTATGGATAAACCAATTGAAGAAGAAATCGAAATGGCAAAAGCCGAGGTTTTGCAGGTATTTACATTGTCAGATGGAAGCCAGGTTGCGGGCTGTAAAGTTTTAGATAATAAATTCTTGAGAGGCTACCAGGTTAAAGCTGTAAAGCTGCAATCTGGACATGAAGATGAGTTGCGAGGCACTTCAAAGGTTAAGCAACTAAGGCAAGGAAAAAATGAGGTTAAAGAGATAAAAAAAGGAATGGAGTGTGGAATGTTATTGGAACCAGCAATTACCGACCTTGCGGTCGGCGATTTTATAATTGCTTATAGAGTAGAGAAGTACTAGGATTCTCTGGTGAGTATCCCGTCAATTTGACTTAGTGCTATACGAATAGATGTATGTGGAATGTGTGTTAAAACGGGATCAGTTAAGTAAAGTGTTTCCAAATCATCGCTATGTGAACTAATGACATCCCTAAGCAATTTAAGTTTTTTATGTAAATCTTGTTTTTGTAGTTTTCTATTTTCTAATAGTGCAATCGAATTCTTAACCAGCTGTGAAATTGCAGTTAGCCTGGTCATTGGAGATAAGCTTTTAAATCCATATCTTTTCAAAAGAGCTTGCCTTGATATTAATTGGTTTTCCTGGTTTGGTTGAAGAATATCAACAAAAATATCGTCATCTCTTTTGGGTGTTTTTTGTATTAATAAAAACCCGATTGCAGGGGTCAAATTCACTTCAATCGCAAAAGGGGCAAACTCTATGCTCTCAAGTGGATATCTGCCTGCGGCTGCAGCTATTATTGCTGCAAATCCGTCCAGAGAATAAATCTGATCTGAAGTGAAGATTTGATGCAGTATTTGAACCACTTCTAAAGCCTTTTCCATACTAGGAATCATTGTATTTTCAGTCTCAAGCTCATAGGGTATTTCAGCTGCTGGGGTTAGGTCGTTGTCAATATCAGTTCCAGCTCCTATCATAATAAAAACTTTAAGATATATTTTAGCGGTAATTTGTATCCTATACCCAACATGTTGTGGTAGTCAAGTAGCAAAAACACAATATATTGTATTTATTAAGCTAGCGATTAGTAATTAGAGACTGGTTCGTTTTTCCTTCTTAGCTTTAAGTTTATCGTTTTTACTTCTTTTCGTTTATCCTTTTTACTTACTTCATTTTTTGATAAGATAAAGTAAGATTTAAATTTTATAATTATTCAAAATGTCAACAGATTCAAGACAAAACACATTGATAATGATGATAGCCGCTGTAGTTACAGCCCTTGTAGTTTCTAGTGCAGTAGGTCTTTATATGACTTTAAGAAACGGAGATCTTGTTTATAAAATGGCAAGTAGAATAAATCAGCTGGAAATTGCTGTAAATGCACTTGGTGGTGAAATGTTAGATATTAAATCCGAAGACACGGCTCAGGATGTGAGTGTTAATGATATTATTGATTTACAAGGACAAATAGACGCATCCGAAGCTACAAAAGAACGAATAAACAAATTGCTTGGCTTGTAAACTATTCGTATCGCAAAGCATTAATTGCTGAGATTCTTGTTGCGCGGTTTGCAGGGGGGTAACCAGTTAAAGTACCTACAAAAGCGGCAAGAAGCATAATAGACAAGGCTAAGCTTGGTGGAATAAAAGTGACATCAATAACTCCAAACCCCCTAGAAATTGCAATAGCACTTAGAAACAGCGAGATAATCTTGCCTAGTATAAAACCTACAAATAACCCCCCAAAGCCACCAATAAAACCCATAGCAATTGCTTCTGTAATAAAAAGATCTTGCACTTCTTTAGGTACCATGCCAATGGCCTTCATCAAACCAACTTCTCTAGTACGTTCCAAAAGCGAAACGCTTAAGGTGTTAAACATGCCTAGTGCAGCAACCGATAAAGCAATGCCACCAACGATCCCAAGTGCGAGTCGAACACTGCTAAATAAGGATTCTACTTGAAGCACAGTATCCAGCACCGAAGTAGTTTGGTAACCAGAAAACTCAATTCTCCTTCTCACGTCTTCAACTGCATTTGAGTTACTCATTATTACATTAAGTAATGAATACTTTGTTACTCCAGTTTCTTTTAAGTCGATTAGCGGTACATACATTTGAGGGGTATCACCATCTTGTGTTACTCCAATTACCTCATACGGCACAGCAATTGATTCCATTCTTTGACCTGAAGTTGTAAGATCTCCAGTAAAGATGAATGATACTTCAACCTCTTTGCCAATTATTTGATCAGCTTCCTGCCCTAACAAAGTAGCTAGCTGGGTATTAATGACAGCAACACGCTCTTTTTGGGGTAATTCAAGCATATTTTTTCCCGATTCATTACTATTGGGGGTTTCCACTACCAGATTATTAGGATTATCTGCTGATGCAAGAGTAATGTCTTCTTGTGATTCCTTAGTAATAAGAGTTGAGACTATGTCATTATTATTAAAAAGCTCTCCATTCGAAATATCTATTCCAGTTGCTTTTAGGTAATCTGATTGAGCACCAAAAATCACTGCATCGGTTTGTGAGTTTGAAAAACTGATTTGACCTGCGATATTTAAAACAGTCTGAACCTCATTAACACCCTCAAACTCTTTGAACTTACTTACAGTTTCATCTGTAATTGAAATGTTGGTGCTTACTGCAGGCCTTGCTTCAAGTTGTTTTAGCTCATCTAACGTTGCTATTCTTGATACAACAAGCTCTTGAATACCATATCCAATTGATAATAAAAACACAATAAAAGCTATACCTATAGACACCCCACCGATTGTTATCCAACTTCTTGCCCTTTTATTAAACATGTTATGCATTGCTATGTCGGCAATATCTATTAAACTTATTCTGTCTTTGTAAGATTTTCTTAAACCAGCAACAAAACCATGCACACGCATTTCCAGCTTTTCGCTGCTTTTTTTAGTAAATAATCTGTTAACTAAAGGAATATAAGTCAAAATGTTTACAACTTTATAAAATAAAATCGAGCTTAGCACTGCCATTATTACAAATGTTTTACTTACATAAATGGCTGCAGCTTTAATTATGTTTTGAGGTAATCTAACTATTCGCCTGCTAATAATTCGAACAATTTTTGTAAAGCCTTTTTTAACTTTAGGTTGCTCTAAATTAAGTTCACTGGCATAAGTTTGTACAAACCTTTCTAGCGCAGCAGGAGAATATTTTTCTTGATCAGGGAAAAGTTTAGGGTCGGGGTCAGAAGTTAATTCTTTTTGCAATAGTTTTATATCTTTACCTCTTGGGTCAATAACATTTAATACAAATCCATCTCTAAATTGAACAATTTTTGTAGCATATTTTAAATAATCTACGTTGTGGGTAACCATTATAATAGTTTTACCAGCTTCCTGTTGTGCTTTAAAAAGATCCATTAGCCTATCTCCGTTAACAACATCTAGGTTACCTGTAGGTTCATCAGCAACTATAAGGTCAGGTTCTGCAACCAATGCTCTTGCTAATGCTACACGCTGTTGTTGACCCGATGAAAGTTCAGTAGGCCTATAATTACTCCATTGTGCCATTCCTACAACTGCCAACTTAGCGGTTGCAGCAAGTCTCGCCTGTTCCTTATTAACCCCTTTTAAAGACAAAGGAAACCCTACATTATCAATAACAGGTAAAGATTTAATCCAGTTAGGTTGCTGGTAAACAATTCCTACACTACGTTTTCGTAATAAGCACATTTGAGTTTCGGTAACATTATTTATTGGTGTATCAAAAAGATAAGACTCGCCAGCAGTTGGTTTTTCCAGTCCAAGCATAATATGAAGCATGGTAGATTTTCCCGATCCAGACGGTCCAAAAATTATTACAAACTCTCCGCTACCTATTTCAAGGTTTATATCTTTTAGTACCCAAATATTCTGACTTTTTACCTGGAAAATTTTATTTACGTTCCTTAGCCTGATAACACTTGTTTTGGGGGGTTGTTCTGTTTTGGCTTGATCTAAATTCAAATTCATCGCAAAAAACCAAATATTTCAAGTAGATTTGAAAACACTAAGTCTAAAGCTGAACTTACAACCTTAGGAGTTATAGTAACAGAATTGTCCGACAAACCCTCATTGCCAGCGCTATCAGCAGAAATCACTCGAAGGCTATAAACCTGCGAAGGTGTAAGGTTTGAAATTACAACTAAATGGTTGAAAGTAAGATTTTGATCTTGTTGTGTTTTTTGTGTATAAACTGAGGCACTTCCTTGTCCAAACTCTACTTGACTTGTTGCAGGTTCATCAGTATCCCACGAAACAATAAGTTGTGCTTTTTGCTGGTCGGAGCCAGTGCTACTTTCCGAAAAGTTAGTAATAGTGCCTTCTACTTTTAAATTAAAAATTTCTGGTGGTCTGCTGTCTGTTGCAGTTGTAAAGCTAATAGTATCTGATTGTGCCTGGTTACCAAAAGCATCAACTGCTTTCACAATCAGGTTGTAAGTTGTTTCTGCTTCCAGTCCGGCTAAAGTCATTTCATGTTTACCATCTTTTAAATTAATATCTACTTGATCTCGAGTAAATGCAGGGTTAGTTACAGGAAAGTAAGTAGCAATTGAGTTTGTAGGGGTATTTGTTTCCCAGGTAATTTTTATTGTAGGTTGTGCATTTCCTTTTTGTTCTTCAATATCTACATTTGTTATTTGAGGTCTTGGAAGAGTTGCAAAATTTAAAACAGTTCCTTCGTATGTAAATCCTTCACCATCAAAAGGGTTGATTGTGTAAAAGTAATTTGTGCCGTCTTGCAAATTTTCGATTATTGCAGTGTAAGTGCTTTCAACAGGTGAAGAGTCAATTTCAATAGCTCCACCAAAACTTGTGGTAAGCCCATAACGAAGCTGAACTCCATAAGCACCTCTTGCTGTAAACCTAATTACAGCATTGTCTAATCCAACTCTTGCCACCGAAACATCTCTAATTACAGGAGCAGGGTCTGTAGTAAAAGATTTTTCAGGGCTTATTCCTGTATTACCATCTTCATCGGTCCATTTTGCTCTGTAGTAGTAGGTGGTTCCTGGCTGTAAGCCCGAAAGGTTTATAACGTGGTCGTTTACCTGGGTAGAAGTTGATGGCTCTTCTTCAAAATATGTGTCAGGAGCAATTCCATATGCTACTTTTGAATCGGAACCTCGAACTGTTACCCAGTTTATAGTTGCTCTGCGAGTAGAAAGGTTTGTTATAGTTGGCCCTGAAATTAATTCAGCTGGGCTAGTAAATCTTCCGTCAGGAAATCCAGATGCAACTTCAGAAGGAGCAGAGCAGTTGTTTGCCGAATCACAAGCTCTAAGGCAGTAATAGTAAGTTTGTTGGCTTAAACCAGTATTTGCGTAAAAGGTAGAACCCTTAATAGTATCAATAAGGCTAAAAGATTCAATATCGTTTGTACAGCTTAAGTCTTGGGTAGATCTATAAATTTTATATGAGCTCACACCAGCACCAATATTTTCGGGAATTTCCCAAGTTACAGAAAGTCTCCAGTTTGCAGTATCTTTTATTGAAATATCTGTAACTTCAATATTACGCGGAATACCAGGAGCGGTTCCTGTATACGTAAAATCTACCTGGGTATATGTTGAGTAATTAATGTTTCCAGCTTCATCTTTAGCTACTAGGTAAAGTGTATTAGTTGTTGGAAGGTTAGCATATGCATCTGCAGCAAGGTTTGTTACACCTGGCCCTGTAAAAATACAGGTACCTGCCGAAGGTAATGTGTTAACAGTGTAACAATAAGTAATTCCACTCAAAAGGCCGGTATAACTACTAGGTGGGTCCCATTCAAAAGCATAGGAGTTTACTGTATTGGTTAATGGCGTGACTGTAAGATTTTGTGGGCTACTTGGTGCATTAGAGTTAATCTTTATTGTTCCGCTAACTGTTGCAGTAGATATATTTCCAGCGTTATCCCAACTCCTAAAGTAAATCAAGTTAACCTCTTGGCTTAGCGCATCAAAATCATAAGGGTCAATTGTAACGTAATGTCCATCATTAACTAATAAGTCAGTTTGATTTTCAGCTCCATTATGCAAATCTCCATACCACACACCATTATTTCCTATTCTGTACTGCAAGCCAGCAAGCTGTGAATGGTCATCTTTAGCCCGCTCGTTTCCTACTGTTGGCCAGGTTATAGTAACTTCTTTTGAAGAAACAAATCCCGAAGGTAAAGAAATGAAGAATGGAGTTGTAGGTGGCGTATCATCATAGTAAAAGCTAAATGAAGCTGCAGTTCCAAGATATTCGTTCCCTGCCCGGTCGATTGACTTAACCTTCATATAGTACTTTATTGTGTCAGATTCAAGCCATTGGCTTCCTCTAAAAGCAGTTGTAGCAAAATCAATATAAGGTGTTTCTATTTGAAAAGGGCAGTCTGCACCAGGTACGCTAAAACCACTATCACCCAAAATACCCTCAGTAATTGCAGGGTCACCATTAATATCGTTTCCTATGTACAAGCAAAACCCACCAATTTCAGATTGTGTATCTGAGCCTTCACTCCATGAAAAGTATGGAGCAATATTATTAAGCCAGTTGTCTGTTGTGACTTCACCGCCAGTTGAACTTTTAAAGAGCTGAATTCCCGAAGCGTTTACAGATGGACCTGAGTTATCAGCTTGGTATCTTACCCCAAAACTTTCAAGTACTGGGTTTATAAAACCATCAATTGAGTTGAGTGTTGCTTTAATTTGAATGTACCTACCATTTAAACCAGTAGGTACGCCAAGAGTGTCAAGCTCATCTTTAGTAACTGTAAAACTGGTACCTGAACTTGCTACGCCTAAAGTTTGATAGCTTGTTGATGTTAAGTTGGCCAGGCTAGATGCTGCCCTAATTTGAAATGCAATATTTGCATTTGCTCCTACATTAGAAACACTTGCTTCAAAACCCACTGATGTTCCAGTGCCATCTCCCCATCCTCCATTCCACTTTAAATCTATTGCATTTTGATTTCCTGCTGATTCCCATGTGCCGCTTCCAGGAATTGAGCCTTCTTCGTTACCAAGTGTTGAATTCATTGCAGGCGTTGGGTAAACAAACTGCCTCATTTGCTCATATGTATAAACTTGCGTTTCTGCGTCTGCAGACATTTCAGCGTAAAGGTACACAGGCTTGTCACAATCAACATACCACGGACCGTTAACATAAGTATTAGAATTTCCAGTACCAAACCCAAGCATATAAACTTCTGAATTTAATGATGATGCTGTACCACTTGCGACTAGAGTTTGAGTTAATGCATTGTAAACACGGCAAGTAGCAGGGTAGGGTGAGGCAATAGCTATATAGTCAACAACAGTTGCACCTCCAAATCGCGTGCCAAGTTTATTCCAAGGCATAAATGACACGCCGTCATTCCCGTTACCATCGTTCCATGCTGATGCAAAAATTGGGTTATCTCCTGTTATTTTTAGTGCGGGTCCCGAAGCATAAGACGCGTATGCTGTAGCTTGGGTTAAATCCCTGTTTGCTGCAATTGCATTATTGTAAGCATTTGCGTTGTCGGATCTAAAGTAAGTTGTGTTTGCTCCACTATCGGCTGCTGAAATCATTAGAGTCCTGCTTGGCACTCCGTACCATGGTCCATTTTCAACTGGCATAATTGGAGAAATTTGATTAGCATTCCCGTCGTAAAAAACAAGAATTGGTATTGTACTGGTTATTTTAAAAGTAATACCCGCTGCTAAATTACAGCCAGACCCGTTAACCGCAGCTGTGCCTGTAACTGTAAGTGTTTGGCATGCTGCCCCGCCATCACCGGCTATTGTTACTGTAGCACTACCCCATGGACTAATCATCCAAAAATCTTCGGTATCTGTTCCACTTTCTCTTGTTGTAAATCTAAAGTTTGTACCTGCAAATGAAACCGGTACAAATGTATCATTATCTGTATCAGGATCTTTAAAATTAAATAATCCTTTAGCTTGTATTGGTAAACTTCTGTTAACTAAAGGAAAGTAATTAGTTTCATATTCATTAAGATTAAAAGTTTGTGAATTATGAATAATTTGATTATTTGCAATAAGACTGATTACTGATGCTTCATTAACCCTGTCATTTATTATATAACCAACAGTTTTAGCTGATGAGTATGAAAAGGTTGCCACTTCGTTTGAACCGCTAGTTGCGGAAGCATTGCCGAAATAAACCTGTATTGTAGTATCGGAACTTGCTGCAAGTGAATCTACTTTAACCCAAAATTGACTTACACCGCTTGTATTACACACAAGCTGATAATGGCTTAAAAGTTGGCCAGCATTATTGGCAAAACGAATATCATCACAATCATTTTGAACATTTGCATAATTAAAGTTACTAGTATTAAGAGTAATAAGTACCTGGTACTCAGTTAGAGTAGAAGTATTAGGGTTGTTAATTGTAATATCCCGTCGGTAAGTCCATGCTGGGTCAAGCCATCCAGCGCCGCCAGGTGTTAACTGTACAGAGGCACCATCTCCCGCTCCGGTTATATTTGTACTAGCATAACTACCAGTGTTAAACGATGCATCTGAGGTAAGCGTAATTAAATTAGTAACATCAGCATTAATTAATGGAATTAAACCTGCAACAGCAAGAATTACGCCAGCGAAAATACCACCCAGCAAAACAAAAGCTGAAAAAATATCCAGCTGCCATTCTTTGAGCCGTATTGTTTTATTTAAAAAACGCAAAAACAAACCTCTATTCTTTAACTAAATCAATATAGTTAAATTTGGAAAAGAAATAAAGAGTGGTCTTCGTAAGGTTCTGATGCTTTTATTTTTTTACTAGTAAATTGATTGAAGGATTTTACTCGTTTTCGGCTAAAAACTTTTGTGCTTCAAGTGCTGCTTTACAGCCATCAGCCGCAGTGGTAATTGCCTGTTTATAAATATAGTCCTGTATTTCACCTGCAATAAAAACTCCTTTCACATTTGTTTTTACAGAAAATGCATTTATAGGCATAACATAGCCAGTGTCGTTTAAAGGAAGCTGGTCTTTAAATATGCCTGTAACTGGAATATGTCCAACTGCTAAAAATACCCCGTTTACATTAATTTCTTTTTGGCTATTATCTTTATTATTTAATACTAAGATTTTTTCAACTACTTCATTTCCAATTATTTTTTTAATTTCTGAATTGAGCATAAATTCAATTTTGCTGTTTGACTTTGCCCTTTCTTGCATTATTGGGCTTGCTCTAAACTCATCGCGTCTATGGATAAGATAAACTTTAGAAGCAAATCTTGTTAAAAATGTTGATTCTTCCATTGCACTATCTCCTCCTCCTACTACTGCTACAATTTTATCTTTAAAAAAAGCAGCATCGCACGTAGCGCATGTAGATACCCCGCGACCATAAAACTTATCTTCACCTGGAATACCTAGAGTACGAGGTTCCGACCCGGTAGCTAATATTACTGCCCTAGCGAAATAATCTCCATTTGCGGTAGTTACTTTCTTTTCTTGTGCATTTAAATCAACACTTAAAACATTTTCATATTTTATATTTGTTCCAAATTTTTCTGCTTGATCCTTCATTTTTGTCATAAGTTCAGGACCGTTTATTCCTTCAGGAAACCCAGGATAGTTTTCAACAACAGTTGTTTTCATTAGCTGGCCTCCCCACTGTTCGCCAGCTAGTAACAAAACTTTTAAATTGGCTCTTGATGCATAAATACCAGCTGTTAAACCTGCCGGTCCTGAGCCTACAATTATCAAATCAAATTTATTACTATCCATAATCTACTAAATATGCTTACTTACAAAATTTACAACTGCGGCCTTTGGAATCGCACCAATTTCTCTGCCTACAGGTTGACCGTCTTTAAACATTATCATCGTTGGGATGCTCATTACTCCATAGGTCATAGCTATTTGCTGTGCCTCATCAACATTGAGTTTGTAAACGTTTAGCTTGTCTTTCATTTCTTCAGCTACTTGTTCAATTATTGGACCAATAATTTGGCAAGGGCCGCACCAAGGAGCCCAAAAATCTACAAGGACATTTCCCTGCTTGATTTTTTCATTAAAGTTCTCTGCTGTAAGTTCTTCGGGTTTTGACATTTATAAAATAATAATAAATTAAGTAAGTTTAAAAAGCGAGCTTACCAACTCTTCAAATTTATCAGATTTAGCTTTTTTTGTCTTTGCATTTAAACACTCTCGGGATTCATCTTTGAGCAAATCAATTGCTAGCCTTGAAAGCGCAGCCCGCGCTGCTGTTACTTGGGTAAGAATTAATTTGCCGTCTTTCCCCTCAAGAATCATCTTTTGGATGCCTCTAAGCTGCCCCTCGATTCTTTTAGCTGAATTTACTAGTTGGTCGCATTTGTTATCCATATACTAACTATACCTTACTGGGGTATAGTAGTCAAGTGCAAATATGCTTTCTTTTATAAATGGTCGCTGTTATAATTTTTACCTATGAAACAAAAGCTTAAAAAACTTGGTAGTAAAGAGATTATTAAACAGTTCGCCAAATATTTTGTTACAGGAATTGGTGGTTTTGTTGTAGATACTTTAGTACTTCTTTTTATTGTTCAAATTTTAGGGCTGGGGCAGGGTATAAAAATATTTGGACTTATTTATTCTGCCAAAATTGTTTCAGGAGTATTCGGAAGTATATTTGTCTTTTTTATAAATAGACAGTGGAGTTTTAAAGCCACCGAAGGAAAAATGCGTAATCAAGCCTTAAGAATGACCTTGGTTTTTGTTATGAATATTTTTGTGGGCGCATTTATTTACTCTCTTTATTATGATTTAAAAAGGATTTTAGGAATAGATCTTTCCGAAGCTGCGCTTTCAACTATAGCAAACTTATTTACTGCAGGAACACAAATGCTTATAAACTTCTTTATATATAAATATATTGTTTATATAAAGAAGTAAGTTACGGGGTTTTATTGTGCTATTGTCTACCCAAATTATAGCGAATAATTTCTTTAAGCGCCTTAAATCCATCTTTAAACGCTTTCATTTTTTTACCTTCTTCAATGCTTCTTGCAAAGTAACTAATTGGCACAATCCCAAATTTTAGTCTCTTACCATCTTTTTTGTACCTTGCAAGCCGTGCAGTAAGCTCGGGTTCTAAACCAAAGTTGCTTTTTGCAGTAATTTTTGGGGCTATATCTCTAATTATTTCACCTTTAACCATTTTGTAGCAAACTTCCATGTCCGGAATGAATTTTCTTATTCTTGGGTAAGTGAAAATGTTGGAAATAAACGAAATACCTTTATTACCATAATAATTTTTCCAATAAATTACTTTGTTTTTTTTACCAAATCTGTTGCCGTAAACTACATCAAGATTTTCGTTTATCATAAGTTCCAACAATTCTTTTAGTTCTTCTGGCTCATACTCTAAGTCCGCATCTTGTACAACTACAACTTCACCAGAGGTTTTCATAAAACCTTTTCTTACTGTTTGTGTTTTACCAAGGTTTTTAGGATTATCTAATACGATTATTTCTTTGTTTTTAGCCGCGAGTTTTCTCATAATTTCTAGTGAATTGTCTTTAGATGCATCATTTACAATGATTATTTCTTTAGAAAAACCAAATGGCAGTTTGACTGCTAATACTTTACCTACAAGCTCTTCGAGGGTCTTTGATTCGTTATAAGAAGGAATTACAATACTGAGTGTTTTTGCTTTCATAGAAAGAAATTAAAATTAAATTCTAACTATAATAGCAGGGAAACAAAGTTATAAAAACCCCTAAAGCTTTATGCTCGAAAAGCATTTGTGTACATTACCGTAATACAAAGGCTGGAAGGCATTTGTAATGTTGGACCATTTAAAATTTGCTTAAGAAGAGCTTTGTAGTTAGGATTTGAAGGAGAATCCTCTCCCTCAATAATTACAAGGACTTTTCTAATTTGGGTTCCTCTAGTTATATTCCCTAACAGTGTTGGTACTTCATTAGCAGGTGATATGATTACCTGGCTGCCCATGTAAATTTCGCTTCCATGTGATGGATGACTCCCTTCGTAATATAGATTTTGCAATTTGGTTGTTAGGTTAACAAGAGATTCGTGAGCACCAAGATAAATAATCTGTTCGGGCCTATATGAAAAGATGTTAATAAAGACCGATCGCAGATCTCCTGGATTAGGATATGGAAAAACAAATTCCGGAGGTAGAGAGTGCGGGGTAGTATTTTCTGCATTTCCCTCTTCTACATTTAACATATCAAGATGTGTATTCATAGTTGCCGAACTATAGCAGCAAGTACCGTTTCTGTCAACGTGCTACACTTATTTAGTTAAAAAATATTTATGAAGTTAAAGTCAATTAATCCTTCAAATGGAATTCTTATTGAAGATTTTGAAGAACTGCAGGAACTGGAAATAGATTCAAAGATAAAACTTGCACTTGAGGCTTTTAATACCTGGAAAAAAACCTCATTAAACATAAGAAAAGAAAAAGTCATCAACTTGAAAAACATTATCTTAGAATCTTTAGAAACTTTTTCACGCCAAATGACACTTGAGACCGGAAAGCCAATTGTACAATCGCGGCAGGAAATACAAAAAGTAGTAGAAATGATTGACTATTACATTCAAAATTTTGAAGAAATGTTAAAAGCTAAAAAAGTTAAAACTAAATATGAGTATAGTGAAGTGAGGTACGAACCACTTGGGCCAATTCTTACTATTATGCCCTGGAATTTCCCTTACTGGCAGGCTTTACGTACAATTATACCTTTAATACTTGCAGGTAATACTGTAGTTTTAAAACATGCTTCAAACGTATGTCGCACAGCATTAAATATACAAGAACTTTTTGATAAAGCAAAATTTGGAAGTGAAGTAATGCAAACATTGTTAATATCTTCATCGAAAGTCGAAAGAATAATAAGAAACCCTATTATTGAAGGAGTTATTTTAACAGGCAGCGAAAAAGCAGGAGCTTCAGTTGCTTCAATAGCTGGTCAGGAAATTAAGAAAGTAGCTTTAGAGCTTGGAGGCAACGACGCATTTATTGTGCTTGAAGATGCCGACATAGACGATGTGATTGACAATGCATCAAAGTCGAGATTACGAAATGCAGGGCAAAGCTGCAACGCAGCAAAAAGGTTTATTGTACACGAAACAAAGTATGATGAGTTTGTAAAAGGTCTTAAACAAAAGTTTGAGCAGGTAATTGTAGAAGATCCGCTTAAAGAAACCTGCGAAATGGGACCGCTATCAAGTCTAGAGAGTTTAGAAACACATATTCAACTTGTAAACGAAGCAGTAAACAAAGGGGCAAAACTTATTACTGGCGGGAGTAAAAAAGATGTGCCTGGGTTTTTTATGCAGCCAACAATACTAACCCAAGTAAATTCAAGTATGAAAATTTTTAATGAAGAAACCTTTGCGCCAATAGCAACTGTGTTTGCTTTTAAAGAGGAAGACGAAGCTTTAGAAATCGCAAATGCAACCAAGCTAGGTCTTGGAGCGTCAATATGGACTGAGAATATTGAAAGAGCCAAAAAACTAATACCCAAACTAAATGTAGGGAATGTTTATGTTAATGAAGTAGTACGTTCTACTCCTGAGCTTCCTTTTGGGGGAAGCAAAAAATCAGGAATAGGACGAGAACTAGCAGAATACGGACTACTTGAATTTACAAACGTTAAATCAGTTGTAATTAACGACTAAAGAACAGCAATTATCACGCCAGCTGCAAGTAAAGAAATAAGCACGTTTGCTGCATCTATTGCCCACCTTTCGGCCGATTCTCTTGCATAAAGGGTGTTTGCAAGGCTGAACACAGCAAAAATTACCCATGCAATAAGTCCAGTTATTATGCCGTTTAATACTTCAGCATAACCAGTTGCAATTCGAACATATTCAACAATCATACCTAAAAATAACGCAACAACTACAGCGCCAACAAAGGTTACAAGCATTGTTATCATCATTTTTGTATCCCATTGGTTCATATCTTTTTCTTTTAAGCCAACAAGCTTAGCCCATCTTTTACCTAAAACAGAAGGAGAATACCAAATAGTACTTAAAACCATATAAAGGACCGCTGCACCAAATACAGCAAGCAAATTGACACTAGCACCTAATACTGTGAGTGACATAAAAAATAAATAAAAATTAAAATTTCTTATTTGACCCTTACTAAAGGGCACATACTACAACATAGCAGAAAACAAAAATGAAAAAAAGATGTTAAGCTTAAGATGACATAAACATATTTCGTATAAAGTTCGTACCTATTAAGATTATTGGAAAATACTCATTTTTCTTGTTTGCTCATCAATCGAGTCAATATACACTGCAATTGGTTTAAACTTATTAAAAAAGTCTTTATCAAGATTTTCAATTACTTCAGGCCATTCGATAACCACAACCTTTGAAGTTTTAATCAAATTATTAAGGCCTAGCGCTTCGAGTTCTCTTTTATTAACGATTTTCCAGGCGTCAACATGTATAAACTTTTGAGTTGAATAAGGTATTTTATATTCAGACACATATCCATAAGTAGGAGATTTAACTACTGCGTTTACCCCTAAGGCTTTTGCCACCCCTTTCGCAAAATGTGTTTTGCCCGCACCTAGCTCCCCAGATAATAGATAAACAATGTTATTAAAACCATCGCTTAGTAAGTTTTTGGTGAGTATTTCGGCTAGGTTTAGTGTTTCTTCAACATTTTTACTAACAATTACTTTTTGAGGTTTATTAGATCCAAACTTAATAGCTCCTTTGCGAAAAGTTCTTAATGTATTTCTTGTTGTATCAACAACTGTTGAAGTCAACCTTTTTGGAAGATGCCCCGCATCAATTATTAAATCTACAATAGACTTTTGTTTTTCAGTTAAATTTTCAAGTATGGATTCTATTGAGTAAGGAGTGGCGTTACCGAAAGAGTTTGCAGATGTAGCAGTAACGGGCCTTTTAAGTTTCTCAATCATTCCTAGCGCAAATTCATTATTCGGGATTCTTACACCCAAAGTGCTATCCTCAGACTCAAGACGTTTATCTACTTTATTTTTAGAAAAAGATACAATAGTAAGAGGCCCCGGAAGAAATTCTTTATACAAATTGTCAGCTGCTTTATTTATTATTACATAACTTTGGGCCATGCTATATGAGCTACAAGCAATTGATATTGCTTTACCAGTAGGGCGTTTTTTAAACTCGAGGAGTTTACCCACTGCTAATTTATTTGTAGCATCAACACCTGCGCCGTATGCAGTTTCAGTTGGGTAAATAACAAGACCTCCTTTAGCTAAAATATTTACCGCTTCTTCTTGATCTTTTGTCGATACACCTAGAATTTGCATTGGTAATTATACCGCACTAAAGGCCTGTGCAGCTAACAGGATCAACTTTTGTGACGTAAGCAGAATTAGCCTTGTAAGGAATACTAGATATACTTGTATTTTCTCCTACTTCAAAACATTCAGCGAATAAAATGCTGTTTTCTTCAATCATTGCTAAAGCTATAAAGTAGGAGCTACTTACTTTTTCAATAAAAACCTTTTGTTGGGTTTCAGATTTTCGTTTCTCAGGAAACGTCTCATAAAGGTAATCAAGGGCCATGTCCTCAGAGACAATAAAAGTAGGTGTATTGGTATTGCTCATTCCAATGCCAAAGAATACAAAAGCAAGAATAGCTAAAATTCCACCTGCCAAGTAAAAAAGCTGTCTATTTTTTTCAGTCACAGTTTTTTGCGTTTAATTTTGAATATTAATAATGGCCAAACTCCGCTGGAAATCATAAGTATCCCTATCATTGCAATTACAAAATCAAAGGACTCTTCGCTCAAACTAGCAACTACTCCCGCAATTACGCTAAATACCGCAATAGCAATACTCATAACAGTATCGTAAATGCCATACTCAAGACCTTCGTGATTTTTGTCTAAATTACTTGCAAAAAGCTTTCTCCAGGTAACAATATTCATAGAGCTTCCAAACCCTATTACAAATTGTAAAAAGTAGTAAGCCACCTCCTCCTCAATAAGATTAAAAAGTAAAAAAGGAAATCCCATACAAACACTACCCAAAAAAAGTATAAGTATGTCATCTTTGTCACTTTTTGTTCTATCCACAAGAAGTCCCATAGGTATTTGAAAAAGGCCCCTGGCAAGGCTATAAATTCCAGTTCCAATACCCACAATTTCAACTGCATCGCCATTAAGCTTAAGTGAAATATAAATACCAATAATGCTTAGTACAACAGTCATTAAGCCCCAGGTAAAAATATCTGAGGTTGTTAAAAGCATAATTACTTTGTTGAACTTCATAAACCTAGTATAGATAAAAAACGACCAATAAGTCCAGGTGACATTTGAACCTGTTACTGATATATTTTTATAGACTAAATTAATAGTTTTTGATGAATAAGACTAACGGGAGAAGTTACATCCCAATTTTCGTTGCCCTCATTGCATTTGCAGGCATAGCGCTAGGTGCAATTTATGTGCTTTCTAATCAAGATACGCCAAAAAGTGCAAATGAAGCAGACTCACCAACAAACTTGCAGCGCCCAGTAGAAGGGTTGCAAAATCTATTAGTAATAATTAGTAAAGATTCATTATTAAGTAATTTTTATAAAAATCTAACAGAATCAGGAGTTTCAACTGCCCTTGAAAACTCTGAAATGTATACAGTATTTGCTCCCGATAACCAGGCATTTTTTAATATCCAAGGAGAAGCCTCAACTCAGGATAAAATTCAAGGTATTTTACAAAGTCATATTGTTTGGGGGTTTTTCCCTCCGGAAAGCTTGACTGATGGTCAGGAAATAACTACTCTTAATGGTAATGTCATTACTGTACGTATTATAAATGGAGAAATTAACTTAGAGCTTAACGACTTGGTGTCTAAGGTTGTTTCTACTGGAGTTGAAGCTTCTAACGGAGTTGTTTACAAAGTAGATACAATATTGAGTAACTGATTAAGTTAACGGGTTTTCCTTACTGCTAAAATTTCCTGAATAATCATTTTCTTTTCTGCACTATTAAAAACATCACGTGCAGGTTGTAGCATTTTAATCAGTGTTTCTGCCACATTATTTTTTAAATCAAGTGGGAACACAGTACCATTAGCATAGTCAGATTCAAGCTCGCTATAATTCTTGTAAATTCTATCTCCCCCATATCGAGCTTCTCTTTTAAGTTCAAATTTATTATTTATTGGGAAAATGAGAAGTCTGACCCATGAAAGAACTGGGTTGTAACCGATTTCTTTTTCAGGACAAAATGCCTGGTTAATTTTTCTTTTAATTTCTTCCACATCATCTTGAATAAATATTGCCGAGTCGGGTATAGATTTACTCATCTTAAGACTTGTAAGCATGTCATGTTTTGAAATATTCTTTGGCAATGGCCATTCTGAGGGCTTTTGTAACCCTGGTACTAGTTCGTGATGTATAGAAATAGGCTTTATAGAATTGTTATTAACCATAAGTTTTTGAACAGTTATTTTCGAGGCTACTTCTCTTGCAATGACATGTACATTTCTTTGGTCGGTACCCGCGTGCGCAATATGGTTTTGCATTTCAAAAATATCTGCCGCTTGCATCGAAGGGTAAATTAACATTGCAAACTCCATACTTTGTGAACTCTCCCGTCCCAAAATGGTTGTAGATTTTAGTACACGTGAAAGCGTGAGATTTTTGCTTATATCTACAACTGTTTGCCAGTATTTATCATTATTATGGTACAGGTTGGAACCCAATATAAATTCGACAGCATCTGCATTTCCTCCTGCGATGCTTATTGCGGATTTCATTGCAGGTATAAAATATTCTGAAGCAACTTTTTGAATAAATTCCATATCTCCTTTAAGCTTATTGTTAATCCAGGTGTGCCAGTCTGCAAGGAAAATTCTTGTATTAATCCCAAGTTTTTGAAGCTCTCTTATTACAATTCCACTCATTAGTCCTTGCCCAAGATGAACAAGACCAGAAATTTCAAACCCAATATAATGATTAAGTTTTGATTCAGTTGACAATAGCTGCAAAAGATCTTCGGCACCAAGTATCTCGGTAGTAACTTTTTTAAGATCTTGTAATATGTCTTGGTCGTTAGGTTTGCTTAGCAAACTTTGCACTTTAGAAACAGAACTTCCAATAAGATTAGTGTGTTTTTTATCAATTACAAATATACCTTCGTGATCTTTACCTATTCCCAGTTCATCTTCAGCTAATATCATCCCATGTGATATTTGTCCACGCATATCTCTTGATTCTAAAACTATATTGTCTCCTTTTGCTACCCACCCTGGCACAGAGCAACCTGGAGCTGCCCATGCAACAAGATCATTAACCTCAAAGTTGTTGGCTGCTGTTACTACTTGAATAAACCCATTTTCATTAAGCAAAGCAGAGTCGTTTGACTGCCCGGCGTCAATTTCAACTATATTCAGCCTATCGGCATTTTCGTGTTTACGCTTGGATTTTATTTGAGCAACAACAATTTTAGATAAATCACCCAGATTTTTACTATTCATTTTTAAGATAGTGCTGATTCAAAGATTCTATCACATTGGACAATTAAACTGTCAGATTTTTACCTTTAGAATGTGGAGTAGTGGTAAAAATATAAAGCTGCATCCAAACTAAGTTTAAAAGAATTAAAAATATTTCCCAAAGGTATACTAATTCACCAACAAAAACTACAAGTATCACAAAGAGAATTGAAGTAACAACAAAAAACTTTAATGAAAGGTGGCGTTTTGTAAAATATAAATAATACAAAACGCCACCTGTAAAAAAGGCTAAAAAAGCGCCAATTGCGAAAAACCAATGCCACAAAACAGATACCGAATAGGGCACAAGACCTATTCCGACAATACAAAAACCGCCAAGAATTATATAAACAGAAGGATTCTTTATAACTGTCCTGTTATTTTTTAATACCCCAATAAGTGATGTTGAAATACCAGTTACAATCATTCCTACATTAAAAATCATTGAGGTAGGGCTTAAAACCCCAAAGTCACTCAACGCAATACGACTATATCCGCTGCTAAAAAGCGCATCTATACCAATTAAAAAATTTAAGCTAAGAAGTAATATTGCAAAACAAGCAACAGCTGTTGCTAATATTTTTACTGGAATATACATATTCCAGTTTTACTTATTCCTAATAAGACTTCAAGCGTTTAAACACAATCTTGATTATTCGAAAAAGTACAATTTTTAAAAGCGTTATTATAGCTGTAGAACTTAGCGCAAAAACAACCAGACGGCCTACATCTTCAAGGTTTAGAATAAGTCCGGCTATTAAAGTTGAAACTAACGTAATGCTTAGTATTGAAATTTTTTTTACCCACCTATTTTCAAAATCAACTTGTGATTGAAGATTTTTATTACTTAGCCTTAAGGTTAATAGTTCTTTTTTATCGGATGAGTCCATGCTTTTAAAATAATAGATAGTAAAACTTGTTATTCCCAACTGTACTGACCAGGACTTTTTCGCAAATTTTCTACTTCCCGGTAAACATCTTGTAATAATATCAAGCTAAGTAAAGATGAAATTACCACAGCAATTACCACGACCCACACATATGTTAAACCAATTGCAGCATTTATTATTATTGCTATAGTTGCAAGCCATAAAAAAATTAATCCAACAAATGAGGAGTGGTAAATTTCATATGAATTTTGAATTAATCTCCATAAACCTTTATTTATTAATCGTACCGCTAAAGTCGGTTTTATATGCGAATCATGCAAATAAACTGCTTGAAAAATAGAAAAACTAAAAACTCCAGCAGAAAAGGCAAACATAATTAAATCAGAAAATGAGGCAACAACAGAAAGATCTTGCAAAGGGACGTAAGGTGCAGCATTCAATATGCTCTCAGAATACTCTCTTAAAGAAACAGGTATGCCTAATGCAGCAGAAACAATTGCAATACCAACAATTTTGCCCAAAATGATAGCGATTGCAGGTACAATTGCGTAATCAACAAGTTTTAAAAATGATTTTGACACTTACAAAAGAAGTAACTAATTTAATGCCAGCAAACACCAACTTTACTTAACAGCATTAACTTTAGCAGCAAGCCTGGATTTATAACGCGCAGCAGTTTTTTTATGCAATATCTTCTTTGCTGCTTTGTCAATTTGCTTATAGGCTTGGGGCAAAAGCTTTAAAGCCTTTTTCTTGTCACCTTCTGCGACTGCTTTTAGCACTTGCTTTTTTGCGTGCTTATACGAAACTTTAGTCCTCTTATTAACAACAGCGTTTCGTGCTGAAACTCTTATTGCTTTTTTTGCTGAAGCTGTATTTGCCATAAATAATTGTATCAAATTAGCTCGATGATTTTAGCAGATTTTTGTTCGATCTCCAAATGTTTGTACTGCGAGGGTTTTTTGGCACAACTGGCTTCAATGAATTATAATTGACACATGGATTTATACAAACTACTCAAGAATCCCGTAGGACTAATAGATTCACATTGTCATTTGCCCTTCGAGTCACCAGAAATTCTTCAAAGTCAGATTGCGAAAGCAAAAGCAAAAAATATATCACAAATTTGGAATGTTTCTGTGAATTTAAAAACTTCAACACAATCAATGTCAATAGAATCTGAAATTGTAAAAAGTTTTATAGGTATAGATCCTGAAGTTTTCATTCCAGGGTCAGAACTATTCATGGGCTTAGATTTAGATGAAATGTTACAACAATCTTATGAATCTCTAAAAAAAATTATTCTACAAAACCGCTCAAAAGTAATTGGAATTGGTGAAACTGGCTTAGATTACTACTGGTTAAATAACTCAGACTTATCTTCAGAATTTAAAAATAAATCAAAACTACTTCAAAAACGTCTTTTTGAGATTCAGCTTGAGCTAGCATCCGAATTAAATTTGCCGTTAACTATACATTCTAGAGGTGCCGAAGAAGAGTGTTTAAGAGTAGTAAAAAAATATAATACAAAAGGAGTTTTTCATTCTTACACCGGAGATTACAATACAGCAGTAAAGATTCTTGACGCAGGGTGGGGATTGGGAATAAATGGCATAATCACTTTTAAAAATGCTTTAGAGTTAAGGCAGACATACAAAAAAATTTTGACTGGCAAGAAATTATCGACACCAGAAGACTACTACAGATCAAATATTTATTTTGAAACAGACTCTCCATATCTTGCCCCAGAAGGAAAACGAGGCACTACAAACGAACCTGCAAATGTGTCTGACATATTTGAATCAATGGGCTTTCTGCAGTATCATTCAAAAGATGAATAACACACAACAAAACCAGAGTAACACAAGTCTCAAAGTTCTTTATATAGTCCCCCGATTTCACCCATTTAAAGGCGGAGCTGAAAGTAATTTTTTAGCCCTTGCAAGAAGAATGGTAAAACAAGGGCATGATGTAACGGTTTATACAACAAACATAAAGTTCCGTAATGAAAAATTAACTCCTTATGCAAATTTTAATGGAATAAAAATTATTAGGCATTGGGCGTTTAACGAGGCTTTATATTTGGGAGTTTATCCCAGGCTTTTCACACGCCTTTTAAACAGCAAGTTTGATGTTATTCATGTGTCGGGGTTTGGATTTATTTGGGTAGAAATATGTTTATCAATAAAAAGGCTATTTGCAAAAAAAACTCTATTTATAAATACCCCACATGGACCATTTATGGCGCTCGGCGATTCCAAGGGGTTAAGAGGTTTTGCAAAAAGCTTTTACACGCGCATTCTTCGGTTTTTAATACCAAAAATATATGATGTTATTGTAGCAGTTGTTCCTAAGCAAAAAGACTGGATGACAAAAGACTATGGTATCGATGAAAAGAAGATCTTTACTATACCAAATGGTATTGATGAAGAGTACATTGCCCAAAAACCCTACGAACATTTAAAGCATGAGCCAGTTGTAATAACATTTATGAACAGAATGGAGTGGTACAAAGGTATTCAAGATGTATTGCAAGCTTTAGAAATAATTCGAAGGAAGCAAGTCAAGATTTTTGAATCATTGAGATTTTACATAATGGGTAGACCGGGAGGCTACACAGCAAAGCTAAAATCTTTGATAGAACAATTAAATCTTGAAGAAAAGGTAAAATTTATATATTCACCAAGCGATGAAGAGCGCGACAGAGTTTTTTACGAGGAATCGCAAATAAATATTTTGCCAAGTAAATGGGAGGCAACAGGTATTGTTTTACTTGAAGCAATGGCGAAGGGTAATGCAATAATTACAACTAATCAAAATGAAGCAGTAGATTTGCTAATTACAGAAAAGACAGGGAAATCATACAATTTCGCTGATATTAAAGCCCTTTCTCAATGTATTATTGAAATTGTTTCAAACTTTAATGATTTACAAAAAATAAGGGAGAACAATATTCAATTTGCCAAAAGATTTACTTGGGAAGCTGTTTTTCCACGATACGAAGCACTCGTTAAAGACTGCTTTCATATAAAAAACAAGCTCTAATGAAAATTGTTAAAGTTAACAGCTCTCATTTTTTTGCTTTAAAAGAGTTTATGCTTAAAGCTTTAAAAACTGACCCCGAAGCTTTTACTGTAAGCTATGAAGAGTATTTTCATGCATCTGACTACTGGTGGCAAAACTACCTGCAAAACTATTTGCTCGGTAAAGACTCAATTATGCTTTTTGGTATTGATAAGAATAAAAACCCAGTTGCTATGACAGGTGTTTTATTTGGAGCCAAAGCACGGCAAAAACATGTAGCAACAATAGTATGGGTTTACGTAGAACCTAAAAGTAGAGGTAAAGGTATGTCAATAAAGCTTTTAAAAAAAGCACTTCAAATTATTAAAAACGAAAGCCATATTGAAAAAGTTAATTTAACAGTAACTTCAAGTCAAAAAAAAGCAATTAGCATTTACGAAAAGTTTGGGTTTTACAAATGTGGGCAGTTATCTAAGGAGCTTAAAATCAACGATACTTACTACGATTTTATAAGTATGGAAAAATTTACTAAAGAGATTTTACCGAAGTAGAATACCTTAGCAAGCTGCCCGAAGGCACGTATATGCCAAGAACGCTATTAGAAATTATGATTGCCCCTGCCTTATCTGCGTTGATTTTTATTTGTTTCCAGGGTGTCCAGTTTTGCAGGTCGGAAGTAGACCTATAATACAAAGAATTGTCTTCAATGCTTTTAACAGTTTGGTAAAGAAGATTATTTTCTAAACTAATTACTGGCGCCTCAAAAGTAAGCCCACCCTTTTCAGCCCAGTTAGACCAGTTAACACCATCTATCGATGTTCGTAAGTAAATTCTACTATCCGTACCTGCTACTGTGGCAATTAACTTTCCATTAATTGAAGATAAGGATGGCTTTTTATTAGTAAATCCTCCAAAGATTTTCCACTTTTCTTCGGGTGAATTGTAATCAAAAACTCCATCTTTAGTTTGTCGAACGTAAATATTTGTATCGTTACTACTCTTAACTATTTGAAAAAGCATTTCTGTACCATTTAGGTTCCCACTTCCAATTCCAACACCTTCAAGTGTTGTCCCGCCAGTCTCGGCCCATTTGCTATCCCATGTACCACCCATGTCCATAGATTTGGTATAAATTCTATTATCAGTCCCTGAAACCGACAAATAAAGCCTATTCTGGAATATTGCTAGTGATGGTTCTCTGTGACTGTAGCCGTTTAACTCAGCACTCCACTGAGTCCAGTTATGTCCGTCACTTGAGTTTCTAACATAAATCACGTATGGCCAAGTATTAGACGAAAGCACCTGGAAGTATTTGTCTCCAAACTTTTGAGTAGCAACAGGCTGATTTGTATTTCCCACAGAGTCAAAAAGGTCTGACCATTCATGAATCCAAACTCTAATATCTTCAACCTCCCCATCAATAGCTGCATCATTGTAACTAAATGTATTTTGACTGCTTATTCTCGCTCTAGCAAATGTGGTTCCTTGGCTTATTGTTTGAGGTACAGCTACATCAACTTCATGAAGTCCTATTTCAAGGTAGCCGTCGTATACTTTGTCTGAAGCCTCTGCAAAAGTACCATCATTGCCAAAATCTACCCATAGCTTTACATACCCAGCAGCTCCAATCGAAAGAGTTATATTACCTGTAAACCCTCCTCTAAGCTCTGTGTAACTTACGCCATCTTCATCATCTGCAAGGGCTGTGGTTCTTCTATTATCATCTCCTGTAGCAGCTGTATCTACCAAAGCAGACTCTTCACCATCAACCCCGCTTCCAAAGTAAGGGCTTTGTGCTGTTCTTAAATGTGATGCAGTAGATGTTGAATAGGTTTCGGGTGCATCTCCATAATCATAAGGCCCTTCAGGAGCTAGTTCAATACTTTGAATGTTTGGGTCTAAAAGAAAAATCAAATAGGCGAATTTTACTCTATCTAGAGTATCATCAAAGTATTCGCCTCCATACCATGTAAAGCTTTCAAATGTAATAAATGCTTCTCCATTAGCATAATCAACATCAGTAATGCCACTGTTTTTGGGGAGTAAGGCTAAAGCTTCGTTCTCAGTTAATTGAGAATTCACAAATTTAATAGTTAACCTGTTATCGTAGTAATTATTAGTATTGTTAATCATACTTGCATATGCCTGACTCAAAGTTCCGGAAGATAAATTGGCTCTAACTGAATTTGCTTCGGAAATAATTGTTGGGAGTGCTGCATAAAAGGCGTTCCCAGGACATGCTGTCGAATTCTCCGGCATATCTCTATGGCCAAAAACTGTTTCCCCCCAAACAAGTGGTATACCATGCAAAATGGACTTTTCGGCAATAAAACTTCTAAAACTTGCAAGTGCAGTATTAGATGGAAGAACATAAGAAAAGTCTCCAATAAACGAAATACCCATTGAGCGTCCATTTTGCATATATGCATGCGCACCTATAGCATTATCTCCACCTTTCCTGCCTTCATAAATTACCCCATTAGGGTCAATTAAATAATTGTAGCCTATATCACCCCATCCATTTGTATAAGTATGGTAGTTATAAATAAGCTGAACTGCAGTCATGAAGTTGGAATTGGTAATGACTGTATGATGAATAATAAATCTTTCTACTGCTTTATACTCTGGTGGCCAAACAGAAGAGGATTCTTCGTTGGCTCCCCACATGCTTCGTGAAACAATCGGAAGTGTTGAATAATTAGCGCCTGAATCCAGGTTAACGTGGGTAGGGTTAGTTAGGTTATTTGAGGATATCCTTTGATCTCCCTTGTCTTTTTGGGGCTGAGTTAACCAAACCCATTTTATTTTAAGTTCCGATGCAGAAGAGTTTTTAATAAATATTTGTGTTTCACTTTCATTAATATAGTAAAGTTCCGATATGGATTTGTTTGATAA
Source organism: uncultured Candidatus Saccharibacteria bacterium (assembly GCA_964620955.1). Taxonomy (GTDB): domain Bacteria; phylum Patescibacteriota; class Dojkabacteria; order J137; family J137; genus CAZUKH01. Next base: position 127,696 of record CAZUKH010000001.1, on the reverse strand, counting down.
GTTCTCAGGCCCATCAGTCATCTCTTCGATATGTTCGTATTCATTCACAGAGCCATTCGTCTTAAACTCAAAATAACCACCTTTATTCCACTCAAATGCATATGCTAGAGCATCAGGGTTTATGTCAACACTAAATTCTTGGCTTGTAAGAAAAGAAGTCACATCGAGGCTGCTTGTTGGCTCTTCCTGAGCATATGCAGGCCCAGTAATCACAAGTGCAAAGCTTGCAATAGTCAGGAGAATAACAGTTAATAACAAAAATCGTCTTTGAATATACATACCTACATTCTAGCTGGAGATTTTATCTTTGACAATATTTAAAAAGTTGAGCGGAATTAGTTTAGATGATAAATTGTAGCTCAAAAGATTAAATATTTACTATATGTCAAAAAAAGCACTTATAACAGGTATAACAGGGCAGGATGGATCTTACCTTGCAGAGTTTTTAATAGCAAAAGGCTATGAGGTGGCAGGAATTGTAAGAAGACTTAGCGTACCCAACACACACTATATTGAAGGAATTAGGGGAAAAGTAAAAATCTACGATGGGGATTTATTGGATCAAGGTTCTTTGGATAGAGCAGTTATAGATTTTCAGCCAAACGAAGTATATAACCTTGCAGCCCAATCATTCGTGAAGTCAAGCTGGCCTCAACCAATATTAACTGCAGAAGTTACAGGACTAGGTGCAGTAAGAATGCTTGAGGCTGTAAGAAACCATAAGCCTGATGCGAAATTTTATCAAGCTTCTTCGAGCGAGATGTATGGCAACAACCCAGAAGAGTTTTTAGATGAAAATACAAAGATGATTCCTACTAGCCCTTATGCAATTGCAAAACTTTATGCACATCATATGACTCAAAATTACCGTGAAAGTTTTGGTACTTTTGCCTGCTCGGGCATTCTTTTTAATCATGAGTCGCCAAGAAGAGGCCATGAATTTGTCACACGAAAAATATCTTATGCTGTAGCTTGTATTGCCGAAGGTATAAAAACTTCAAAAGTTTGTAACGAGGAAAAAGAACCTTTGTTAAAGGATTCGATTGTGAAATTTGGGAACCTTGACTCCAAAAGAGATTGGGGTTTTGCTAAAGACTATGTTGAAATGATGTGGCTTATGCTTCAGCAAGAAAATCCGGAAGATTTTGTAATTGCAACTGGGAGCACTTACAGCATAGAAGATTTCCTTACAAAAGCTTTTGCGGTAATTGGTATTAAAGACTGGTCAAATCATGTACAAATGGATGATAGATTTAAGAGGCCTTCAGACTTAAAGTATTTAAGAGGAAATAGTGCAAAGGCTAAAAACAAACTAGGTTGGGAGCCAAAAACAGATATTGATGAGCTTGTAAGAATAATGGTTGAAGCAGACAGAGAATTGGTTAGAAAAACAGAAAAGTAGCTAACTTAATAAAAATGGCAAATAAATCAGCTTTAATAACAGGAATTACGGGTCAGGATGGAGCTTTTTTAACTAAACTACTCTTGGAAAAAGGATACAGAGTTTATGGTTTGCTCGTGGGCAATTCGGCATTTGATAACTTCGATAATTTTTCAAAACTAAGTATAAATGAGTCACAAATAGTTAAAGTAACTAAAGCCGAATTGCCCAGGATATTGCAAGATGGACTTCAAATATATAACTTGGCAGGCCAATCAAGTGTTGGTAAAAGCTGGGAAATACCCAAAGAAACATTCGAAATAAATTTAATGCAACTTATTGACTTGCTACAACTCTGCAATGGGAAAAACATAAAGTTACTTCAAGCATCGTCTGTAGAAATTTACGGGGATTGTTCGGGTGATTTTATTGATGAAAGTTTCCCGTTAAATCCAGGAAACCCTTACGCTATATCAAAAACATCTGCGTACTTGTATACCAGAGCTGTTCGCCAATCTTTAGGAATATTTGTTTCCAATGCAATTTTTAGTAATCATGAGTCTCACCTTCGTGACTCAAAATTTATTACAAAGAAAATCATTGACTACGTAAAAGCTTATGCGCTAGATCAAAGTATTGATCCACTAATGGTTGGAAACCTAAATGTCGAGAGAGATTGGGGATATGCCCAAGAATTTGTACAAGCAGCATACGAAATTATGCGGCTAAAAAAACCTGACGACTACATTGTTGCAACAGGGCTTACCTTTAGCTTAAGAAAATTTATAGAATTTGCTTTTAACGAAGTTGAGGTGGATATTGAATGGAGAGAGCAAGGCGTAAACGAAAATGCCATTAATAAAAAAAATGGGAAAAAATTAGTACAGGTATCAAAAGAGTTTTATAGACCATCAGATGTTAGTAGTATACAAATAAAAACTGATAAACTTTTAAAGGCGACAGGTTGGAAGGCAACTATTAAAGGAAACCAACTTGTAAAAACGTTGTTTGAAATGAACGAATCTTAACGATGTTATAATTTTAGTTGTAAAACAAGCATATTTATGGACGAATATACAATCTACATGCCAAATGAAAGGCAAAAGATTGGTTTTTTTAAAACCTGGGTTGTAATAGCCAAAAACATTATTAAGTCTAAAGAGTTAATTTGGCAGCTATTTCGTCGTGATTTTTTAATGGCGTATAAAAAATCCTTTATTGGGTTTAGCTGGATTTTAATTTCTCCACTAATAGGTGTAGTTTCTTGGGTTTTATTAAATCTTACTGGTATTCTTTCTCCGGGTAACATAGACATACCATATTTACCGTATGTTCTTCTAGGGTCATCACTTTGGGGATTATTCATGGGTTTTTATACGGCAGCTCAGGGTACTCTTGAGGCAGGGGTTGGTTTTATAAATCAGGTTAAATATCCACATGAAGTTTTACTTGTTAAACAAGTTGCGCAGCACCTTGCAAACTTTGTAATAACATTTGTATTAAACATTGTAGTTTTAATTCTATTTGGGGTTGTAATTCCTTGGCAGATTATTTTTTTCCCAATTGTAATTTTGCCACTATTTTTTCTTGGGGCAGGCCTTGGACTTATCTTTTCTGTAATTAATGTAGTTGCACCAGATATTACAAGAATATTTGGCGTATTTTTGTCTTTTGTTTTTTATGTTACTCCTATAGTTTATTCTTCTAACGTTGAAAGCTCCTTTTTGCAAACTGTCATAAGTCTTAACCCGTTAACTTATTTAATTGGAGGAGTAAGAGATTTAGTAACAACAGGACAAATTCAAAACTTACAAGCGTTAGTTATATGGGGGGTAACTGTATTTGTGTTTTTCTTACTTGCTTGGAGGTTGTTTTTTGTCTCTGAAGATAAAGTAATTGAAAGAATGATTTAAACCATGGCAGAAAAAGTACTTGAAGTAAAAAACTTATCAAAAAAGTTCACAAGAAGCATAAAAAGGTCCATGCTTTATGGAACTATGGACATAGCACGAAGCATGCTTGGAGTCAGTTACGAGACGAATCAGTTACGTAAAGGTGAGTTTTGGGCATTAAAAGACATAAATTTTGAGTTGGAAAAAGGTCAAACACTTGGCGTTATTGGTGTTAATGGGTCTGGCAAGTCAACTTTACTTAGAATGCTTACAGGAATTTTTCCTCCCGATACTGGCAGTATAAAAGTAAAGGGTAGAGTGGGCTCACTCATTGCTGTAGGTGCTGGCTTTCACCCACACATGACAGGAAGAGAAAACATTTTTTTAAATGGAACAATTCTAGGAATGTCAAGAAATCAAATAGAACAAAAATTTAACGACATTGTAAATTTTGCAGATATTGGTGAGTTTATTGATGCACCTGTATCAACTTATTCATCTGGTATGCGCGTAAGGTTAGGCTTTGCTATAGCAATTCAAAGCGATCCAGATATTCTTTTAGTTGATGAAATTTTAAGCGTGGGTGATTTAAGTTTCAGGAATAAAAGCTTAAGACATATGGCAGAGTTTAGAAAAAAGGCAAATGCAGTAATTTTTGTTAGCCATGACATTGAGCAAGTAAGAAATTTATGTGACAGGGTAATTATTTTAGATGATGGCAAGATAATTTACGATGGTCCAACACATGAAGGTATAGTTAAGTATGAGGAACAAACTAGAGTAGATAGCTTAAAAAGTATTGGCAGTGTTGAAGATACAAAACTTTTTAGAAACTTTCAATCGGATATGGAAAGCATTAAAGTAGAAGAGCTTGGTATTAAGAACGAGGGGGGTGAAAAGGTCGATAGTTTGAGTATAAACGAAGGATTGACGTTTTACTGTCGATTTAGTCTAACAAGGAGCATTGAATCACTTTTCTTTACATTTGCAGCAGTCAGTAGTACCAACTACGACAATATAATTCACTTAGTAAGTAATGATTATAAAAACTTTGAAACTAATGAGCTACACCCAGGTGTATATGAAATCCAAGCTAGAGTTAAAGACCATCATTTAGTCCCAAATTTGTATCTCATGAATTTCGCTCTTCGAAACAGTAAAACGGGTGAAACCTATCTAAGAATTCTTTCAAACATAGGGTTTAGAATTAAATCAGATGGAAAAGTGCTTCAAAGAGGAATTGTTAACGTTGAAAATAGCTGGGAACTACTCAATCTTAGATAAAAAATCCCCTGCCTGCAGCCAGGCAGACCAGCCTAAAGTCAAAAGTTTTTATAATCAGTTTGTAATTAAATCCTAAATAAATCAATTGATCAAGCAGATTTCTTTATAGAGAAGATAACTCTCGCAATTTCTGTTCCATCAAAGTTTTCAAGGTCTCCTACTTTTTTGTTTTCTTTAATATGAATATTCTTGATTTCCCCTATCTTCTTAAATTCACTTAGCATATTTTCGGCACTTTTAAAATCTACCCGGTCAGCATTATTAATACTAAAGTTAATTGGTACTTCGATAAGAACGGTACAATTGTCTTTAGCAACTCGGTACATCTCGCTAAAAACCTTACGATATTCAAAAGAGTGTTCAATAACATGGGAAGCATAAATAACATCAAAAGTATTTTCTTTAAAACTCATTTTATGCATATCCATTTTGATTACACGAGGGTCGAAAGATATAAGATCAATACCTGTAACTTTTTTTACCCCATACTCTTCAAGCAAATCTAACTCTTGTTCATTTCTGCACCCTATTACTAGTGCATGCTCAATAAATTTCAAATCTATTTGCCTGCTTAACAAATCTACAAGAAACTTTTTTTTGTTTACTTCAGATTCCATAATATGGCTAGTAGGGTACTTTAGCAGTGTTCTGTCTATTTGGGCTTTTAGATAAAATCTGTATTTAAAGAAGTTGGTAATTTTGTTAATAATCATTTTTGTACGGTAATAAATAAAAAATCGACCAAAATTAAACTTTTATGAAAGTATATCAGTCGTTAGTAAAGTCTCCAAATTTTTATCGCTTAGGAGAAAGGCTATTTTTTAAACCTGAGTTTTGGAAGGCGTTTAGTTTTCTTAGCATAGTACATGTCTGCAGCATACTGCAAATGCTTATTTTTCTCCAAACTAATATCTAAAAGGTTTTTAAGATGTATAATTATAGGAGTAAGATTCTCTTTATAAAACTCCAGGTTATTTTGAATAACCTTAGTAAATAGCTCATCCTTTCTTTTTAATGCATCATGAATCATTGATGAGTTTTTTACCCTGTAAAAAAATAAAGGTTCATTTACGCACTTCCACTTAAAGCCCTTGGAAATTATTGAAATCCAAAAGCTTCTATCTTCATAACCTCCTTTTGTAAGGTTTTCTGGATATCCTCCAATTTCTTCCCAACAAGACCGCTTAAACATAGATGCAACATGAATCCCTCCATCATCTTCTGACATTAATTTGATAGGATTATAGCTGCTCATCTTCCATAATTCATTTTTTTCACCGAAAGTTTGTATCCAAGTTGTAATTATCCCTAGCTTTTGGGTTTTACTTGATTCAAAAGCATCAACACACTTTTCTATAAAACAAGTATCATATTTGTCATCTGCATCAAGGCACGCTATGTATTCCCCATCTGATATTTTAATTCCGTTGTTTCTTGCAAAAGGCAGCCCTTGGTTTTCAGTATGTAAGACTTTTATTTTTGAGTGTTTATAAGCTTTGAGTTTTTCAACTGTAAAATTGTCAGTAGACCCATCATTAACAATTATGATTTCATAATTAGTATATGTTTGATTAAGTACAGATTCGACGGCCTCATCAATAAATTGCCCATAGTTGTAACAGGGGATTATAATTGATACCTTAGGATTGCTCATAATAATAAAAGTATAAGTAAGTATTGTTTATAAATTATACAAGATAAAAAGAAATTTATTAGAAACTAATCATTAAACCTTCGACTTGAGTCTGGTCTGCCTGGCTGCAGACAGGGGATTTTTATAACTTTTTATTGACTAAAACATTGCAATATTTTCTTCCAGTTTCATTAAAATCATAAAGATATGAGTATTTCTGGGCTTTAAGTTTAATCTGTTCAAGGTTTTGTATTAGGTAAAGAATCTTTTCCTTGAGCTTAACAGGATCAAACTCGTGGCTTTCTTGAAAAATCTTGTCTGAGACATGCGCTAGTAATTCATTATTAAAAAATAGAAGCTCTTGCATCGCCCCAGTGTTAAAGCCCACGACAGGTATACCAGTAGACACTGCCTCTATGACTGAGTTAGGACATGCTGGGTTCAAAAAAGAGTAAATAAAAACATCAGAAGCGCATAACTGTTCAGCCAGCTCTGTATGCGTGGTTGTCCCTAAGTAGTTAATATATTTTCTTTCTAAAAACTTCCTTAGCGATTTTTCCACCGGTCCAATAACTTTTAACTCAAATGATATATCTTTGGATAGTAGATCAAGCGCTTTTACCACAGGTTCAAGCATTACAGATTCACGAAAATTACCACTAGTAGTAAACACCAGCTTATCGTTACGGTGACTTAGAGGTTTTGGATAGAAAATTTTCTTATCTACTCCATTAACGATAATTGTGTATTGTTCAACAGCTTTCTCTCCAAACATGTAAAAGCATTGTTCTTTACTATACTCGCTTTGAAAAACAATAAAATCGGCAATTTCAAGATATATTCTCTTCATTATCTCTCCAAATTCGAGTTGTTGTGTCGAATGTGCTGAAGGGTAAAATACACCATCTAGTCTTTGAATTACCGTTACATCCCTGGATGCTTTTACAGAAGTAAGCTTGTTTATATCGTAAGCAACTGGGAAAAAAATTGTATCAGCATTATCTATATTGTTCGTGTATTTTAGACCATTTTTATCCATGAAACCTTTAAGGTTTCGCATAAATGAGGAGACCCCTCCTATTTGAGTATAGTCGTTGAACGGTATAAATAAATCGGCTAACATTTTTTGAAAACTAATTTCTATATCCAATTTAAGTTAATATTTTTAATCTTTAACCTGCGGATTTTGCGCTTTAATTCATTTGTTTTTTCTAACAATCCTGGTATTTGTATCTCGTGTGTTTCTGCATAAACCTTACCAATATTGTGAATAACAGTTGAGTCTATAAGCTTATTTAATATTTCTATTTCAGCTCCTTCAACATCAATCTTCAATATTTTAATTTTTGTATTCAGGTTTTTTATAAACTCGACAACATCAACTACTTCCACCTCAATATAACTGTCTTTAGCTATATTACCTTTTTCATCAAGCAACGAAGAGCCTGTAGACCATGCTACTTCATCCTGTTTACTATTTTGGTGAAGGAATAGTTTCATCTTAGTATTTTTGTTAAACACAGCTTTATTTATGCATACAACATTCTTGTTGTTTTTAAAAGTATTAACTAATACTTTGAATGCATATGGGTTTGGTTCAAAGGCATAGACTATAGCCCCACGATCAGCCATTTTTGACGTAACTAAACCTATATTGGCACCACAATCAATACATATGTCTCCTGGCTCAATACAGTTAAAGATTTTCTCAGATTTTTCGCTTAATTCCTGCTCTTTAAGAATTTTTCTTATCCATTGTATTGGCCTCATGTTTTTTTATTAATAAATACTTTAGCTAAATAAGACTTTTAAGTACTCGTTCGTAACCTCATTAATACTTTTAATGTCAATATGCGATTGATATTCAAGATAGTTTTTGGCAACTTTATTAATGGCATTTATACATTCTTCATTGGTATTAAAACCGACACCAGCAGTTTTAACTAGCTCAGGATGTCCTCCGGAATTTGCAAACACAGCAGGTAATCCACAGGCGAGAGCTTCGATCAAGGAGTTAGAACAAGGATCATTTAAACTTGCTGTCAAGTAAATATCATTCTCTTTTAATATTTTTGCTACAGCGCGCGAATCTACAGGTTCAATAATTTTTATATTCTTAAAATCAAAATCGATTCTGCCTAAAAAACTAAATTCAAATTTATCAAAATCAAGGTTTTCATCTAACCATTTATACACATTGCCACCTTTATTTATGTTGTTAGACCAGCTTACTGCAATAATTTTATATTTTCTCAAGCTATTAGGTGGAGTTATTCGCCACTTAGTATTAAAGATATCATCGTCAACAGCATTATAAATTATGACAGGATTAACGAAGTTGAGTCCTAATTCAATATGTTTTTGGTAGCTATAATTAGACTGCAAAATTGTTTTATCTGCAATTTTATTATTAAACTCTGCAATTCTTTTATCTACGTCATCATCTATGCCCCTATAAGCAGTTATTGGACCATCAACCCTATGCACCATCTTTACATTTGGGAAAATTTTTTTCCAATTTTCTAGAACCTCAAAATTAAAGTTAAATGAATTGAATATGCAGGCACTTGTTTGTGAAGTTAAATTATTATGCCTAACTTTATAACCTTTCAACCTTAGGTACTTGGTTAGGGCCATTAAGAACTGGTTACCACCGCCATAAGGTGGTTTGTGAAACTCGTGAATAATGCTTATTTCAGCTTTAGGGAAGAATTTGCTTTTAAGTTGATTTATAAATTTCATATTAAAAACGTACATAACCATTAAAAAAACTCCGCCACAAGTCTATTTGACTAGAATAAGCATTTTCTTTTGCAGTTTGCTCTGCAGCGTCTAAAACTATATTGATATTATTGTTGATTACATAATCTGCCCAAAATGCTAACCCCTCGTAATCCTCAACTTCTACTAACCAACCATTATAACCATGTTTTATCATATCAACTGCTTGACCAACTCTTGTACTAATAATTGGAATACGGCTTGCCATAGATTCAAGAATAGATTTTGGACCTCCTTCTTCTCTTGCAGGCACAATATATAAATCTATAGCGTTGTAAAACCTAGGTAAATCTTCTAAGTAGTTTTTTAAATATTCATGGTAATAAGGAATCTTTAGTTTTTCTAATGATGTTTTGACGTAACCCCTAGCAGGTCCCGAAAGGAGTATAAAAAGATTTGGAATTTTATCTTTAAGTATACGTACTGTATTAATAAATACATCTGGTCCCTTTATGAATTTGGGTTCTAAACCTTCTTCCCAACCAACTCCATCTTTCTGGAATGAACCAATAACACATGCCCCATCAGGTATACCTAAAGATTCACGTATTTTTCTTTTTTCTTCTGCAGTAACAGGATGAAACTTATCAATATTTATTCCTATTGGTATTCTATAAACTTTTTGACGTTCAATATTAATTTCTTCTAATAAATATTTTTCCATTATTGATTGGGATACACGTATTCTTGTTACTTTATGATGGTATATTTTGAGCAAATCAACAATGTCTTTAAATTCTTTACCTTGATGCGCCATCCCATGGTAGTAATCTACCGAAAAACGGTTTGAAGTATCATACGTCTCTTTTTTACCAAGTACAAACTGCGATTCGTAATGAATGCACTGCCTTGCATGCGGAGGTAAATGATCACCTATAGATACATTTATCCCAATTTTTTTAGCTATCTTTTCTAATTCTATAGCATCCCAGTCCAAACTCCACCCTGCGTTGTCGGTGTAAATAGATAGCTTTGTGAAATCATTGCCAAAAAACATTTTCTAATTTGTTACTAGATAATTATACTTGTTAATCATAGTATCTTAAATGACTTTATGTCTAGGGGACCTTAGATTACGAGCATAAGTAAAAGAATGTTTGTTTTAATTATATTGTAAAACAAACATACTAAGGAGGTAGCAGGTTTATATTTGGCTATTAGTTCTTGAATAAATTCTTATATCAGTGCCTTTCACAACCTGAAAAAGAGTAGTATTAAAGCTTGCCATCTCAACTTTTTCTTGAGTCCATCCCAAAAGTTCTACCCAGTTTATCCAGCTTGTTGCATCAGTTGTGCTTCTTGTGTAAATCCTTTGGTCTGTACCTGCTACAACCAAGTAGAGTTTACCCGCATGCGATTGGAGTGTAGGAGAGTCCAGCGTAGCTCCACTTAATGCAGCCCAGGCTGTCCATGTATTTCCATCTGTTGTAGACCGCATGTAAATTCCATTATCAGTACCCCTGACAGTTAAATATAACTTGCCTGAAAAAACCTCTAAGTCTCCCGAATTAGGGCTAAAGCCTGGATTTAAAGCCCATCTTTCGTTATTAGCAGAGTTATCAAAAACGCCATCTGTAGTATATCTTGAATAAATTTCAGTATTAAATATACTTTTAACATACTGGTAAAGCCTTTCGCCTCCACCCGGATTAAATGAGGCCATTGTTACCCCATCTGAAGTGCTTCCGCCGCTTTCTGTCCAGCTTGTCCAAGTAGTACCATCCTCCGTGTATGCTGTATAAATCTTAGAATCTAATCCAACTCTAGTTATATATAATCTACTGTTATATACAGCAAAACTAAGCGCTTGTTTAGTAGTGCCTTGCGGTACACCATCCGATGAAGAGTTAGACCAGTTTTCTCCTTCTCCTCCGTCGAATTCACCATCAGTAGAAGTGCGCATCCAAATAGAACTTGCAGAGTCTGTACCTCTAACTGCCTGGTAAAGCTTGCCTCCAAAAGTAGCCATTGCAATACTGTTAAAAGTAAACCCAGGATTTTGAGTCCAGCTGCCCCATCCGGAATAGTTTATAGCTCTAAAGGCATTCACATTGCCGTAACCCGTTTGAGTATCGTACCCAGTGCCAGTTGAAGTTATATCTTGGGCAGTTCCAAACAAAATATTTCTAATTTGTGAAATGGTTAGGCTAGGGTTATTGCTTTTCATTAGGCCAATTACTGCACTTACCTGTGGGGCAGCAAAAGATGTGCCAACTGCAGTTACTGCCGAGAAGGCCGAAAAGTCAGATGTTTGGGGAGGACAAGGTGGTGTAGGTGGCGTAACCGAATTAGTGTAGCATGTGAGCGTTTGTTGCAATACTGTATTTCCTGCGCCACCTGTACCAACAGGAGCAGACATACTTATCCCAGTACCATAGTCGCTATAGCTTGCCCTAGTATCGGAACTAGTTGTTGATCCAATTGCAAGTACATTCGGATAGTTTATGGCATACCTAGCTGGATAATCTATTCCAGTTGCAGATCCTCCATTGCCAGAAGCAGCAATAAGCATTACATTATTCTGGTAAGCATAATTAACCGCAAATTCTTCCAAAGGCGAAGTCGTCGATCCGCCAAGGCTTAAATTAACAATTTGTGCACCATTATCCACTGCATACAAAATACCTAAATACACATCTGTAATTGTGCCGCTATTGTTTGCATTAATTGCTTTTATAGGCATAATTGTTAACTTATGTGCAACCCCGGCGCTTATTGAAGCATTATCTGGCAAGGCAGCAATTACATTTGTTACAAAAGTGCCATGGCCGTGATCATCATTTGGATGACCTTCTTTAACTACTTGAGCTTGCCCGCTTGTACACCTTGTCATCCTATCACTAGGGTAGTCAACAAGATTAAGTGAGAATTGGACTGCATCAAATCCATGCCTGTCATCACATACACCGTTATTGTCTTCATCTCCACCACCATAAGAATCTGAGCTGAACCAAAGGTTAATGGAAGAAAGCTCCGGGGCTTTGGTAAAAGCAACATTTGTCATTGCTGTCGATTCAACTTTATATGATGCCGTGTAGTCCTCAAATGCCAACCCTGTATCAATAACAGCAACAATAACGTCTGACTCGCCACCACAACTTGGGTTATCGGTGTCGCAATTTTGTGACTCCCAAACTTCTGGCATATCTATTTTGTCTAAATTCCAATGACTTGTGGCGTTCCACTCTGAGGGAGTAACAGTCGTACCATTATCTGTCCAGTTTAACTGCCTTATGTAGTTTGGAGTAGCACTTTTTACAAAGGGGTCTTTAAGATACTCTTCTAGCTCTGCCTCAACACTTGAATCAGAACTAACAGGAATAAACTTAAAGTTTGATTTTTCAAAAAAGTAATTATTCCCTTCAAGGTGACTTGTTAGTGAATTTCTACCAGATTTCTCACTAATCTTTGCTTCAGCCTCTTCCCGTGAGATATTCTCTTCAAATTCCACAACAATAAGACTTTTGTCATACGCTTGATCAACAGTTAATTCCAGCACCTTTCTATCAATAATTACTTCAAGATTAATTATTTGTGCAAATGCAATATTAATTTGTCCAGCTAGTAAAGAAATTGTAAAGAAAAATATCAAAATCCCTTTTAGTAAAGTCTTTTTATAGTACATACTAATTTATATCAAAAATAAATTTTTAAATCCAAAAAAAAGCTTAAATGCTATCTTCAACTAAAGTCAAGTATTGAAATATTTTAGTAATCAGTTAATATTAAAGATACTAATTTACTAAATTTTATGGCAAAAGCTAATAGAACAACAGCAAAAAATTCAAATTATATAGGGCTTGACCTCGAGTCAATGGAAGAAGCAAAAAATTATTACAATTGGTTAATAAAAAAATTTGGTAAATATATGGGTGATAATGTTGGTGAAGTTGGTGCAGGTAGTGGAACCTTTTGTAAATATCTTTTAGAAAAAGCACCTAAATCACTTACGGCTATTGAGCCATCAACAGAGATGTTTAAAGCATTGCAGGAAAATCTTTCAAAATACCCAAATGTCAAAACTATAAATTCGTTCTTAGGTGACCCATCATATTTAAAATTAGATAAAAAGCTAGATAGTCTTTTTTATATAAATGTATTAGAGCACGTGCAAAAAGATCATAAAGAAGTTGCGCATGCAGGAAAGCTTCTAAAAGACGGAGGAAATTTGTGTATTTATGTTCCTGCGCTTAATTGGCTTATGGGCAAATTTGATCAAAAAGTTGGACATTACAGAAGATATAACAAAAAAACTTTAAGAAACTTAATTGAAAAGAATGGATTTAAAACTAAAGAGCTTCATTACTCAGACCCTATAGGTATTTTGCCATGGCTTATTAGTTTTAAGCTACTAAGAAAGGAAGATTTAGCCCCTTCTCAAGTAAAACTTTATGATAGGTTAGTTATCCCAGTTTTAAGAAGGCTTGAAAGTCTTGTAAAACCACCAATCGGAAAAAATCTTTTTGCAGTAGCAACGAAAGTCTAAATTGAGTATAACGTAAAGTAACAACATTTTTTACAAGTCTGCCAAGAAGATATATAACACCTCTAAAAACTTATCTGGTATACTCCGTAAGAAAAGTTAAATATTAATAAATACACTTGTTTTATGGAAGACCTGCGAGAAGAAAATAGCCGTCTTAGACTTGAACTAAATTATTTTAGACACCGCACAGCAACTCTCGAAAACGCATCATTTTACCAGTTGGGTGAAATTCTTAAATCAATGCTTAAAAACCCCTTAAAACTTGTACTTGCTCCATTAATACTTTTACCATTTTTTGCAAAAGTAATAGCCCGTGCACTTAGAAGAAAATATGCAATTGTTACTAATAAATTCCTAAATAGATTTTTCCCATCCAACAAAATTGCATTTGCTTGTAATATGGGGCTTGTAGGAGGAGCTGAGAGAGTAATGCAAAAGCATGTTATGTATGCTTCAGAAGAATATGATTGCGAAGTGGTATTTCAAAAAGCCGAAGGGCCAGTTGTTGATGAGCTTAGAAAACATTTTCCTATTAGAGAGTCGTGGTCTCCAGCATACAAGCTTTTAAGGTATAAATTCGTTTACATTGCACTTAATTTCCCCAATATTAGGTTTATAAAGCAGGTAAATCCTAAAACTAGAGTTTGTTTTATAATTCACGACCATCTTTCGGGTTGGCTAGAGGCTTTTTCAGTTACCCCAGATGCATTATTGCTAGACCATGTTTTTTGCATTAGTAAACTTATAAAAGATAAGTTTTTAGAAAAGGTTCCATGGTTTCCTCAAGATAGAGTTAGTGTACTTTATAACCCAATGTTCAATGGTAACAACGATCTTTCACAAGTAAAGCTGAAATCTAACGAAAGTAATAATTTTGTTTTAGGCTACTTGGGAAGAGTTAGCCCAGAAAAAAATACATTAGGGCTTGTAAGAATATTCAAAGAATTTCATAAAACTCATAAAAGTACTAAATTATTAATTGCAGGACCTATTCACGAAAATGTGCCGGAGTACGAACAAGAATTTAAGAAAGAAATCGAGAATTGTGAATTTATTAAGTACATAGGAAAAGTTGGAGGTGAAGGTAATATGCCTCCGCTAGAGTTCTTTAATCAAATAGATGGCCTTGCATTTACTTCATTTGTGGAAGGCATTCCGTTAACTGCAGCTGAGGCAATGTCTTTTGGGGTACCAGTAATTAGCACTAACGTTGGAGCCGTAAATGAAATTGTGGAAGAGGGTAAGAATGGATATCTTTCAGATATTGAACCCTTATCTTTTAATCCTTTTGTCGAATTAAAACCACCATTTAAGTCGTTGACAAAAGCTGACATTCAAAAATACCTAGACACATTAGATAAGTTTGTAAAAACTAAGTGGAATAACAAAGCAATTGCTGAACTTGCTATTTCAAGATTTGGAGATGAATCTTCAAAGAAAAGATTACTTAGCTCTATTAAGGCAATAATTGCCAAAGACCCTATCCCTGTTTCTTAAGTTTAATATTGTAATTAGGCATTACAATTTTTGGAATAAAAAGCATTCCCAAGCTTAGTGTTCCAGCTAAATAAACGTAATAAACAAACCTGTAGTCTGGACCAACCCCACCAATTAACAAGGCTACTAAATTTATGAAAATTGTTAGTCCAAATCCCCATGTAGCCTTATTCCTTCTAATAAGCATTACAAGTAAAATAACCGGTATATAGGCTAGGGCTGCCCAAAACACGTAGTAGATTATCCTGGAGCTTTGAGAGCTGTTAACATAGTTCCAAAGAGCTAAGCTAAAGGCCGTTTCTTGATACTGAGGAACACTATATTTGCTTGTAATTGGTTCACTAATGCCCGGGTTTCCCACTACAAAAGTTTTATAATTAACCCCTATTGTTGCTAAAAAAAGACATGCTCTGTTTCCAATAACTTCAGGGATAGAACGCCTAATTACGCTTATTGCAAAGCTATAAAAGTTATTGGCATATGTATTGTCAAAAGTTTTTTCAAATTTAAAATCAGGATTATTAAAATATAGGGGATTTCCAGAAATGCAAGTATAGTTATCTTTAATAGATTCAACTGAAATCATCTCTTCAATAAAGTTCTTTTGAGCCTCATCTAGCGGGTAGCCCTGTGTAATTGGTGCTGCAATCATGTGAATAAACGGGGTCATTCCAATAAAGTTAGGTTTATCTACTTTTAGTAATGAAGCAAGAGGTATTTGAATAAAAAGGTATACAAAAAAAGAAACTCCAAAAAGATATAAAGTTTTTTTTATATTTATGACCCCAAAAAGCCAGTATAAAAAGGGCATAAATGCCTAAAGCAATAAACCGTTATGCCTTAACGATCCTATTAACGCAAAAAATACTCCAAAAATAAACAACCATTTTTTTCTTTTTGGAAAGCCATCAATTGAGTGTACAAAAAAGATTAACCCTATAGCCACTACACCTAAAGAAAAAGGAATATCTTTCCAAAGAGTAATATTAAAGTAGCCAATTGAAGGTGAAAATGCTAAGAGCAAAAAGAGTGCAGTAACAATTGTTAAACGTACACCTTTTTTATAAAGGTAGTTTAGAAAGAAAGCCAGCATAAAACTTGTCGCAACTATTTGTAAAAAAGCCACAAAAGCAGGTGAATAAATTACTCGTTGAAGTAGAGCCAAAATAAAAGTATGAAAGAATGGATGGTGATTATTAAATCTAAAGTTGTAGGCTTGTACCCACTGGTCTTCGGAGTCCGGAGTCATAATCCCAGGGTAAAAAGCCACTAGCCATAAAGTAAAAATTACAAAGAAAAAGACAAAAAAAATGTAAAAGTTTCTATTATTTAGTATTGATTTTTTAATTTGTTGAAAATTTTTCAAGATTTTTAAAATAATTTATAGTTTTTTTAAGACCTTCTTTTAATTGGACTTTAGGTACCCAGCTTAACTTTTCTTTCGCTTCAGTAATATCAGGCCTTCTTTGTAAAGGATCATCTGCAGGCAGGTCTTTAAATACCAGCTTGCTTTTTGATTTGGTAAGTTCTAATACGATTTCTGCAAGTTCAAGTATTGTGAATTCACCCGGGTTTCCTATGTTTAATGGTCCAAATAAATTATCTATAGAAATAAAAGTCGTAATTGCCGTAATAAGATCGTCAATATATTGAAAAGATCTTGTTTGACTCCCTTTCCCAAAAATAGTTATATTTTTGTTATTAATTGATTGCAAAATAAAATTTGTTACAACCCTGCCATCATCTGGGTCCATAAATGGCCCATATGTATTAAAAAAGCGAGCAATTTTTATATCAACCCCTTTCTTTTTATATTCATAACAAATAGTTTCTGCTATTCTTTTACCTTCATCGTAACAGCTTCTCGGACCAACGGTATTTACGTTTCCACGGTATGTCTCTTTTTGAGGGTGTTCTAAAGGGTCCCCATACACCTCAGAAGTAGAGGCCTGTAAAACCTTTGCACCTGTATCAAGAGCTAAGTCAAGCACATTAATTATCCCAAGTGTATTAACAGCTATAGTTTCAAGTGGCAAAGCCTGATATCTAGGTGGAGAGGCAGGACATGCTAAATTATAAATGTAGTCTATTGTTTCCCCTGAAAGCATTTTAACTTCATCACTAAAAGACTTCGAAATATCAAGATTTAAAAATTTATAGTTTTTATTCTTACTATGTAAAGAAGATTTCCACTTGTCTGCAGAGCTAAAATTGTCAATTCCTATTACTTTGTCACCGTTAGCAAGGTGCCATTTCGTAAGATTAGTTCCAATAAAACCGGCTGAGCCAGTAATTAACACAGTTTTATTTTTCATGAAAAAAGATTAAAAAAATATTTTCGTGCCATGGCAAATTTGCCCTTTAAAGAGTAGTGTCTTAAGGCTATAAGCATCCAAGCTTTTAACTTTTGTTTTTCGATCCTAAAGAGTTTGTTAGAGTTTGTGGACTTCATATATGAATGATAAACAACCGCTTCGCCATTGAATACAACAGACCAGCCTCTTTTTTGTGCCCTTATAAACATTTCTACCTCATCTAAATACATTCTAATTGGAATCCAATACAAGCCAATTTCGCTTAGCATTTTACTTTTATAAAGAATGCATGCACCACTTACACCAAATACCTTTTCTTCTTTGTCCCACTGGCCTTCGTCTTTATCCATAAAACCTCTATCGTAGGCCTGTGCAAACCCATCATAAAAAATACCTGCAGAATTAATCAACCCAGCATTATGATTATTAAAAAACACTAATTTAGGCCCAACTGCTCCAATTCGTTCTGATTTGCTAGCAGTTTTTACCATTAAATTTAATGCATTTTTATCAACTTGAGTATCAGGATTGAGCACCATAGTGTATTCAGGCGCAAAAGTGTCTAGAGCATATTGAATTCCAATGTTATTACCACCAGTTAGGTAAAGATTTTCTGGAAGTTTTATTAAATGC
This sequence comes from uncultured Candidatus Saccharibacteria bacterium, assembly GCA_964620955.1. Taxonomy (GTDB): domain Bacteria; phylum Patescibacteriota; class Dojkabacteria; order J137; family J137; genus CAZUKH01. The sequence goes on along the minus strand of CAZUKH010000001.1, from coordinate 109,794 downwards.
ACCTCAGCTTTATAATTTTCTTTAATAACTTTACATGTTGCATCTGTAGATGCATTATCAACTACAATGACAGAAATATTCTTATAGCTGGATTTAAAAAGAGAGTCAATGCAAGTTTTAATATCTTTTTCATTATTCCATGTAACAATTACTATTGCCACGTGGGGATTATATGTCTTCATTCATTTTCTAATCTTAATCGTACCAATTTACCACAATTAAAGCTTCATGCGAAACAATAAAATCCTTTGTATGACCTTAGGCAGGCCGGACTAAAATCAAGGGTTTTATGATTAGTTTAAAATAAACTTTGTATTGTGCTGGTATATTCATGTATATTTCACCCAACACTTTTGCTACAATTTGCCACCTTCCTAAGCCTATTACATAAGCAAAATTGAACTATAACTAATTTAGATATATTATGACTTATGGCAAATCTGATTGAAATACTGATTCCGAAAGCCCATGCACAGGTAGATTCTTTTGCCCAACCCACATTTGGATCTATAGATATAGGCGGCGGGACTACAGTCAGTGGGACTGTTTTACTTACATCTTCTAGTACATCAGTAACTATAGGTCAAAAATTTAAAGTTACAGTTGCAATAAACACCAATGATGTAAATATTAATGAATATAGAGTTGTTATAGATTTTGATCCAACTAAACTGCAAGTTGTGGATGCAGATCCAGCTACAGCTGGAACGCAAATAAAATTTTTGGATACAGTGTTTGAAGTTGAAGATCAGCTACAAGATAATACAGTTGCCAATGTGGGGAGGATAAGACTGAGGGCAGTGGCTCCAAGTCAACCTTTGGCAGTAAACCGAAATGTTGCCGAAATAGAGTTTCAGGCACAAACAACAGGTAGCCCAGTCATAAAAGTAGTTGAGGGTACTACAGGCACTCAGCTAGTTAGACAAGCTGGAATAGGGCTTGCGTATACATCTAACGAAGTTACAGTCGCACTTAGTACGCAACAAACGTCTGGGTCGGGAGGCACTACTACTGGAGGCACAAATGGACAAGGAACAACGCCTTCGGGTGGCCAAACAACTCCTAATACAGCTTTACCTACAGACTTAGGTTCAATAATCACAATATTTTTAGGAGTAATTTTAGTAGTGGTCGGTGCAAGTCTTAAATCAAAAAAGACTGCTGCTTCGTGAATCCTGGTAAAATAACAATCTTCCTGCTAAAATGCACAAGCTAAAATTATTAAGAAATAATGTCTAAAGAAAAGGATAAGACTGCCAGTATTATTGTAGAAGGGGTTGTAACAGATGTACTTCCTGGCCTTGAATACATTGTAAAAATAAATTATCAGGGTATGGAGCATAATGTAAAATGCTATGTCTCGGGGAAAATGAGAACAAACTTTATTCAGTTGGTTAAAGGAGATCAAGTAAGAATAGAAATATCATTGTACGATATAAACATTGGGAGAATAGTCTACAGAATAACTAAAAGACAGTATGGTTATGGTCCTCCAAGAAGACCAAAAAAATAGTTATAAAAACATAGAAATTAGCAGATAACTATTTACTATCAACAAAAAATCTGCTATAAATCATAGTTAATTTTGACCTGATGAAAGCCAAAGCTAGTATCAAAAAAAGGTGTAAAGATTGTTACATAGTAAAAAGAAAAAAAAGAATAGTGACTAAAGGTAAAGTTACCATAAAGCCTGTCTATTATGTTTACTGTAAGTCAAATCCAAGGCATAAACAAAAGCAAGGCTAATAACAAATTTAGTAATAATAAAAAATAATAATGGCAAGAATAGTAGGGGTTGAAATCCCAAATGAAAAAAGAGTAGAAGCTGCATTAACATATGTTGTTGGCATTGGATTGTCAACTTCACAAAAAATTCTCAAGGCTACAAATATCAATCCTGACACAAGAGTTAAAGACCTTAAAGACAACGAAATTAAAAGAATTTACGAGTACATTGAGAAAAATGTGCCAACGGAAGGTCAAATAAGGCAAAAAGTTTTTAAAGACGTAAAAAGACTTAAAGATATAAGAGCATACAGAGGTTTAAGACATAAAGCTGGGTTGCCAGTGAGAGGTCAAAATACAAGAAGTAACTGCAGAACAAGAAAAGGAAGGGCAATAGCAGTAGGAGGGCTAAAAATAAAAGCAACACAAAAATAAAAAATTATGGCAACAAAGCAAGCAAATAAAACAGTAGCAGCTAAAACAACAGAAGTAAAAAAGAAAAAAAAGAAGTCAGTTTCTCCAAGGGTGTTAGTAAAAGTATGGGCAACATATAATAATACAATTGTTAGCGTTACTGATTATGAAGGAAATGTAATTTCTACAAGCAGTTGTGGGTCAGTTGGTTTTAAAGGTAGCAAAAAAAGTACTGCATATGCAGCAACCCGAGCTGGAGAAGAAGCTTCCAAAAAAGCCATGGATGTTGGAGCTAAAGAAGCAGAAGTTATTGTTTCGGGAATTGGAATTGGAAGACAAGCAGCAATTAAAGGTATAAGAGCTGCTGGGATAAGAATTACTTCTCTTGCAGATCATACCCCTGTTCCGCATGGAGGATGCAAGCCAAGACGAATGCCTAAAAAATAAAAATATAAAGTAAACAACTATGAGATATACAGGACCAAAATGGAGAATAAATAGAAGAGAAAATGCAACAGTAAAAACATCTTCAGAAAAATGGAAACGAAGAGCAACCCTGCCTGGACAATTCAATATGCTTAAAAAAAGACAGTCAGAATATGCAATACAGTTTCGTGAAAAGCAAAAAGTTAAAAGAATGTACGGAATGACAGAAAAGCAATTTAGGCGATTTTACACGATGGCACTTAAAACTGAAGGTAACTCAAGCACAAGACTTTTACAACTATTAGAACTAAGACTAGACAATGTTTTATATAAACTAGGGTATGCAGTTACAAGAGATCAAGCAAGGCAGTTTGTTACTCATGGTCTTGTCCAGCTCAATGGTAAAAAGCATAATGTGCCTTCAGCAATTCTTAAGCCAGGTGATGAAATAACTATAAAAGAAAAACTTTTGAAATCTCCAATAACCAAAGAAATTGAGCAGGCTAATAAATCTGTTAAGGCACCAGCATGGCTTTCTAAGCTTGCAAAAGGTGGAAAGGTTGTAGCAGAGCCAACAAGAGATGAAATGGACAAAACAATAAAAGAGCGTCTAATTATTGAGTTGTACTCAAGGTAATTTATATATTTATCAATTTTTTTAAGTATGATTTCACTAGCAGAATTCCGAATTACGCAAAAAGAGCAAACCGAAACTAAAGGTGAATTTGAAATTTCGCCATTACCAACAGGGTATGGTCACACTTTAGGTAATATGATTAGAAGAGTTCTTGAGACTTCTATACCAGGTTCTGCAGTTACTGCAGTAAAAATTGACGGTGTACAACATGAATATTCTACACTAGCTGGATTGAGTGATGATGTTTTAACAGTAGTTCTTGCTTTTAAAAATATTATTTTTATTTCAAAAGTCGAAGAACCAGTCAAACTTGAAATAGATGTAAAAGGAAAAGATGGACAAGTTGTAGAAGTAAAAGCATCCGACATTAAAGCTAATTCTGATGTTGAAATAATAAATAAAGATTATGTAATTACAAAATTAACAGGAAGTAAGACAAGATTTAAAGCAGAAATAACAGTTGAAAGAGGTGTAGGATACCAATTACCTGACGAGGCAGTAAGGCAAGAAGTTGGAGTTTTGCCAGTAGATGCAATATTTTCACCAGTAAAGCTTGTTAGTTATTCTGTAACTCAAACAAGAGTAGGACAACAGACAGATTTAGACAAAGTAAACATAACAATAACTACAAATGGTTCTATTGCACCTTCTGATGCTTTAGGTATTGCAGCAAATTTATTACAAGAAATGGCTACAAACCTATCAGAAAACGCAAACGAAATGGTGACCGGTAATTCTTTAATGAGTGTTCCAACTGTTTCCACTCCATCCGCATCACAAATTGGTCAAAATGCAACAGATAAAAAACTGCTAGTTTCAGAACTTAATTTATCAACAAGGCTAACCAATGCTTTGGTTAGGGCAGGATTTGATGATTTATCGAAGTTAGAAGGCTTTACAGAAGAAGAGGTAGCAAATATTCGAGGAATGGGAGAAAAGTCACTGGTAGAGCTTTTTGATGCTTTAAAGAAAAACGGAGTTAATTTAATCTAAAAAATCTGTTTAAAATAGCTCAAGATGTTTACAAATAGAAAAAAAATAAAAATAAGCGGAGTTACAGCAAGCCACAAAAAAGCTTTAGCTAAATCGTTGGTTGTAGAACTAATCCGAAACGGGAAAATAAAAACTACTCCAAAAAAAGCAAAACTTTTAAAAAGTTCTTTTGATAAGCTAGTTACTGCGTACAAAAAAGAGACAGAAGCAGGTAATAGGGTAGTATCATCATTTTTGGGTGGTAACAAAAGAGCAGTTGAAAGGCTAGGAACAGTTGTAAAAAAGTATTTAAACGATAGAAATTCAGGCTACACTCACGTTGTTAAAACTACATCAAGGCCAGGCGACAACTCGGCGCAATCATATGTTATGCTTGTAAATTTTGAAGGAAAAGAAATTAAATCTAAAGTTAAAGAAACATTGAAAAAACAGGAAGAAAAAAAAGGTAAAACTAAAGGAATAGCCAAAAGAGTTAGAAAAGCCGTTAGCGGTAAATAAATATGAAATATCAAACTATAAGTCAAACACAAATAGAAGAAAAATGGTATTTAGTTGATGCAGCAGGTAAAAGAATAGGGGTTCTTGCTACTAAGCTTGCAGAGCTGTTACTCGGTAAAAACAATCCAAAGGTAAGGCCAAATCTTTTGCCAAGGATAAATGTGGTTGTAATAAATTCTGATAGCATTGACTACACTCCAAAAAGAGGTTTTACCAAATTTTATAAGAAATTTTCCGGGTTCCCAAGTGGTTTAAAGCATGAAGATTTAGACACTGTAATGTTAAAAGACAGCACCAATGTAATTTATAGTGCAGTCAAGGGTATGCTTCCAAAAAATAGTAGGGGGCGAAAAATTATATCTAACTTAAAGGTCTATAAAACCAGTGAACACCCTCACAATGCTCAAGCTCCACAATTACTAGACTTAAATAAATATAGATTATAGATTTAAAATATATGGCAGAAAATAAGAACGAGTACTTTTATGCAATAGGTAGAAGAAAAACAGCAACGGCTACAGTAAGGCTTTATGAAAAGCAAGGAGAGTCTTCTGTTAATGATAAACCACTCCAAAAAGTGTATGGGGCCGAACATCTGGTCAATAAGCTTATGTTGCCTTTTATAGCTTTAAACCTTGAGCCTAAAAAATTCTTTTTTACTGCAAAGGCAAGAGGTGGGGGTCCAAGTGCTCAACTTGAAGCTATAAGACTTGGGCTTTCAAGAGCTTTAATAAAATTATACCCAGAAAAGAAAAAAGACCTAAAGAATCACGGCTTAACAACACGAGATCCTCGAATGGTTGAAAGAAAGAAAGCAGGTCTTCGAAAAGCTCGTAAAGCAGAACAATACTCAAAGCGTTAAAGTTTACCAATTTGGTATAATTTTAAATGCATAGAACAATTTCACAAGGTAGAAAAGGGGAAAATATTGCTAACGATTTTTTATCGGGAAAAGGCTACAAAACTCTATCAAAAAACTATTTTTCTCATGGTGGTGAGTTAGACATAGTAATGCAACAAGGAGAAATGATCGTGTTTGTAGAGGTAAAGTCAATACAGCAAAGTTCTTTGTTTTCAATTTATGGAAGTCTAACTAAGTCTAAAAAAAGATCATTGTTAAAAGCTGCCAATCAATGGTTATTAGCCAATAATAGACACAAATGGCCGTACAGGTTTGATTTTGTTGGAGTTATTTTCAATAAAACGGAAGTTGAAGACATAATTCATGAGCAGTTTTTGGATATGAAAAGTTGATAACATCTTTTAGCAGTGATATACTTAATTTGCTAATTAATAGGTATAATTCTTTGGGGTTTAGTCTAGATTAGTTTATAATTAAATATGCCACAACAAAATTTCTTAAATCAAATTTCCAGCATTATTCCAAATTTTTGTGATAAGTGCGGTTATAAGCATGCTCATTCAGATCTTGATCTTGTGTCACAAGAGGGTAACAAGGCCATTTGCAGGCTTAACTGTTCAAACTGTGGAGCAAACTACCTTATTCACGTAAATATGCCAGTTCCAGGAATAGTTGCAGCTTCGAAAACCCCAGCATTTAAATCTGAAATTAACAAAGAAGAAGTAAAAAAATTTGCAAATATATCTAGCATAGATTCTGATGATATTATTGATATACATGAGTCTCTTCAAAAAATAAAGACTATAGATGATTTCGACAAGTATTTGTCGACTGATAAGTAAAGATAAAAAGAAACTGAATTTTCACGGTTCAACTACCTTATTTTTCGACCGTACAGTCACTCCGTTTTCACAGACAAGCAGCTTTTCCACGCCATGGGTAGCGTCTTTCGTTCATTACGCATAAAGTTCTTAATTTTTTATAGAAATTTGCTTGCTTTTTTCAATTATTATTTTCGGAATTTCTTGAATATCTGCACCTGTTAAAATCCACTGAATATCGAGTTCAATGAGCAATTTGGCAATATTTGATCTATGTTTTTTGTCAAGTTCGGACATTAAATCATCAATCAAAAAAGTAATATCATTTTTATCAATATGCTTAAGATAGAAAATATGAGCTAGTTTCCAGGCTAGGCTTCCAATTCTTTGTTGACCGCGGGAACCAAAATATTTTAAGTTTTTCGAGGCGAATTCAAAATAATAGTCATCTTTGTGAACACCATAAAGTGTTTTACCAACAATAATTTCTTTTTCCCTGTTTTCTGCGAATTTGGTTAAATATGTTTTTGTTATTTCGTTTTGAGTTTTAGTACACTCAATATTTGGAGAATATATTATTTTGAATTCGCCTTCGTCATGATAAATCTCAGCAGCCGCTCTAGTAACATAAGCATCAATTTTATAAAAAAAATCAACACGCGCAAGCTGAATTAGTCCACACAAATTAGCTAACTCATTAGTCCAAAACTCAAGTTGATTTTCGCTAGATTTTCTTTCTCTAATTGATTTAAGTACTGCGTTTCTGTTCTTTAAAACTTTTGAATATCTGGCAACATTATCAGAATAGTTTTTAGAAATAATGCTTAGAACGGCATCCAGGTCATCTCTTCGAGTTTGTGGGCTTCCATTTACAAGATCTACACTATGCGGTGCAAATAGTACAACAGCAAAATTATTAAAAACCTTTGTTTTGGTAGTTTCTTTACCATCAAATACAAATTTTCGCTCAAGGTTACTTTCGTTTTTCGAAATAACATATTCAAATTTATGGTTATCCCAAAGATCTATTAAAACCCGTAAAAAAGAACTATCTTGGGCTATAAGCTCATGTGCAGAAATTTGCGGTCTAAACGAATTTCTAAAAGCGCTGTAATAAATACTTTCAAGAATATTAGTTTTACCTTTGCCATTTGGAGCAATAATATAATTAAATTTCCCGAGATCCCAATTAAAGTCATGTATGTTCCTGTAATTCTTTATTGTGATATGATTTATCATAAATACTTTTATAACGCACAAATTATACCCTAATGAGAATAGCTATAGATATTTCACAGCTCAATGAAAAAAGGACAGGAATAGAAAACTATATTTTTAATATAGCAAATGAAGCAGCAAAGGATTCTAAAAACCAGGTTTTTTTATTAACTAGCAAAGAAACCCATAAACACGTATTCCCTAATAACAAACTTATTGTGCTTCCAGCAAAAAAGACTGGAATAGTTTGGGCTTTTAGGGCGTCTAAGGTATTAAAGCAAAATAAAATTGATATTCTCATTTCAACCGCACTTTTTTCTTTGCCAATTTTCTTTTGGCCTACCGCTCAAATAATTTATGATATTGAGCCAATTATTCACCCTGCTTTTTGGCCGAAATTGGCAGTGCTAAAATTTAAAACCTTAATAAGAATCGCGGTAAAAAAATCTTCAAAAATCCTTACAATATCAAAGTTTACTCAACAAAAACTTATAGAAAACTTTCCAGCAGTAGAAGAAAAATCATTTGTAATTAGTACAGGGCTTCAAGAATGGGCCTACCGAAGTCCTACTGAAGAGCAATTAATTTCTGCCCAAGAAGCTTTAAATCTACCACAGAAATATGTACTTTCTGTAAGTACCCTCCAGCCACGTAAGAACTATGAAAATATGTTAAGGGCATTCGCGATTTTTTCTAAAGAAAACCCTGAGTATTATTATGTCATTTCTGGTAAAAAAGGTTGGTTTTACAACCAAATATTTGAATTAACACAAGAGCTAGGCATTACCAATAAAGTAGTTTTTTTAGGTTATGTTGATGATAAATATATTCAGGCACTATATTACAAGTCGAAAGCCTTACTATATTGTAGCTTCGGTGAAGGTTTTGGAATGCCTCCTCTTGAAGCTTACGCACAAGGAGTTCCTGTTATACTTTCAAAAATCGAGGTTCTACAGGAAACTATGGCAAAAAGAGCATTATTTGTAAATCCACACTCGCCCGAAGACATTTCTAGTGCTATAATCAAAGCCATTAAACTCAAGGAAAAACCGGACAGTGCATTTTTAGAGCAGTTTAGCTGGGGCAATATTTATAGAAATATTGTAAAATCCATTGACATAGTTGAGCCTTTAGAGTAATTTCGATCAATAATTTATAAATAATATGGCTAAAAACAAAAAACAAAACAAACCCGAAGACATGTTAGTAGAAGAGTCTGACGTTATTCAAGATGAAGTAGTAGAAGCCTCCGAAATGGAAGCGGCAGACGACTTAGGACCTTATCATATTGGTGTTCCTGTTATTGCAGATCCAAGTGATGATGATGCAGATGAAAAGGCATTATTGGCTCAGTATAAACCAGAAGACTTAGATCCTGACGAGGAGCCAGCAACTGACAGCTGGTATGGGGATGAAAGTGACGACTCAGATGACTTTATGGATGAAGGTGATGAAGAGGATGATAGATATTAAGCCGTGATATAATTTAAATTAAGCTATATGAAGTATATCCATAAGAAAATTAAGAATGGGAAAGATGGAGTGTCATTCGAGGTAAAACTTGATTTCTCAGAACTTGAACCATTTAGGCAAGAAGCTTATAAAAAACTGTCATCAAAGGTAAAGGTACCAGGTTTTAGGCCTGGAAAAGCACCTAAATCAAAAGTCGAGCCATTAATAGCAACAGATGTTTTAGATGAAGCTTTAGGAAAGTTGTTATCACAAATTGCTTACGAAATTATAATAGAACAAAAAGCAAGGCCACTGGATACTCCAAAATATGAGGTAAAAAAGTTAAGTGCGAAAGAAGGTATTGAGTTTATTTTTACATACGTGAATTATCCAACAATTAAACATGGTGACTACTCTAAAATTAAAGTAACTAAACAAAGCCCAGAAGTTAAAGATACCGAAGTAGAAGAAGTAATAAAAAGTATTATAAACTCCTCAATTAAGCCTGAAAAAATAAAAGAATTAGCAAAAACAAAGGAGATTGTTGAGAAACATACGACTGGCAGCGGAAAAGACGCGAAAGAGCATGAACACATTAAACTAGATTTTGAACTTAATGACAAGCTTGTTAAAGAACTTGGTTATGAAAAAGAAAAAACATTAAAAGATGTTAAAGAGATGGTAAAAACTAGGCTATTAAATATTAAATCAGAACAGCTTTTAAATGAATACAATGCCAAAGTACTTGATGAGGCTTTAAAACTAGCTAAGTTTGAAATTCCTTCTATACTCATTGAAGGTGAGGTAAAAAGGCAAGAAGATATTTTTAGCACAAGGCTTAAAGAACTTAAGTTAGATACTAATACTTACCTTACAACTCAAAAAACTAGCATTGAACAAAAGCGAAAAGAGTGGGAAGAAGAATCAGTCAAGCAGATTTCTATTGATCTTCTTTTGATTTCGCTTGCAGAAGAAAAGGGTGAAGTTGCTACAGATGAAGATGTACAAAAAGAAATTGACTCTATAAGCGACCCTCAAACAAAGTCGCAGTATAACTCTTCCCGTGCGCGAGAATACGTACGGACAGTAATCACAAGACAAAAGGGTATGAAGAGGCTCCTAGAAAAAATAAAATAAAAATCCCCTGCCTGCCAGCAGGTACAGCACATAAGATCTCGCGGGTTAACAATAAAAGCCAGCTTTTTTGGCTTTAAGAAATAAGAGTAACAAAAACCTTCCGAAAAGTTATGACAGTTAAGAAGCGTTGACATTTACTGTTTTTCAAGCACCATGTGATATAATTATTTATGGAGTTAAACCAGCTTCTTTTTCACGTCGTAGATTTGCAAGCTACATCAGTGTTTTACTCGAAGCTCGGCTTTCAGCAAACCCAATCTCAGGAAAAGTTCATTGAGTTTAAAATCGGTAGTTTTACACTACAGTTTTTGACACAGTCAACTGACAGTAGCATAGATCTAGGTGTTGCCAGTACTAATAAACAAGGGGTATTTGTTTATCTAAAAGTTGACAAAGTTGATGAAACTTACAAAGAGATTATTAGCAAAGGTTTCCGAGTTAGTCGTGACCCCGTTGATAGACCATGGGGAAAAAGAGAGTTTGCGATTAAAGATCCTAATGGAGTAGTTTTAATTTTTTATAGTGAGGTTACCTCCAACTCCTTCGCATAAGTTTGCCGGTTTAGCTATAATTAAGCTATGCCAGGAAAAATATTTACCGCTATAGTTTCTAAATCCGAAGGATTGCAAATAAGGTTGCTTTTTGCATTTTTACTAATTAGCCTGAGCGGTTTGATTTTTATCGTTATAGTATTTCGTTTCCAGCTTGCACTTGCGTTTAATAAATTTGCTGCGTCAATTGCTTATGAAAGTCCATCGGAAACAACTTTGGCATTATGGAGGCTTTCAATCCAAAATCCGATAATTAGTGAATACCTTAATTCAAATCCAGAAACTAAAAGTTCCAAGCAAGATACTTTGTATAAGATTTATACAAAGTATGATTATAGACTTTCTCCAGTTCAGCCAATGGTGGAAGAACTCGAAAATAGCACGTTGCCTATTGGGTTTGTTTTTAGAGTAGAAGGTAAATTAGGCTACGATGTATATACAACCATCAGTAGGTCTATGCAAGGCCCAACCGTAATAAAGGAAAAAGAAGAGTCTCAAAGTCTAAGTAAAAGTTTAGAAGCTGTTAAAACAAAAGTAATAAAGGGCACTGGAAACGTAGAAAATATTCAGTCTGATATTAATGCCTTATTACAATCCTTTATTACAGCTATGGAAAAGGCTAAAAATGTAAGCGAGTTTTTGATAGAGGAAGTTGATGCTTCTGCTGCGGATTTTTCTACAACTAATAACCTCTCAGTGCTTGAGGTAGAATGGCAAGTTTCTAGCGGAATTATAAAGGATAATCCACTTTTACAACTGGGTAAAGTTAAAATTCTTCTTGGTAACTGTAATTACTATGTTAAGGTTCCAATATTCTTTGATTTTAATAAGAACTCATATCATCTATCAAACTTTGATAATGTTTTTAATGTGCCCTGCCCAGCAGGACCTTCTCATGCATTTATTGCGGAAATTGCTACATGTGCGGATTGCACACTTGCGCCTGTAGATAAGAACTATCGACTTACTGCAAGTTACTACCCTTTGCTTACAAGGCTTGATGTGATTGGATCTTCTCAAAGCTTTTTAAGTGCAGGAGCTTCGGATTTAATTGAAATGGTAAATGCAGCAAGGTCAAGTGGTTTGGGCGTTGAAGTCACTTCGGCTTTTCGATCTTACGAAACTCAGTATAATACTTTTGAGTACTGGACTGGTATAGAAATGGCAAGGTGGGGTATTTCAAGGCAAGATGCAGAAGTAAGGGCTAATAGTTATTCTGCCATTCCTGGTTTTTCAGAACACCAGCTTGGAACTGCTGTTGATTTAACAGGGATTGGTTGTCAGGCATTTGTTTATTGTCAATCTAATGCAAATTTATGGGAATGGCTTAGGGTTTATGCCCATAATTATGGTTTTGTTCAGTCTTATCCTGCAGGCAAAGAGGGTGAGACTGGTTATATAACAGAGGCGTGGCATTACCGATGGATTGGCAAAGGTTTAGCATTAGAATATAAAGCACAAGAAGGACAGCTTTCTTTAAATAACTGGTTAAGAGCAAAAGGGCTTTACTAAAATAAAATGTAGAGTTAAACTCGAGTGTTTAAAAAATAAAAGGATTATATGCAATCTATATCGGATTTACCAGATTCACCTCCACCAGCAAATTTAGAACTGAAGGAACAGAAACCAATTTTGCCAAATGGCTTTACTGAAATACTCACATTTGAAAAGCCTCCTCAAGGGAAAGTAATAGCAGGACAAGGAATACCTGCCAATATTAATATTAGCGGTTACAGTGAAAATACAGAAAAAAGATACTTAATTAAACAAATTCGAGCGCTGGAGCCAAAATTAGTAGGAAGGTACGTTGTAAGACCAGAGTCGTTAACCCGTGATGAAGCAGAGCAATACCGTGCATGGCTTTTTGCAAATAGGGTTGTTTTTACACTTTCCCCAAGAGAAACTTAGGCTAATTTTACAAGTAGCTAATTCCAATAGCTTCTTTAACTAACTGCATTGTTGCTTTAGCTTCCGTTCGTGTTTTTTTAGTACCTTCAGCAACTATTTCTTTTACAACACTTAGTGGAAACTGTGTACGCCTTTGTCTAATTGGCTCTAAAAAGCTATTTATAGCTAATGCAAGTTTATGTTTTACCTCTACATCACCAACTTTGCCTATTAAATACCTTTCTTTTAAATCAGCCACTTCTTCTTTATTTGTGTTGAAAAAATCATGGTAAATAAAAACTGGATTGCCTTCAACTTTTCCAGGATCAGTTGCTTTTACTCTATTGGGGTCGGTGTACATTGCCATAACTTTTTTTGTTACTGTTTCATTATTATCGATTAAATTTATTGTATTACCTTTACTCTTACTCATCTTAGAGCTTCCGTCCGTGCCTACAAGATTTTTTTGAACACCAAGCTTTGACTGAGGCAGTGAAAATATTTGCTTTTTGTATATTTTGTTAAACCTAGAAGCAACTGTTCTTGCAAGTTCAATCATAGGCGATTGATCAATCCCAACTGGAACAAGTTGGGCTCTAAGGCTTAAAATATCCGCGCATTGGCTTACAGGGTAAGCAATAAAGCCAAATGGCGCAGAAGATCCAAAGCTTTTGTCTTCTATTTCAGTTTTGACTGTCGGGTTTTTTATTACTTCTGAATGCGAAACCAAGTTCATAAACAAAACTGTCAGTTCAGCTATCTCAGGAATTTGTGACTGGATAAAAATAGTTGCAATATTTGGATCCAGCCCGCATGCAAGGTTATCTTGTGCAATTTGATAAACATTTTCAATAACTTTTTTGGGGTTAGAATAGTTATCTGTAAGCGCTTGAATATCTGCAATTAAATAAAAAAGCTCGTACTCAGTTTGAAGTTTTACACGGTTTTGAATTGAACCTAAAAAATGCCCCAAGTGTAAAGGGCCAGTTGGCCTATCTCCAGTTAAAATCCTTTTTTTACTAATTACTCTTTCCATTAAAGAAGTTGAATAATGAGTAATTATATACTAAAAAGACTATTGGTAAAAATATTTTGCACAGTTATATACTTTTTGATAAATTAAAATTATTATACTTTAAATATTATATATATTTTTATTTTCTATGAGATACGTAAAAAACCCCGCTATAATGCTTGCTACATTGGCACTTGGCGCAGTGGTACTTGTAGCAGCAGCTTTAATTACAAATGCTCAAACAGCTACTCAACAAGCTGAAGATGCATCGGTGGCTGATACCCAATATGCAAGGTGTTGTAATCCCAGCGCTGGTTACTGTTATGTGGTGCAAGCTAATCAGATTTGTAAGAATAACGAATATTTGGTACCAGCACAAAGCACTGAAACCCCAGGTGGCTCAACAGGTTCCGCAGGCTCAACAGGTTCCACAGGCTCCACAGGCTCAACAGGCTCAACAGGCTCAACTGGCTCAACAGGTTCTACAGGTTCAACTGGCTCAACTTGTAAATTAGCTGCACCAGGCGCACCAAAGTTAACTTCGCTTACAGATGGGGCAACAATTACTGAATCACAGCCAACATTAACCTGGACCGCGCCAACCAGCTGGGGTAGAACATGTACTTATAAACAGAGTAATATTTATGCGATTACAATCTTTTCTACTGATACTGCTGGTAACTGTTCAACAAGCGTTGTTAAGAGGTTTTATACAACTAAAACAAGTTTGAAAGTTACATCTGGCTTAGTAGACGGTAAAAAATATTGCATAGCGGTAAATGCAGGAAACCAAGGCGCTGCACCAAAAACAGCAACTGCCTGGTCCAGCAGGAGTCAGGTTAAAGTTACTTTTGATACTCCTTAGGTTTAAATTTTAAAGCTGCGGCAATTCGAGCCATCTCTTTGTTAATTTTGGCTTGAATTGCCGCATAGTCAACATCAATTTCGGCTTCTTTGTTTTTCATTAATTCTTCTGCTTTTCTTTTAGCTTCCATAGCTCTTTGCATGTCTACATCTGCTGCTCCTTCAGCTGTTTGTGCAAGAATCAAAATAGAGTTATTACCATTTACTTCTACAACACCACCAGAAATTGCAAAAAATAATTCTGTTTTATTTACGCTAACAGTTAAAACCCCTTCAGACACTTGTGATACCAGGGGCATATGGTCTTCCAAAATTGTTATTATTCCTGTTGTTGTGGGAATTGAAATTGATGTAACATTTTCACCTTTAAAAACTGTTTTGTCGGGAGATACAATAGCTAATTTCATTCTTTATGGTTTTGTTTATAATCTTGCATTACCTCGGAAACTGAGCCTTTCATATAAAAAAATGATTCGGGTATCTTATCTAATTCACCATTAATAAGCTTTTCAAAACCATCAATAGTATCATTAATTTTAACGTACCTTCCTTTATTACCAGTAAATTGTTCGGCAACAAAAAAGGGCTGAGACAAAAATCGTTGTATCTTTCTAGCTCTTGAAACAGTAAGCTTATCATCCTCGCTTAGTTCTTCCATGCCAAGAATAGCAATAATATCTTGTAAATCCTTGTACTTCTGAAGAGTTTTTTGAACCATAGTTGCAACCTTGTAATGCTTTTCCCCAACAATGGCCGGGTTTAATAGAGTAGAGCTTGAGTCTAATGGGTCTACAGCTGGATAAATACCAAGCTCTGCTATGCTCCTACTTAAAACTATAGTTGAGTCTAAATGAGTAAAGGTAGTAGCAGGTGCTGGATCAGTTAAATCATCGGCAGGTACATAAACCGCTTGAACAGATGTAATAGAACCTTTCTTTGTAGATGTTATCCTTTCCTGCAGTTTTCCCATTTCTGTCGCAAGGGTAGGCTGATAACCAACAGCAGAAGGCATTCTTCCTAAAAGCGCGGACACTTCAGAACCGGCTTGCGTAAATCTAAAAATATTATCGATAAATAAAAGTAGATCTTTACCCTCAGTATCTCTAAAGTGTTCAGCCATAGTTAGTGCTGTTAATGCTACCCGTGCTCTTGCGCCAGGAGGTTCATTCATTTGGCCAAAAACAAGGGCCGTTTTTTCTAAAACTTTAGATTCTTTCATTTCTTTGTAAAGGTCATTACCTTCTCTTGTTCTTTCACCAACACCCGCAAATAAAGAATAGCCACCATGCTCCGCTGCAATATTTCTAATCAGCTCTTGAATAGTGACAGTTTTCCCTACACCAGCCCCGCCAAACAGTCCAACTTTTCCTCCTTTTAAAAATGGACATATTAAATCTATCACTTTAATTCCAGTTTCTAGTATTTCAGTAGTGTCTGATTGATCTGCAAATGCAGGGGGCAGCTGATGAATTTCTCTTACTGGAGTGTTACTTACTTCACCAAGGTTATCAATTGGGTCACCAGTGACATTAAACATACGACCTAAAACTTTGTTTCCTACTGGCACTGCTATTCCACGCCCTAAAGCTTTTACTTCCATTTCACGACTTAACCCATCTGTAGATTGCATGGCGATAGTTCTTACAACTCCTTCACCTAGATATTGTTGGACTTCTAAAGTTATAGACTTATTCTTTACTTCCAAAGCCTCGTATATGCTGGGTTTGTAATTTGTAAAGTACACATCAACCACAACACCAATAATTTGTACAATTTTACCTTTCATTTTTTTTTATTAATTATTAAAACTTCCAGCAACTATTTCGCTGATTTCTTGAGTAATTAAAGCTTGTCTTGTTTTATTAAACTCAAGAGTTAAAAAACTTATCATGTCGCTTGCAGAATTTGTTGCTGAATCCATTGCTATCATTCGGCTACTGTGTTCACTGGCCGTTGATTCCAAAATACATTGAAAAAAGTATAGTTTAAGAATCATGGGTAAAATGTAATTAAGAACCTGGTCTTTACTAGGCTCAAAAACAAAATCTTTAATGATTTCCTTGTTACTTTCGCCTTCTAATTGTTTAATAAAACCCTTACTTAATGGAAGAATTTCAACAATCTCTGCTGACTGCTTTAGCCCTGATATAAACTTAGTGTAAATTACTTTTACGCTTGAATACTTTTGCTCTAAAAACATTTCAATAGCAGATAATGAAATCGGCAAAGAGTCTTCAAATTTAAAGTTTTCATTTAATTTCTCATATATAGCTGTTACTTCAAGTCCTAATTTTTTTGAAAAGCTTGCTGCCTTTTTTCCAACTGCTATTACATCCAATCTAGGGGCATTTTGAGATTTTGAAACATAAGAAGCAAGCTTTTTAAAAATATTCGAGTTATAACTGCCACACAATCCACGATTAGACGAAATAACAATTAATAGTTCTCTGTTTGAGCTATTAGGAAGTAAAAGTTTGTGTTTAACTGAATTACTTATTTCACCAAGAAAATTTATTGCAAGAGAAGCGAAAGCTTGACTTCTACCCATAGCATCAGCAGCTTTCTTAAGTTTGGTTGCTGCTATCATTTGCATAGCTTTAGTAATTTTTTTTGTATTTTTTACTGAACTTATCCTAGTTTTTATTGCTTTTATACTTGATGCCATTTACTCATTAAAAAACTCTTTGCAAGCTGTAATTAAACTTTCTTCTATTTCTTCATCCCATTCACCATCAGAGATCCTTTTCAATAACCTGGTTTTAACATTCCTGCAAAATTCTAAGAACCGTAATTCATAGCTTATTACCTCAGTTACAGCGACTTTATCAAAAAACCCATTATTAACAGCAAAAATCAAAGCAACTTGCTCTTCAATACTGTATGGTGAGTATTGTTTTTGTTTAAGTATTTCGTTTAGTCGCAATCCTCTCTCTAGTTTGCTTTTTGTACTTGCATCAAGGTCGCTCGAAAACTGTGCAAAGGCTTCAAGTTCTCTAAATTGTGCGTGCTCAAGTTTTAGTTTTGCAGCAACTTTTTTCATTGGCTTTGCTTGGGCAGTACTGCCTACACGCGATACAGAGTTTCCAATATTTATTGCAGGACGAACTCCTTTATAAAATAAGCCAGATTCAAGAAATACTTGGCCATCGGTAATACTAATTATGTTAGTTGGAATATATGCACTTATATCTCCTGCCTGGGTTTCTACAATTGGTAGAGCAGTTATTGATCCACCACCAAATTCTTTACTCAAGTTGCATGCTCTTTCTAACAACCGGGAGTGCAAGTAAAATACATCTCCAGGGTATGCTTCCCGCCCAGGAGGGCGTCTTAGAAGTAACGACATCTCCCGATAAGCAACTGCATGTTTAGTAAGATCATCATATACAACAAGAACATCTTTCCCATTTGCAGCAAAACTTTCAGCAAGCGTTACTCCAGTATAGGGAGCAAGATAGAGTAAAGAAGCCGGGTTAGACGCTGAAGCGCTAACTACTACAACGTAATCTAATGCACCAGCCTCTTCAAGCTTGGCTACTATTTTTGCTAACTTGGAGTCTTTCTGACCTATTGATACATATATACAAAAAACATCTTTACCTTTTTGGTTAATAATCGTATCAATTGCAAGTGCCGTTTTTCCAGTTTGTCTATCACCCAATATAAGCTCACGTTGACCTTTCCCAATAGGTATAAGGGCATCCACTACCTTAATACCTGTAAGTAAGGGCTTGGTTACAGATTCCCTTGCCATTACTCCTGGGGCAACCTTTTCAACATTCATTGACTTAGTTGATTGAATAGTACCTTTATCATCAATAGCATTTCCTAGCGGGTCTACAACCCTACCAAGTAAAGACTCGCCGACAGGAATTGACATTACTTTTCCTGATCTTTTTACAATGCTTCCTTCATGTATTCCATCTAGCTCCCCAAGTACAACTACGCCTATATAGTGTTTTAAAAGATTGAATACAATACCAGTAACCCCATTTTCGAAAGTCACTACTTCTTGATACATGCAGTTTTGTAAACCAGTAACGGTTATTACTCCATCTCTTACTTCTGTTACTACTCCAAACTCTGCAATATCTACACTTGCGTTATAATTTTTCACTTTTGATTCCATATCAGAAATTATGGAATCGGTGGGATTTGTCTTAGTCATAGCTAGCTTGTTAGTTTTATTTTAAGTTCTTCTAAAAAGTGGGATACGCTAAAATCAAAGATTTTATTGTTAAAAAAGATTTTTGCTCCCCCAATTAAGGATTCATCAACATTCACTTTTATTTCTAAGTTATCCCCAAATTTATCCTTAATTGCTTTGAGTGTATTCTCGTCTTGAGGTCTTGCACAAGTAATTTCAATGACTTTTGGAGTTCTAGGTTTTTTATAGTTTTTATACATCTTTGAGGTAAGTTTTAATTATTTTTATATCTTTCTCTCTATCAATATTTTGCTTAATTATTTTTTCTGCAGCTTTTACAGCAATTTCAGCAGCTTCATTTCTTATGTTTTTTACAAGGTCATTTTTTTGGGACTCAAGTTTTGCTGTAAGCTTATCATGCAAGGTAGCAACATCTTGCATTGCTTTAAACTTTATTTCGGCTGCTTGTTTTTCAGCTTTCTTTTGATGAGAAATAATTATTGAATTAGCTTCTTTATTTGCCTCAGCAATAATTTTTTCTGACCTTTCTTTCGCATTTGCCATCTCAACTTCTAGCTTTTGAGCATTTAGCAAACTCTGTTCGATTTCAATTTGTCTTTGTTTCAATGACTTAGAAACTTTTGATATAAGAAACTTATTAACAATTACAAAAAATATTAAAAAGTTTATTGCACTAAAGAGTGCTAGCCTTGGATCAAAACCTATTCGCATAAATATTTCTTCCATTTTTGAATATTAACAAACTTACTAAAGTGTAAAGAATGCTACAAGTGCATAAATAGCTGTAGATTCTACAAGCGCAATCGAAATAATAACTTTTGGAAACAAAGTCTCTTCCAGTTTAGGATTGCGAGCCATTGCTCTAAAGGCAGATCTTACTATTCCTGCTTCTGCAATAGCTGTTGGCATCATTGCTATAACGCAAAGAGCTTTGGCAAAATATCTTACTGCTTCTGGATCCATTTAAAAAAAATAATAAATAATTTAACTACTCTTCTTTAAGAGCGCTACCAAAATATGCTGCCGATAAAGCGCCAAATACTAAGGCCTGTAATAAACCAGAAAAAGCTGAAAATAGCATTAACGCCACCGGTAATATTACAGCTAGTAAACTTAGCACCAACGATGTAAGCACTTCACCAGCAAACATGTTTCCAAATAGCCTTAAGGATAAAGATAAAGATTTAGCGAATTCCGATACAATATCCAATATGCCAATAAAAACATCAATCAAAGACATTGCAAAAGCTCCAGGACCTTTTTTAATTCCTTTCCAAACAGACGAAACTTTAAAGTATTTATCAATATGCTTCAAAAGTGAAAACTTTTTTATACTTGACCATTGAGTCCAAAGTACAACAGTTGACGCAATTCCAAAAGTCGTATTTAAATCACTAGTATTTGTTGAAAATATTGACTTCGAATCTAATGTCAAAGAACCAATAAAAGGCAGTAGTAAAATTGTATTTGCCAATCCAATGTAAATAACTATGCTAAGAATTATAGGTAGTATTGCTTCAGCAATTTTTTGTGATCCAGTTATTTGAGTCGTAAGTTTATGAAAGTACGAGTATATAGATTCAATAGCAAGTTGAACCCTTGAGGGTTTACCTCTCTTTTTTATAAAAACGAGAGAAATAAAAATTGCTGTAAATATTATTATAAGTGTAATTAAAAACCCAGTCGCCAAGGCACTTGAAACAGGCCACTCTCCTAACCAAAAAAGAATTTTGGGTGATAGAGAAATCTCAGGCGTGTGGATGCTTAAAAATTCATTCATTATTTTTTTTACTTTCTAAACTGTTTTTTATGTCTTTATTGTAATCTTGAGATCTTAAATTAATGATGTTTTTATATACTTTTACAATAACTACCCAAGATAATATATACATAGCACCCAGTGATATTAAGATACCAAAAGGTTGAATTTCAAAAACGCTATCAAGACTCTTCCCAATTATTACTCCAATTAGAGATGTAACAAAGAATATACCTGCTAATTTAAGCGATTCTTGGGTCAATCTAAATTTGGTGGTTTGATTTGCTGCCATGAGTTAATAACGATCTTGCTTTCAAGCACGCAGGAATTATAGCCCAATATAAAATATATTTCACTAGTTTTTTGTATAAACATAAACCTAAGTAGTAAAAAGGGATTGGTGCAGGCGTATTGTAAGCGCGTTCTAAAAGTTTTCGATACTGAAAAGTTACAACTGTTAGTAAGATCTTGGAAAGATTATGCAACATTGATAAATTGTTGATAGAATGAGCAAATAGATATTAAAAACTCTAAAATGACATCAAAAAGAACCAAAATAGTATGTACAATTGGTCCATCAACCTGGGATCAAGAGGTAATGAGAAAAATGATAGAAGCTGGAATGAACTGTGCAAGAGTCAATGGAGCTTTTGCTGATCCTGAAGAACTAGACAAAGTTAAAAGTCTTGTTAAGGCAATTTCGAACGATGTAGCATTAATGGTAGATGTAAAAGGTCCCGAAATAAGGCTTAATAAATTCTCGCAACAAATTCCGCTTTCAGTTGGACAAGAAATTATAATTGGTAATAACGAAAGCTCGCAAATATATCCTTCGAATTATCAAAACCTTTACAGTCTGTTGAACCCGGGCCAGAAAATAGTAGTAGGAGATGGTGATGTAGAAATGATTGTAAAAGATATTAAAGGTGAAGATATTTACTGCGAAGTTACATACGGTCAAGCTTTAAAACCAGGAAAAGCTATAAATTTACCAGGAGCAAATATTGCAACAGAGGTTTTGACAGAAAAAGACAAACAAAACCTTAGGCACGCTATTGATACAGGTTGGGATTTTGTATCTGCGTCATTTATACAGTCTGCAGAAGCTGCCAAAGAAGTTAAAGCATTTATTGGACAAAGTACAATTAAGCTAATTGCTAAAATAGAAGACCAAAAAGGTGTAGACAACATTGATTCAATACTTGAGAATGTTGACGGCATAATGATAGCAAGAGGAGGGTTAGGGGTTGAGCTTGGGCTTGAAAAAGTCCCTGTAATCCAAAGGTATCTTACTCAAAAATGTAATGATGCCGGCAAACCCGTAATAACTGCTACTCAAATGCTTGAGTCTATGTCACAAAGTCCAAGGCCAACAAGAGCAGAGGTCAACGATGTAGCTACTGCCATTATGCTAGGTACCGATGCAGTAATGCTTTCTGCTGAAAGTTCAGCAGGTATGTACCCAGTAGAATCAGTCAAAACTTTGACGAGTATTGCTAGCATTATTGAAGAAGCTGTAGAAACCAAAATAGTAAGTGCAAAAACAATAGGATTTGTTGAAACAAGGGCCATAGCCAAGGCAGCAGCTCAGATGTGTATAGAAATGCAAGATGAAATTAGCAAAGTTGTAGTGGTATCTAGATCCGGCAAAACAGCCCAACTTATAGGGAGGCATACAATTAAACAGCCAATTTATCTTTTTGCTAAATACGAGCATTTTGCAAGGCAAGCAAGTTTATACAAAGGAATAACAAAATCATTTGTTTATTCAGATTCTGAAATGGATAGAGAAACAGCTATAGAAAAAATCAAATCTAAAGTTGTTGAGCTTGGGATTGCAACATTTGGGGAAAAAATCCTCCTCATTTGTAAACCTCCGCTCGATGTTGAGGAGGATTTTTTCCCTAGCATATTTCAAATCACTAAAATTTAAGCATCTCTTCAATTCGAAGTAATTCATTGTATTTAGCGGTTCTTTCACCACGGCTAGGCGCGCCTGTCTTTATTTGACCACAACCTGTTCCTACAGCAATATGAGCAATAGATATATCTTCAGTTTCACCACTTCGGTGAGACACAATATTACCCCAGCCCGATTGCGAAGCCATTTTCATTGCCTCAATAGTCTCGGTTAGGGTGCCAATCTGATTTGGCTTAACCAACAAAGCGTTACATGCCTTAAGTTCTATCCCTTTCTTAATTCTGTTAGTGTTAGTAACTAAAAGATCATCACCAACAATCTGCAATCTTTGAGAGTATTTAGCTGTAAAATGCGACCAGTTACCCCAGTCATCTTGTCCATAGGGATCTTCTATGCTTAACAGTGGATACTTGTTTAACCAGCTTTCGAGTTTTGAATTCCATTCATCAATTGTAAGTGAAGTGCCTTCGGTCTTTAAATCGTAACTATTTTTTTCTTGGTTAAAGAATTCGCTGGCAGCTATATCTAAGCCAAAGTAAACTTCTTCACCCATTTTGAACCCAGCATTTTCAGTTGCTCTCATCACATACTCAAAAGCCTCTTCATTTGTTTTAAATCCAGGTGCATAGCCCCCTTCGTTGCCAACATTAGTATTAAGTCCAGATTTTTCTAAAAGCTTGCCCAGGTTCATAAAAATCTCTGAAGCAGTCTCAAGCTGTTCAAAGTAAGTTTTGTTAGGAATTATTATCATAAACTCTTGAATATCTGTTGCCCAGTTAGCGTGTCTTCCACCATTCATAATATTAAACATTGGTCTTGGCATTTTTGATCTAGCTCCACCGTATATACTGCTTATATACTGATATAAAGGGACTTTTTGTGATAAAGCAACAGCATGGGCGTAGGCCAACGAAATTGCTAAAATAGCGTTAGCACCTAGTTTAGATTTATTTTCAGTACCATCTTTATTAATTAGCCATCTATCGAGTTGTTCTTGAGAGTGAAAATCTGTTAAAAAAATTTCAGATGCAAGGTTATTTACGTTTTCAATAGCCTTGCCAACAGATTTACCTAAAAAATGAGAAGTATCACCATCTCTTAATTCTAAGGCTTCATGAATCCCAGTAGAAGCACCACTTGGTACAGCAGCTCTTCCCATTGAACCATCTTCTAAAAAAACATCTACTTCAACAGTGGGAGTTGCTCTAGAGTCAATTATCTGTCGTGCCTTAATTGCTTTAACCTTTGCCATGAACATACTATTAATATCTAATTTATATACATATTAAACTACTTTACTTCTTATAAACAAGCTAAATGCTTGGGTATAATTTTATTAGAAACTAATCTCAAGCCTTTGACTTTAGTTCTAGGTATTTTTATTACCAATCACTTTGCTGTAGAATAATGTTACGTTCTAATAAATGGACATAAAATGAAAAACTTTTTTAAAATATTAATAGCTTTAATTATTTGCGTTATAGTCGGGCTTTGGTCACCTTGGATGTACTTGCAAATAGATTTACCAGGCCTTTTTGGGGTTGAAAAACCCAATATTATTTCCGGACTACAAGTTTTTTCGTTAGGGGGAGAAATGAAGATTTATGTAGATAATGAAGAAAAAGCCACAGTAAACCCCGAAAACTCGCCTGTTTATATTGATAGCCTTACCCCTGGAGAAAAACTTGTTACGCTAAAGCGAGTAGCTTCTGAAAATGCTGAATATTGGTCTTTTAACAGAGTAATAAGGTTTGAACAGAATAAAGATGTAATACTCTCATATATTCTTGGTCCAAGCCAGGCTTTTTCAGAAGGGCATGTAATTAGCCTTTCGCCAGCTAACTTGGTAACCAAAAACAATTTAAAAGTTGTAACAAATGTAGAAAGTCCTGTTATAGAAATAGATGGAATAGTATTGTCTTCAAATAGCAACGAATTCGAAACTATTGTTTCACTTGATAAACAACATGAAATCAAGGTTTACAAAGAAGGATACGATGACATCACATTTAAACTAATGCCAGATTCGCAAGAAGAAAGAGATAAATTTGAAGGGTTTATTATTAATGTCGATGTAAATCTCCTATTACAACCAGTAGATGTACAGTAATTTGTTGCATTGTAAATAGTGTTGTACTAAGCTGAAAGTGTATGATTGTACCTCCAAAATTACGCTTAAAAAATACAATTAAGTTCCCTACCTCTGTCATTGTTGGAGGTTTAAATTCTCTTGGGCTTGAAATAGCAGATTCCTTAATGAAGCAGGGCGGTTACGTAGTTATTATTGACGCCGTGACAAAACAAAATATTGAAAGATTTGATAAGTTCCCCGACAACGCAATGATAAGTTTTTTGGATTATGCTTCTATCCCACACCTTGAAGAAGATATTCGAAGGCTTGACTATGTTTTTTATTTTGGACACCATAGCATTGATTTCCGAAACGAAGTTTCAACGCAGGAGTTTTTAACATTTTCAAACTATCTTGATGCTACTCTCGCATTAGCAGTAAAATTTGATGCAAGATTTTTGCTTACAACATCTATAAAAGCTCATCAAATACTTTTTTCGGACAACGGAGGTTTTGATATCGCAATTAAAAGCTCTCCAGTTCATACCTACTCCGACATGGAAGTACAAAGGTATGCAGAAGGGCTTGTTATGGAGTACAACAATAAAGTTAAGCTTAATACTCGTATTCTTAGATTGGGAGAAATTATTGGGGATGGCATGGATTTTGGCCACCAATCAGCATTTATTGACCTAATAATGAATGCCGTTCAAGGTGAGTATTTAATGCTTAAACACGATGGATTAGAGCATGAGTGGTTTATTCATTTGCTAGATGCAGCTTACGCGTTAATAAAAGCGCAGTTTTCTAAAGAAACCAACAGTAAAGTTTTTTCGGTGTGTTATGAAAACACCTATACACATTTGTCTATAGCTTACAAAATTCAAGAGCTAGACGAGACAGTTAAAGAAATACGCTTTGAACAAATGACAAATTCTTTACCACCGCTCAAGATTCATAAACCTGCCCCAAATCTTTCAGAAATTGGTTGGATGGCACGTGTATCTTTTGACAAGGCAATTAAGCAATCATTAGGACTTGCAAAAATATTTATAACAGAGAGTTCTTTTTCGCAAGCAGCATTAAACCAATCCAACTCAAGTAAACTAGGAAACATTGTTGAATATAAAAAACAAGAGCAGGAAATAAGAAAAAGAAGAATTTTTAAAGCAGATAATGAGTTAAAGTTACAGCAGAAAAAAAGAGAAGTTACACTAAAGCAGCGTTTAGTTAACTTGTTTTGGATTGTTTTTACAAAAATGGCAGGAATTTTTACTTTTTTAAAAAAACGTTCTCCTGCTGAGCTTGCATTTATGACTTTTTTGTTGGTGTTGCTTTCAGCAATATACTTTCTTATTGTCTCGCCATTATTAGTTTTAACCCGCACCTATTTAGAGTTAGTACCAGCAGTAGAGTCAATGTCTCAAAGTATTCAACAAAAAGATTTTGAAAAATTGTATTCAATAAGCCAGTCTTCTCAAACACAATTAGAAACCCTTTCACAGATTCTAATAAATTATAAAGGAGTTGCCGACTTCTTTTCAGCAGAAGTTTCATATAGCGCAATTCAACGAATAGTCGATGCATACAGAATTTTATCGGACGGTATTTCAGATTTTGCTTATGCACTTGAGCCAGTAAATAAAATAGCTCGAGCTTACAATAATAATACCCAACTAAGGACCTCAAGTGAAAGCTATCTATCTGTCATTTCAAGCGAAAATAACATTAGTGAGCTTCTTGAACAGTTAAGCCAAAGGACGGCTTTTGTCGAATCTGGAATAAACAAATATGAGCAGGGCATAAATCTACTTAATCAAATAAACACAGATTCTTTACCTCAAGCATTAAAAGAGCCAGTAATGCAAATAAGCAATAAGTTAAATTCTTTAAATAACTATACACAAATAGTTTCAACGTTTGCCAATTTGCCCGAACTACTTGGTCATAATAAAACCACCAACTACCTTCTAGTCTTACTGGACAATTCAATACCTACCCCAGCAGGTGGAAGAATTTCAGCCTACGGCTTATTCTCGATAAGAGACGGAAATATCGAAAGTTCAAGGGTGCAATCAGTAGAAGATGTAGCATTCGATTTAACTAATTTAACAGATGAAACAATAAAGTTGATTAATCAAAGACGTTTTATTACTGCAAATAAGTCGAATATAAGCTTGGAAAGCCTCTCTAGCTTGGCTGATAAAGATATGTTTGCGGAGACTGTTTCAGAAGTGTGGCAAAAGACTTTTAACATTTCGCTGGATGGAGTAATAACACTGAATTTAGATTTTATTCAAAGTGCCTTTGATCAAATTCCGCAGATAGTCCAACCTGAGCTTGCAGGTGTAGATTTTACTGCTGGAAATATTTTGTCTAACCTAAATCTCGCACTTGCAAGTACAAAGACAATTACCCAAAAAAAATCAATTTTGGCTCAACTTGAGGCATTTTTGATATATAACTTGCTTTCTACAGTACAGAACAACTTTTCGGGCGTTGTAAATCTATTAACAAATTCATATGACACTGGGGACTTGAATTCAGTTTTATTCAAAATAAAAAACACAGATGAAAAGAATTTTAAAGAGCTATCGGACTATTATGTTCAGCCATCAATTCTTTTGTCGGACAATAGGATAGTAGGTGTAGATCAATTTCCTGAAGCAGTAGTAGATATGAACATTTCCTTTAGGTCCGATGGTTCTTCGGTAAATACAGTTACATTTAACTTCCCGCAAACTGGAGCAGTTCAAGAAGTATCAATCTGTTTAAACCCTGATGTAAGAGAAAGCAATATTGACGTTTCACAAAATACAATTTCTTCACGAAGTATAGTTGTTAACGACAGTACAGGGGACATTTGTGTTGTAGCACAGGCTATTTCCGAAAGGACGTTTGTGGTTGAATGGTTAGAAGAGTCCAAAATAAATTTAACAAATAGTCCAGTAAGTCAGTTTTTGGGTATAGCAAAAATACCAGGCGTAGTTACTAATTTAGATTTAGAGATAGAAGTTGCCACTGGACTTAAATTGACTTCTAAAGACTCTAGATTTAAACAAAATAACTCTAAGCTGATTTTTTCTGAGAAAATTAGTAAAGACGAAATCTTCGAAATCCAATTATCTAACTAGTTAAAACACATGCCGGTTGCTTTTAAAGGCGCTTGCATGCTAATATTTTAGTAACAATTTAAAGGTTTTGTAAATTTTGCGACCTAATCTGGAACTCCAGATTTTTTTTTTGAAAACTAACCACAAAACTAATAAAACACGTCCGTAAGGCCGTGGTATTTTTATAAATTAAAACAATCAAAAGTGGCACGACAAAAAAATAATACAGAAAAAGAGAAGATTGAAATGACACAAGAAAGGTACAAAGAGTTATTAGAAGAACTTGAAAGAAGGAAAACTGTAGATAGAGAAATAATTGCAGCAGAGATTTCAGATGCAAGAGAGCTAGGTGACTTGAGTGAAAACCATGCATATACAATTGCAATGGAGAAAAAAGAAATGAATGAGAATAGAATTAAAGATTTGGAAAGTCTTATGAAAGTTGTAACAATTGTTAAAGGCTCCAGCTCTTCAACACTAGTTACAATTGGGTCAACTGTTACAATTCTTAACTTAAAAAATAACTCCAAAAAGAAGGTTTCTTTAGTTGGGTCCGAAGAAACAGAAGCTGCAGACCCACTATCAGGTAAAATCTCAATTGACTCACCTATTGGAAAAGCCTTAAACAATTCTAAAGTAGGAGATATCGTAGATGTAGTTTTACCGTCAGGTGTAATTGAATTTAAAGTTCTTTCGATGGATTCCTAGGCTTGAACTTGTTGGTTGGAGGGTTTTAAACTTGACGAATATTCTCTTGCAATTTCAATTGCTTTGACTTCAGACCATTCATATTCTACATCGTCAAAAAGTATGTACTTGTCTGCGCCTTTACCAATAAGAACAATAATATCCCAGGGATTTGCCAGTAAATGAGCAGTTTTAATAGCATCAAGTCTGCCTGTGTAGTCGTGGCTATCAAAGGCTATTATTGGAACATCCTTTCTGGACGATACAACGTTAATTCTTTTTATAAAGTTTAATTTATTTAGCATATCTAGTTCTTCAGTTGATTGTAATCTCTCAACCATTAGACCGCCTGCACGCTCGGCAAATTCGTAAAGATTTGTATTAATTTCAGATACATGTTTATTACCAGGGTCACTAGGAGCGAGTAGAACAATGTTTGAGTACTTTGTAGCAACTTCTGCGCTCACTGCATATTGGCTAGCAAGGGTGTCCGAAACTCCTAAAACAGTTATAATATTTTGGTGGGGAAGCTTCATTTTATAAAGAAAATAAAGATTTTCTTTTAAAACTTCTGGGCTGGTTGACTTGTCTATAAAAACAAAGTTTTGGTCGTATTTCATATACTCAAATCTACCTTTTGGAGGGATAAACGAAGCTATAGCTTGCAAAATAATTTCCTCTCTTACATACCTTTTAGCAGCTTCGCCTGCTAAAGAAGTATTTATAGCTGCATAGTGACCAATGCTTTTAGAAACTATCGGTACGCTGGTATTTAGATAAAAAAGTGTATGATCAAGAAACTGTGTATTGGTATAAATAAATTGGGGCAACAAAATTGAGCTAAAAACATTTTGCTTAAGATCTTTTCCTTTCTCTTCCAGCCATGTTAGGTCAAAGTTTTCTGTGGCGTTAATCAAGAGTAAGCCTCCGTTATAAATATTGTTTATAAGTTTAAAATACTCTTTATGTTGATCGTTAAAAGACTCAAAAGATTCGAAATCAAGTCCCAAGCTGGTTAATATAAATGTATCGAACAACACTGTTTTAAAAAGGGAATTTTCGATTTTTGAAGGCAAAATTTCTATAACAAGTGCATCAATTTCATTTAAGTTACAAATGTTTATAATATTTTTTAACTTTTTCTTATCTAGATTATCTGCAGTTATTGATTTATCAAAATGATTGTTGCTTTGTGAAAATCCAAGGCTGCTAAGTGCTGCTACTTTCTTACCCCCAGTTCTTAACATGTGAGAAAAAAGCTCAGTGACAATAGTTTTACCATGCAATCCGCTTACCCCAACAATCACAAGCTTTTTTGAAGTTATTTTTTTTGATTTTTGTATTCCAATCATAAGCACTTAAGTATATTCCAATTATTTGATACTGACCATATCCGCACCAATTCAAATTTTTCTGTTAAAATCTAAAATAATAAAATACCATGATATTTTTACCAGTAATTGGCCTCGAAATTCATTTGCAGGTCAATACCAAAACAAAAATGTTTTGTAGATGCAGCAATCAGTATTTTGCATCAGAACCTAACTCGCATACTTGCGAAGTATGTTTTGGTTTGCCAGGTGCATTGCCAATGCCGAATAAAGAAGCACTTAACAAAGCAGTTATGCTTGCTCTCGCACTTAATTGCAAAATAAACGACTTAACAAAATTTGATCGAAAAAATTACTACTACCCCGATCTCCCAAAAGGATACCAAATATCTCAGCTAGATAAGCCGATTGGCTATGATGGTTATGTAGAAATAGAAACTGGTGATGATTCAAAAAGAATAAGAATTCAAAGAATGCATCTTGAGGAAGATACAGCAAAATCTATTCACGGCAGCGAAGAAACATTAATCGATTTTAATAAGTCAGGTGTTCCATTAATTGAAGTTGTTACAGAGCCAGATTTTCAGTCGGTAGATGAAGTTACTGCATTCGCAAAAAGATTACGTCAAATTGTAAGGTATACAAATGTAGGTGATGCAGAAATGCAAAAAGGCCAAATGCGATTTGAATTAAATATTAGTGTTAAAAAACAAGGTTTGGTGGGGCTTCCAGGCTACAAAGTAGAAATAAAAAACATAGGCTCAATTTCTGTTTTAGAAAAAGTCATTAAGTTTGAAATTGCAAGGCAAACAAAAGCGCAACAAGAAGGAATAATACTGAAAAATGAAACTCGGGGAATTATAGGAATGACAGGGCAAACAAAGTTTCAAAGAAGTAAAGAAAATTCTGATGATTATAGGTACTTCCCAGAGCCGGATATTGCACCTATTACAATATCTAATGAATTAATTGAATCTATACGCGCTGCAATGGTTGAGTTGCCAATAAGTCGCAAGCAGCGGTATGTTGCAATGGGATTGCATCCCATGCAAGCAGAAGTTTTTATAGAAGATAAAGAACGAGGCGATTTTTTGGATGCTATTGTAAGTTTAGCATCCAAAAAATCGCCACTATCTAAAGAAAAATTCAAGACAATAGCAACATTAGTTGGAACAGAAATCGCAGGAATTTTAGCTGCTAACTCTCAAAGCTTTGCGGAAACCTCAATATCCCCGGAAACAATACTAATAGTTATTGACTCAGTTGAAAGTAAAAACATTACAGTGCAAATGGCAAAAGAGATTCTTGCCAAAAATCTTTTTGCAAAACCTAAAGAAATAAAAAAACAAATTCAAAATTGTGAACCCGAAAATAATATTGATTTAAGTAGCATAGTAAAAAAAACAATTGAAAGTAACTCAAAAGTTGTAAGCGACATAAACAAAAACCCAAATGCTAAAAAGTTTTTACTAGGTCAAGTAATGCGTGAAACAAAAGGAAGATTTTCCCCACAAATTATAGAAATTGAAATTGATAAGCAACTAAAAAAAAGTGGATAAAAAACCTCAGACTTTAGCTTGGCCTGCTTGGCAGCATACGAGGGATTTCTATTGAAATTGGTGTAAACAGTGTGTAGAATTTGATTTAAAGGCACAAGCCTTTCGGAGTCAATTTGTGACTCATTTTTTAAATTTTATTATTCAATTTATGTACGGTGGTTCAGATTTATCAAGCCTAACTGGGGGTTCAACGGCAAATGCATTAAGCAGCTTATTTAGTGGCATTATAGTTTTTGGGGTAATTTATGTTTTAGTAATAATTATTGGGCTTGTTGGTTTAGGTTTTGTTCTTTATAACTTTACTGGTGAAAAGAAAAAAGCTGAAGAATTTATGCCAAGATTGGCAGGTTATGGCATGCAAGCTTTTTACTATATATGGCTTTTTATCATCTCATTGTTCTTGTTTAATTATTTAAGCACTACGCTTCAATTAATACTACAAGGAATATTCCCATCCAAAGGATTATTTGGATTTGGTGGCGCAAGTTCATTTGATAGTCAATCATTTTGGCAAACAATAATTTTAATAGCATTCATGGGAGCATTCGCATTTGGACTAAATAGATTAAATAAAATTGTGCTTAAAATATCAAAAAAAGGCGTAGATATTACTGCAAAAATGTTTTATTTAAGCGGTATGGTAACTTTTTCAATTATTCTTTTTGTATCTGGAGCTAACTTAATAACATCTATAGCTTCATATAACTCTAGCTTTGGAGGAGCTGTTTTATTTACAGCAGTAAGTTATGTTGTCACTTCAATAGGGTTCTTTGCACTGTATTTGTCCAAAACGCTGACATTAGTTAGAGGAGAGTAAATTTTAAGAAAAACTAAAAATAACAAAATAGAAATTTCGAAATATGACAAACAGGACTTTTTATTTAATTGCAGGGGGATTACTTGTACTTATTGTGGCATTTGCTTTGGTTATTGGACTACTTATTTTGTCATCCAACAATAAAGGCCAGTCGGAAAACTCAGATACCGCTAAGTCCCAAAACGAAACTATAGAAGACAGTAAGAATAACGAGACAAATACAATTAATGACTCTGAATCTCCAAAGCAAAGCGAACTTGCTGGTAATGAAGGATCTTTAGGCAACGGTGATTCATCTAACACCACTGCTTCAAACATTCAGGAAACGTCTGACGCGTATTTAAATGTATCTTTATTGGGTAATAATACTTTCGAACTTTCTATTGCAAATCACGAAGACATTCTTGAGGGAGTTCAGCTTACAATTAACTTAAGCTCTAATACGCAAGAAATTCTTTTTACTCCGGCACCCGAATTTAATGCAGTGCTGGAAAATAATGTGGCAGGGCAAAAATTTTCATTTGCTTTAGGACTTTTGGGTAAAACATCCACAGACTTAGCTAAAAACTCTAGCGGATACATAAAGATAGGTACTGTAAATGCCACAGATAGTGCAAAGTTTGAAATTGATTCTTCGCTTTCAGAAATATTGTTAGGAGGAGAAGTTTTTAAACTTTCTAAAGTAGTGCAAAATTAGCTTATAACTTTAATTAAATGAGAAACCTGGGCGGATTTGTATCTTCAGCAGGAGGAATTTATATGGCGGTTGCCCGTGGGGAAGAGTTGGGCGTAAACACTATTATGATCCATCCGACACCACCTCAAAGGTGGAATACTAGTCCTTTTGAAAAAGAAGAAGCAGAAAAATTTAACCAAGCAATTAAAGCAAGTAGTGTTGTAAAAAAAACACATATTCACGGAATTTATTTAGTAAATCTAGCTAATCCAGATAAACAAAAGTTTCACTTATCTAAACTATCGTTAGTAAATTACCTTGAACTCGCAGAATGGATTAGCGTTGAGGGTATAATTTTTCACACAGGCTCATTTAAAGATACAACACCCCAGGAAGGCTTTAAAAGGATTACACAAGGAATAGACTGGATTTTCGAGAACACTAAGAGTAGTAAACAGCTATGGCTTGAAGTAGCAGCTGGTGCAGGCAATGTTGTAGGTTCCAAAATAGAAGATCTTAAAAGGATTAAAGAAAGTGTTAAAAACCCGGAAAGAATAGGATTCTGCCTTGATACACAGCATTTATGGGCAAGTGGGTATGATATTAAAACAAACCTCGAAGCAGTTATAGAAGAGTTAGATAAAAAGCTTGGCATAAACAATATAAAGTGCATACACTTTAATGATTCTAAAACACCACTTGCTTCAGCACGCGACCGACACGAAAACCTTGGTGAAGGCTTAATAGGTAAAGAAGCATTAAAAAGCTTTTTAAATAATCCCAAACTTAAAACGAAGGATTTTGTTATGGAAACACCAGCTATGAAAGATTTAACAACTGCAATTTCAGAAGTTAAAAAGCTCCAAAATTGGGCAGACTAGGCAAAGTTCAGTAAAGTCTCATTAATCCTTCTTTTCCAGTCTCTTACTGCAGGAGTTTCATGCTCAACAAAAATTATGTATTTAGTCAAAACTTTATCTAAAGAGTCGTTGCATCCTTCGACCTTGAACCTATAAGGCAAAACTCCAGTAATCGAAAATCTTTGAACCGGCTCAGGTGAAAGAATTACATTCTCGAAATTGATCTCATTTTTCAAATCATAAGGCAAATCAACAAAGATAGTGTTCCAAAATTCCTGAAGCCTGTTGCTTGCTTTTTCGAAAAGATTATATTCGCTTAGTTCGTTTGTTTTGACAAAAATATATTTTTTCAACATAAAACTTATTACTAAATTATTTTAATACCTAGGTATATTAGTTTCAAATAAACAATTTGTAAAGCACTTTAATGAATAGAGCCTTGTAGTAAGGCGTAGCGAGAGAGCGTCCGAATATACCCTTGCTGTACAGTGTAAAAATCCCAAGATTTATGGGCGAGTTTTATAGTCGGACAATAAATTTAGACAAAGAACGCAAGTAAGCCGAAGCCCTGTGTACATAGCAAAAAAAACTTAAAAGTGATATAATTATTTAGCAAATTAACATGTTTAACTTTTTTAACCCACAATTAGAAACTGTAGAAAACTTTTTTCTGCAATCTGCAGAAAATTTTTTAAAAACATTTGCCCCAAATAGACTTCGCATACTTAGAAACGCTTTACAAAAAATCAACTTTAAAAATCCTAAAGGCTTTTACGTTGATCTTACAATGCCAATGAATGTTGGAGGTTATTTTTCTCCTGACAATGGCATGATTGCAATAAATCCTATGGTTTTGCTTTACGGCACAGAACAGGAGATCGCTCACATCTTGTTTCATGAAGGTTTACATGCTGGTATTTATACACAGTCAAGTATTATGGATGAGGCGCTTGTTGAATCAATGACTAAAAAGAAGATTCATGAGCTGTATGGGGGACAAGCATTTAAATCTGGGTATGATGATATTGTTGAAGAAATCAATGAGTTTTTTGGAGATATGTCCTTTGAATCGATGAGTAACCTGATTGAAGATGGAGATCAATCGACATTTGATAACTTGTTAAAAGTGATTGTAGTAGATAAATCAATTAATGATGGGCTGGATGCTCTTTCATGGCAAAGCATTGAGTATAGACTTGGAAAAAATTGGAAAACACTTCAAACACTTTTCCCAAGAATGATGAATAAACTAGCAGGTAAAAATGTTGGGCTACATGCTCCAGCTAATGTTTCGTTACATCAATTTGAGTTGGAAGGAGTATTGGCGAAAGCAGCTATGCAAATAGTCTCTGAACATCCAGAACTTTTGGACGAACTCATGGAAAAAATATTAGAAAAACGAAAAATTAGTGAAATAAGCAACGATGAATTAGTAGAACAGATTTTCAACTCGGGGTTTGGATACATTTATGACTTTGACCCTAGTTTTATTGAAAAAAAGATTAAAGAATTTCGAACTAAGAGAACTATTTGGGAAATGGCAGAAGCGGTCAAAAATCTCAAAATTACTTTTCCTCAAACTGCTATAAAGTTTTAAATATAGCATTTTCAATATAAAACCTTTAGTATGAAGTATATACTCTTTATAGAGTTGAATTGCTATTGAGAATAATATGCTTTTTTGTTGTCAGTAATAAGCATTAAAAGAAGTATAAAGCAATAAATTAACATTTTTTTTTAAGATGGGAAGGTCAGCAAAGTTTATAGATTTAATAGAAGCAAGCCTTGCAGCGTTTGCATTTGTTACTATTATTGGAATTACCTTTTTTGTAGTAAGAGGCTTAACTCCAGTAGGTTTAGTGTTGCCGCAGGTTGCAGGGGTAAGCACACAAAGTTTTAAGCTAGAATGGCAAAATCTATATCAAGCACCTAATCACGATGTAAACTACAAATATGACGAAAATTCAGGTTCAATAGTTTATAAAATCACTATGCCTCAATTAGTAAAAAATTTTAATAATGAGCCACTCATTTCTATAATAAACTCTAAGACAAGCCAGGAAACAGTAAGCTTTGCAGGAAACGTAAAGGGCTATGTACAAGATATTCTTAAAGTTTACTTGGTAGCAGGAGATAATCGTTTTCTATTAAATAAAAATAAAACATATTCATTAAATATACCTGCAGGAAAAGATGTGAAAATTTACTTAGAAACAGAAACTTTCCAAAGAATAAACTTCCCGGTTGAAGTTGATTTACTAATATGGTAATATTTGTTGCTTTGACAAAACCCTAAAACACAAAGTAACATAATTAATATTTCATCAATAAATAATCATGGCTAAACAAGAAGAGCAAAATCTAAGTTCAGATAAAGCTAGAAAACAGGCAATAGATACTGCTATACAACAAATTACTAAACAATTCGGCGAAGGGTCAATAATGACTCTTAAAGAAGACAAAATAAAAAAAATGAGTGTTATACCTACTGGGGCAATCTCTTTAGACATTGCATTAGGGGTTGGTGGAGTACCACGCGGTAGAATTGTAGAAATTTTTGGACCTGAAGCTTCAGGTAAAACAACCTTGGCACTTCATATTATTGCTGAAGCACAAAAGCAGGGTGGAGTATGTGCATTTATAGATGCAGAACATGCTTTTGATGCTACATATGCTAATGGTTTGGGAATAATGACAGATCAATTACTTGTTTCACAGCCAGATTATGGTGAACAGGCTTTAGAAATACTGGAAACACTTGTAAGATCAGGAGGAATAGAGCTGGTTGTTATAGATTCAGTTGCAGCCTTAACTCCAAAAGCAGAAATCGATGGGGAGATGGGCGATTCACATATGGGCTTGCAGGCAAGGCTTATGAGTCAGGCTCTTAGAAAAATCACAGGAGTTGCTCAAAAAACTGGTACAACCGTTGTTTTTATCAACCAGCTGCGAATGAAAATTGGGGTAATGTTTGGCAATCCGGAAACAACCACAGGTGGAAATGCTTTAAAGTTTTATTCCTCTGTTAGAATGGACATTCGCTCAAAAGAGAAAATCATGGAAGGTGATCAGCTCGTAGGAAACGTAGTAAGAGTAAAAGTTGTCAAAAATAAAGTAGCTCCTCCTTTTCGTGAGGCTATTTACGAAACATATCATGGAAGGGGTATTGATAAAGTATCAAGTCTAATTGATGCAGCAATTAACTTTAATGTAGTTGAAAAAGCTGGTGCTTGGTTTAAATATAAAGGGGAAAATCTTGGACAAGGAAAGGATTCAGTTAAAGAGATCTTAAAATCTGATGAAAAGCTTTTGCGTGAAATATGGAATAAAGTAAAAGAGTCGGCTGGGTTATAAACTATTCCCAATTGCTTTACCCTACAACCACAAGAGAGATTTCGCTGGACGTATATAAAATTTGATCTATAATTAATCATAATATTTGCTAAATAATAAGTAAAAGATATGAAAATTATAGATAAGTCCATAGATATGCTTTTTGTTTCTAAAGTTAGAATTAAAACTTTAAAGCATTTTCTTCTTAACCCACATCAACCTACCCACTTACGCGGCACAGTTAGAGAACTCAAGGAAGAAATAAATGCAGTTAGAAGAGAGCTTATTAGGCTTGAAGATGCTCAAATTTTGAAGTCTGAGGTTCAAGGTAATAGAAAATACTATAGACTAAATATGGATCATCCTTACATAGATGAGTTAATGGGGATATTTCATAAAGCCTCCGGTCTTGGTGCTGCAATAATTGACCAATCTAATTCTTTAGGAACAATACACTTTGCGGCTTTAACAACTTCTTATATAAAAAAACTTAAATCTGGCAAAAATGATGTTGATCTTGCCATTATTG
This sequence comes from uncultured Candidatus Saccharibacteria bacterium, assembly GCA_964620955.1. GTDB lineage: Bacteria > Patescibacteriota > Dojkabacteria > J137 > J137 > CAZUKH01. The sequence continues at coordinate 72,470 of CAZUKH010000001.1, read as the reverse complement.
GTAATGTAGAACTGCCAAGGCTTGAAAAAATTGTACAAGAATATGAAGACAAAACAGGGAAAGAAATTCATTATACAGTAATGAAGCTTAACGAGTTTGAACTTCGCAAAAGAAGGAGAGATGACTTTATACTTCAATTGATGTTTCAAAATCATGTAATGCTAATTGGTACTCACGAAGATTTTACTAAAGAAATAAGCTAGTTTCGTATAACAAAACTTTCTATACCCACAAAGGCTTAAGACGCTTCGTCACTTGCAAAGTAACAGATACTATGTATACAATGTTTAGGTATATATAAACAAAGAAATGTTTAAAAGAAAAAGAGTAGTTAGAGTTTTATCTGCTTTTGTTTTAGTTGGTTTAGCAGTAATGTTGCTTGTTCCTTTTAACATTCAAGTAATTGAAGGTCAATCTCAAGAAGAACTTGAAGATGAGCTTGGAAAACTAAGGGACGAAATTGATGCAATTCAACAAGAGAAAAACAAACTTCAGAGCCAAATTGACTCAGATTCGTATACGCTTCAGGGATATTCTAACCAGGCAGCGCAACTTTATGGCGAAATTCAGATCTTTCAAAAAGAAATTGAGATTTTAGAAAAAGAGGTTGCAGAGTTGGATTTAAATATTAAGCTTCTGGAAGAAAAAATAGCGGAAAATCAAAAAGAAATTGAAAAAAGTGAAAAAACTATTTCAGAACTTGAAGTAGAATCAACAAAACGAATAAAAGAAAATTATAAAAGCTTTAGGCTTACAGGTGGAGCAACAGTAGATACATCAAGCATTTTTAATACTGACAGCATAAACGAGTTTTTTAAAGACTCGCAATATTTAGCAATTATCCAAGATGATACAAATAGAATGCTTACAGAACTCGCTAGTCTTAAAGCAGAGTTAGAGAGTAAGAAAAAAGATCTGGATAAAGCAAAACTAGACTTACAGCAAGAGCAAGAAGCAATTAAAATTAAAAGAGATGATTTAACCAAAAAGCATGACGAGCTGGCTGTTCAACAAGCAATATACTACGCCGAAATTAATGCCATTCAAAATGAAATTGCTCAAAAAGAAGGAGCTATTGCTGCTTTCAGCGAAGAAGAAATCCGTAAAAAAGCTGAAGCCGATTTAGTTCAACAACAAATTCTCAACGCCTTTATACCAACTGACCAAGGACAGTATGTTACAGCAGGTAGGATAATTGGACAGCAAGGTTGTACTGGTCTTTGTACTGGTGCACATTTGCATTTTTCGGTTCAAGTTAACGGAGGATGGCAAGATCCTTGCGGGTATTTAAAAGGCGGTGGGCCAGTTGCAGGTTGTGGCTGGGGAAGTCAGTTAGATTGGCCAATTAGAGGTACTGTTTATTATACAAGTGCATTTGGAAACAGGTGTTTTATGTGGGGAAGTACTTATTACTGTGACTTCCATACAGGAGCTGACTTTGCAGGTGTACCATGGAACACTGCTGTATACTCGGCACACGATGGGTACCTTTACAAAGGTGTAGACCCTTATGGGGCAAATTATGTAATTATTTGCCAAAATGCTAATTGTAATGTTGGGTTTAAAACCGGTTACTGGCACCTTTCTGCTTTTTAAACAGCATTAAAGCTTGTTTAAGTTCTTCAATAAATGAATTTATGTCATCTTGAGAATTGTATAAACCAAAACTAGCTCTAACAGTTGCGGGAATACCAAATTGTTTTTGAAACATATGTGCACAATGGTTGCCGGCTCTAACACATATCTCTTTTTGACCAAGGTAGTCGGCAATATCATGCGCATGAACATTATCATGGTAAAAAGTTACTATTGAACCTTCTTGTTTTGTGTTTGAAACAATTTTAATTTCATTAATATAACTTAGTTCGTTTAACAAAGATTTTTTTAGCATTTGCTCATGTGCCTGTATTTTAAGTATTCCAATTGAGTTTATAAAATCTATAGCACTGGCAAGCCCTACAGCCCCAGCAATATTAGGAGTACCTGGCTCAAATGCTTTCACACCTGAAGCAAATTCAATGTCGGTATTACTATAATTTGTAATAGCCCCGCCTCCAAACTTAACTGGTTTAAGCTTCTTGAGCAAAGATTCTTTAACAAACAGCACGCCAATTCCCATTGGACCGTACATTTTATGAGCTGAAAAGCTCAAAAAATCGCAATCCAAAGCCTTTACATCCACTTTAATGTGACCAACAGATTGTGAGGCATCTAAAATCAGGAAATTTGTATTTATACTTATTGATCCTTCTAGGTTATAGCCGGTGACGTTACTAGTTAATGGAAGAGAAGCTACTTTAAAAGCAGTTTTTGATACAGATTCAAGATCGTAGTCCCCATCTAAATTTACTTTAGCAAATTCAATATTTTTGCAGTAGTTTTGAAAAGGCAGCGTTGCCGACGAGTGATCTGCACGTGTTAGCAATACCTTATCATTATGTTTCAACAAACTATTTTGTGTTAAAAGTGCAAGTATAAGGTTTAGTGAATCAGTGCTGCTTGCGGTAAAAATAATTTCTTCAGGTTTAGCGTTAATAAAATTCGCAACTTTTTCTCTTGCTTTTTCATATATCCTGCTGGCGTTTAAAGACAAAGGATATAGACCTCTATCAGCAGTGGCGTAAGAAGTGTTGTAAAACTGTGACATGCTTTCAACAACTGGTATGGGCTTATGTGTAGTTGCTGCGCTATCAAGGTAAACAAGGTCTTTATATATTTTGAAAATCTCAAATCTTTTTTTTATATCGTTTATTTGCATTAATCATTTTAACATTAACTAAATCAGTACTCACTTGCCAGAGAGATTATATTAATGTAGATTAATGTATTTATTATTAAGTTTATGTCTCAATCCAAAAAGCATAATGCTACTCACAGAGTTTCTAAAATAGTCGAAGGAATAGAAAAGTTAAGCAATAAATATCTTGTAGTCAAAAACTTCGTTGCAGTAATGCTTTTTGTAATAGCGTTATGGTTACTTTCGCCTTTAAGCACCCAATCAGAACTGGCAAAGCTTTTATTAATGATTTATTCAATAATTGTTCTAGGACTTATAACGCTTTTGATTATGGAGCTTATTGTAAAAACTGTACAACTTCAAAACGAAAAAGAAATCAAAAGGTATTCTGCTGTAGTTTCTTTAAACTCTTTTTTTGGACTTGTTTTTCCACTGTATTTTGCAAATATTGTTCTTTCCAAGGCTGTAATGTATGCTGGTTTACTTCATGATTATGATACTATTTTTTGCAAACTTAGGTATTCACTAGTGAATTTTTATTACTCTACCCAAGTTTACTGGAAAATTGAACAAATAATTTTTTGGGTAGCTTTACTATCAATAGCATTATTCTTTTTTGGTGGAGTTATTGAAAAAACAAAGCGGCTTTAGTAAATCGGTGCAGTAGCATTCCCGCTAAATACTAACTTATAAGGGAAAGGGTTATCGATATCAAATGCATATACGCCTTCTTTTGTGACGTAATAAATCAAAAAACTCTGCTGAAAAACACTTAAAATATCATCTTTTTCTATATTTGATAATTTAATAACTGGTTCAATAAGGTTCTTTGTTAAATCAAACTTGTTAATTACGCTTCTTTCATTGGATTTTTGCGAAAAAAGAATTGTTTCTTCACTTTCATTTAAATATTGGAAATTGCTTCCTAAAATGTTTTGAATAAGGTTTCGTTTAGATTTTAATTCAAAGTTGTAAGTAGCAAGGTTTAGAAACTCACCTCGTGAATCCAATTCAGAAAATATAATATTGTTACCAGAGTCAGAAACATCCCAAAGCTGAGTATTACTTGTTGAAGAAATTTCAGTTTTTTCTCCACTAGCTAAATTTAATCCATAAAGTATATAATTGTTACTGCTTTTTATATATTCTGTCCAATAAATGAAGTTGGATTTTTGGGATACAAGGACATTAACTATTTCATTAACAGTTGAAGTGACACTAATAGGATTGTCTCCGCTTAAATCACGTAGCTCAACTATCCGGGTATTTTCTCGAGAACTTACAGAGTCAACAATGTTTACTAACTTTTCTGCCTCAAAATTTGCATTAATTCTACCAAGTGATTCCGTTTGAACTGTAACTTTAGTTTCTGTGTTTGTGTCTAAATCGATTTTATAAACTAAACTTAGGCTACCTCCTTTCCCACGTATTTTTTCTTTTTGAGAAGTATAGTAAGCAGCATTTTCTTTAGCATTTAAGAAATAATTTAAAGCTAGATTATTATTAAAATTTGTATGAGAATTTAAAAGCGAAGTAATGTTAAGACCGTCTAACTCAAGAGTTACAAGCTGTGGGGTTTTAGATTCGGGCAATTCAACGTTAAGTAATGCAAGTCCATTTTCTACAACAGGTTTGTCAGATAACTGGGTTTCGCCTTGTTTAACTGATATATTAAAATCTCTAGTTTCAATGTTTGAGCCCGATATCCTTATTGCATAATCTCTACCGACTTCCAAATCGCGAATTCTTAACTGATTTTCTTCGTTAATCGAAATTTTGTCTTTTGAAACTCCTGTTACCTCAACGTTATAGTTATCAGGTTTTTGTTCGGTAACATATGTCACAAATTTAGCTACAATGTCTCCCGCAGTTGTAAGTTCTATTGGGGTAACTTCATTATCACCTGGTAGTATTTCGATAATTTGGGTAATGTCTAAAAAGTTTGCAGAGCTAAAGTTAAAGAGTTGCTTACCTGTAAACACCTTTTCCGATGAGAAGTTGCCGTTTTGGTCAATAATCACTTTCGCATCTCCAACTGTTAGTGTGTCACCCAGGAATTTATAATCATCAAATGGTTTTATAAAGCTTCCAGAAAATCTTGCCATTACCGCTGATTCTAAAGTAATAGATATAGAGTAGTTAAAGCTTAAAAACTGGTTAATGATGTTTTCCTGTTTTTCTACAGGGGCAAACCCGCTAGCTTCAACTCTAACCTTTCTTGTTCCTTCTTCAACACCCGAAACTTCAAAAAAGCCGTTAGAATCTGTAAGTGTCTTTTGTACATCGTCTATGTAAATTACTGCACTAGGCACAGGGTTATTTGTAATATCAACTACACGTCCATTAAGTGTTATAGGAAGGAAAGTATTATCGGTATTTGTAACAAACATTCCAATAAGTACTGCGGAAATAAGAATGAGCGCAATTCCTAAAAGCGACAAATATCTTTTTATCTTAGTAAAAAATCCTTTTTGTACTTTGTTTTCTTGTTTTTGCTTTGGAGGTTCAATATAGTCCATTTGTACATTTTAGTATTGTTAGGGTTTGATGTAAAATTTAAACACCAATGAACATTTCAGAAATTGGACAAAAATATTTTAGTGAGAGAGTTTTGCCTAGTTCTTCATTCTGGCCTCAATCAATAACTCTTGAGTCTTCAATAACTTCAAGGCTCAAAGATCTTTCTCGCTATACAAATAAAGAACCATTTTTTGCTAAAAAGAGTGGGGCTGTAGGGTGGGAATACGGATTATCTATACTTTTTGTTGCTGATTCAGTTTATATTAGCCAGGTATACTCGGGTAACTACAGCTCAGTGGGAATAAAAAGTACCTACGAAATTAAGCCTGTTCAGGTTGATTCAGCAAAGGTAAAGCTAGATATAACGTTTGGAGATAAAAAGTTTTCTAGTAAACCTTATCCATTGGAACAGCTTTCATCTGGCATTATTAATGGCGTTGTAGCAACGTTTCATACACATCCTAAGTTTTACCACTCAGCTAATGTTACACAATTTACTTTTTTTTCTTTAACAGATATTAATTCATTAATTATCTCTTCTGTGCCAATTATGGGATTAATAGCAGGAAATTATGTATGGTTAGCTTGTAAAACTAGTAGCTCAAAATTGGTGCCAGATATTTTGCTTAATCAAGCAACAAGAATTGAATTAGAAAAAGGAAACGAAGGATTAAAAGAATTTGTTAAAGAAAACCTTTTGAACTTTGGAATAGTTTTTTATTTTGGGTCTATAGCAGGTAAGCTTGAGAGAGTTTAAGACCCTTAAAATTTATCAATATCTTACCATCTTTTTCAACTACTTTTCAGTAACTTGCCATTAAAGAAGACTAGGTATTGTTTTTATAGGCCAATTCTACTACAATTACACTCAGTACATTGCAATAGTTAGCGATTTAATTGGGGGCCTTGGTCTCAGTATAGGTGAGACTTTCTTCGGAAGCAGGTTCGACTCCTGCGGGCTCCACCAAAAAAATCTTTTCCACAATTTTAAGCTTCGCATAATATTCTTAGCTCAGTTAATTCGGTTAAACGGCATAAACATAGCTAAGTTGAATGAATTGCGCAATAGCCTTTGCTGGAAATATTTTCACGGGTTCTTGTGTTTCACGGATGGGTTTGACACCACAATATTTTGTGTTTAATCTAGTCATACCATACAACATGTAGTGGTTGGTCTAAATTTTTATTGGTTAATTTAAAAAAATGAAAATTGAAATGCTTCGAAATCTTGAAGGTCTTTTACCATTTAACACTGAAGTTTTTAAGGCTTTTATCGGTGAGCATTGCGACGGGTTTGAAGATATTGAAGATAAAATTTTAACAGTAGCCGAAGAAGTTAGTTTAACAGTGTTTGAAGAAATGAATATTAAAGACCTTTTGGACTCTGCTGTGCTTGTGAGCACTCAAAATATTCAAAATGATATTGAATTTGATAAGTTAGCAACCAGGATTTTGCTTACAAAAATGTATAAAGAAATCTTTGGAAATGATCTTAACTTTCCGACTTTCGAAAAACTTTATACTGATAATTTTAAAAAATATATTAACGAAGGCATAGAGCTAAAGCTTTTAAATCCAAAGCTTTCGGAACTTTTCGACTTGGAATCGCTTTCTAAGGTTTTGCAGATTGAAAATGATGAAAACTTTGATTTTATAGGACTTACAACATTAGAGAGTAGATACGCAATAAGAGATAGAAACCAAAAGCTCATGGAAACTCCTCAATACTTGTGGATGAGAATAGCAATGGGGCTTTCGTTTAAAGAAGATGATCCAACGGAAAGAGCTAAAACTTTTTATAAAAAATTATCTAATAAACAGTATATTCCAGGTGGGTCAACAAATATTGGCGCAGGAACAACATGTTCTGTTTTGAGCAATTGTTATTTGATGGAAACACAAGACGATATAAACTCAATTTACGACAATATAAAAAACATTGCTTTAATTTCGAAAGCGACTGGCGGTATTGGAATATCTGTTACCAAACTACGTGCAGCAGGTTCACCAGTTAGGTCAAATAACACTTTGTCTACTGGTCCTATACCCTTTATTAAAGTAATGGATGCTGCTTTAAAATCTATGTCACGAGCCGGTAAAAAGTATGGAGCAATGTGTATTTACATGGAAAACTGGCATATAAACTTTCCTGAGTTTTTAGATTTAAAACAAAATGCTGGTGATGATTACAGGCGTATAAGAACGGCAGATACAGCTGTATATATTTCTGATGAGTTTATGAAGAGAGTTGTGAATCATGAAGACTGGTACATGTTTAACCCCGATGAAACTCCCGAGCTCGCCGAACTTTATGGATCTTCTTTTAGTAAAAAGTATAATGAGTATGTGCAAATGGCAAAAGAAGGAAAGTTAAAAATGTTTAAAGTAGTACCAGCAAGTGAGCAAATGAAACAAATACTTACTTCGCTGCAAAGCACATCTCACCCGTGGCTAACATGGAAAGATAACATTAACCTTAGAGCGCTTAACAATAATACTGGCACAATTCACTGCTCCAATTTGTGTACGGAAATTACACTCCCCCAAGATGAAAATAATATTGCAGTTTGTAACTTAGCTTATATAAATCTAGCAACACATGTAAATACTAACTCGCAAACAAATGAAGACAAATTTAATTGGGAAACACTTGAAGAAACAGTAAGGGTAATAATGAGACATCTAGATAACTTGGTTGAGGTTAATGAGTTACCAGTAAAAGAAGCCCAAAACTCTGACACAAAAAACAGAGCAGTAGGAATGGGAATGTCAGGATTTTCGGAAGCTCTCGAACTCCTCGGGTACTCATATGATTCACAAGAGGCATTTGATTTAATGGACAAGTTAACCGAATTTATAAGCTATGTTTCAATAGATGAAAGTTGTAATCTCGCAGAAGAAAGAGGTTCTTATGAAAACTTTGAAGGATCCTTATGGTCAAAAGGTTTTGTACCTTTTGATACAATTGAAAAAATTGACAAAGACAGGTTGATAAATGTGGAAAATTCTTTTTTAACTTCAAATCAGCAATCAAATATTATTTTGGAGAATACGCTTACAAGCTTAAAAGATAAAATTGAATCTGGAATAAAATCTGCTTCTACTAAAGAAAGCAAAGAACTTTATGAGATATTTAGCCAGCTGGCTCAAATTCTTGAAAAAAATCAAAAATTAGAGCCTTCCATAAATACAAATGTAACAACATCGGATGAACAACAAATAAATTTTTTACAGCCAGGCAAAGGAATCAAATTGCAGCAAAATAGAAATGCAAGTTTAAATTGGGATAAGTTAAGAGAAAGGGTAAAAAAGGGTATTAGGAACGCAACAACTATGGCAATAGCCCCTAATGCATCTACAGGGCTTGTACTTGGAACATCACCAGGAATAGATCCTCGTTTTGCACAGGTTTTTAGCAGGCAAACTTCAAATGGAAAATTTTTAGATATCAATCAAAATCTTGTTAAAGATTTATTAAGGATAGGCATTTGGGATGAAGTAAAAGATGAAGTTTTAGAAAACTATGGTGATATTCAAAATATAGAATTAATACCGGATGAAATTAAGAAAATATATAAAACCTCATTCCAAATTTCACCTTATGCATACATAGAAGTAGCCTCAAGGGCGCAAAAGTGGATTGATCAATCATTAAGCAGAAACATGTATCTTGAAACTCGTGATATTGAAGAAATGATAGAAATTTACACCGACGCATGGAGAAGAGGATTAAAAACAACCTATTACTTGCATGTAAAACCAAGACATCAGGCAGAGCAGAGTACAATTAAGGTTAATAAGGCAAAAAAGATTCACAAATCAGGGTTTGGTGTATTACAATCTAAATCTGAAGTCGAAGAGGTTTTAACAAATGCCCATACAGCACAAACAGCGTTAACAAAAGATCAGCCGGAAATAAAAGGGTTTGGATTTGCGGTTAATGCTAGTGAAGAAAAAGTAGATTCTAGCGACCAACCTGTTAACGAAGAATCAACAGTTAAAGTTTCCGGAACTGGCCGATTTGGGTTTGGGGTTATGCGCAAAGATAGTTTGGGCACCGAAATTGTTGAGAAACACAACTTTAAGGCTAAAAGCAAGTTTATACCAGGTCAGGCTTGTCCCCTGGATCCAGCTGAGCGAGCACAGTGCGAGGCATGTCAGTAATTTAGAGACTGGAGACTAGAGATAAGAGATGCATAACCAGTTGTTTACGAAGCAAATTATAATCAATCTAAAGGTATAAAGTTTTTAAGACCTCTAGAGGAATTTGTTGAAAATGTAGAGTATGAAGGAAAAATAGTGCCAAGGTTTAAAAAAGTTTAGAACTTTTCATAATTAATTATTAACTTTTAAAAAATGTTACTAAGAAAAAAGCAAAAAGGAGACGAACTTCAACTAAGTAAAATTGAGTATAAATGGGCAGAAGAACTTTTGGATCAAGCAATAGCCAACACCTGGTTCCCACACGAAGTGCCACTGGCAGAAGATCTTGAGAACTGGCGAAAAATGAGTGATGAAGAAAAAAATGCTGTAATTACTTACATAGGATTTTCTAATCCTATGGAGTATGAGGTTAATGAGTCAATAGACAACGGAATGAAGCCATTTATTAACGCACCGGAAGTTGTAATGTGCCTTGTGCGACAAGAATGGGAAGAAGTCAACCATGCCCTTTCATTTGACTATTTAATAAACACTTTAGAAATTGATAGAAAAAAAGCATTCAATATTCACAACGATCTTAAAACTGTTAAAGCCAAAGAAACATTTTTAGTAGGTTCAATCGAAAATATGCGGGAAGGAAAAATTGATGTAACAACAAAAGAAGGTAAGCAGGACTTTATAAAAAACATTGTTAAAACAAATATTGTTACTGAAGGTATATGGTTTTACAGCGGGTTTATGTTTGCATTAAGCTTTCGACAAAGAAATTTAATGAGAAACTTTGGAACAATTACAGACTGGGTTGCCCGAGATGAAGCCTTACATTTAAAACTAGGAATTAATATTATTCTTACTGTGCTTGAGGAGCATCCTGAAATAGTTACAACAGATTTTGCGGACGAAATTCGAAAAATAATTCTAGAAGCTGTTGAGCTGGAAAAAGCTTACAATAGCGAGCTTTTGCCAAATGGGATTTTAGGGCTTAATTCCGAGTTTATTAATCGATACGTAATGTATGTAGCAGATAGGAGGCTCGAAGAATTAGGGTTCCAACCCGAGTTTAACGTGCCAAATCCTGCAAAATGGATGACAACAGCCAATGATACTTTCCAGCTGGTTAACTTCTTTGAAACAGTCAACACCGCATATGAAGTAAATGCTGGGGGGAAAAAAAGCAAATAGCTTTTTTGATTTTCAAAATATGACTTCAATGTGTTTCTGCTGCTTATTAATATTTTTGGTATACTTTCATGATCAAATTGTAAAAGTATGCCAAAAGAAAAAAAACTTACACTTAAAGAAGATAAGTCTGGCAATATTGAGCTAAACACTCTTGATTTAGATGAATTGCCTTATGAAAAAGATAAGATTCCAAATTCTAAAAGACGCAATTTTTTTGGGAAGTTACGTATTCCACGGTTCAAAAAAAGTAAAAAAAAGAAAAAGATAGCTGCAAATTTACAAGAAGATCTAAATAAAAAAAAGGCAAAAAGAGCAAAAAATAAAAGAATAAAGCGAATTGCTGTTTTTTCATTAGCTATCTTGCTTATACTTGGAGTTGTTGGTATTATTACTTATCTTGGAATAGTTGTCCCAGCACTTAAGGTTAAAAACTCTTTAGATACGATTGAAGCGGAATCTGAAGCTTTAATTTCGGAAATCGGAAATAAAGACATCTCTAACCTTGAGGCTAGATTTAAAAAAGTATCTTCGGAACTTGATAATGTTGTAGCAATACTTTCTGATTTTGAGTTTCTAAAAACGCTGAATTTAACCAAAGGGTACTATACTAATATAGACATTTTAATCGAAGCAGTAGGACAAGTGCAGGATTTAGTTAATAAAGTGCTCCCAACTTTAACCCAAATCCTTGAAAAAACTGGGTTTACTGTGACTCCCAAATTAGCGGAAGAAATGCCTACACAAAACTCGGAAGATGAAACAAGCTCATTTGCACTAGTCATGGCAGAACTGCCCCAATACCTAGATCTTTATAAATCAGTAGAAGAGGATATTATAAAAATAATTCACACATTTGCTAAATTAGATCCAAACTATATACCTTCTGTTGCAGGAATAAATCCAGCAGAGCTAACAGCCCAAATCAAAAAAGTTGAAAAAGAGTTTCCAAGTATTTCTAGTCAGGTTTTGGAGTTTTTAGAGTATGTGCCCGAGCTTATAGGTGCAAATGCGCCAACAAGATATATGCTTATACTTCAAAACGAAGCAGAAATGAGATCTTCAGGTGGAATTATAACTGCTTATGGAAGTATGACTATTGATAAGGGAAATTTGCAGAGTAATATAACCCTTACAGATTCATGGAACCTGGAAAATTACCTAGGAGCTTTAGGAATAGATGTAGGGTACAGAAATATTTATGGTCAATTAACACTCATGTTGCAGGGATGTGGAGGTTTTTGGTTAAGAGCCCAGGATGTGGGCATATACCCCGATCTAAAGTGGACTATGGCAGCTTTTTCACAATACTATAATCAGGCTTCAGCTTACGACAATGCAAATTTTCCTGCTTATGATCACATACTCAACTTGAATTTTACGTTTGCCGAAAATCTACTAAACATTATTCAACCCCTAGTAGTTGAAGGATTTGGTGTAGTAACTGCAGATACGTTGTTTGATTTTATTAAGGCAGATACTGATGATCCTTCAAAGTCTTACAGTGCAGATAGAAAGGAAATTATAGAGCAAATAGCCAACGCTGCAAAAGAAAAGTTTTATGAGCTAGATATTGAAACTCTTCCAAAACTCGTTGATACATTAGTAAGTGGAATAAAAGCAAGAGATTTGGCATTTTTTTCACCAAATCCTAATATGCAAGCATACTTTGATAAATATGGCATGAGCGGTGAGTTTGCAAAGGAGTATGAAGGCGATTATTTTCACCTTAATGAAGCACAAAACTGTTCACTTAAGTTAAATAAATGGGTAAGAAATGATGTAACGCAATCAATAAATATTGCAGAAGATGGCTCAATAACAAGGCATGTTAGGGTTACCTGGCAGCAGCCCCAAGTTTATAATGATAGCCTGTACAATCAGTATTCTCCAAGTACGACATACTCTTACCGCGCATGGGTAAGAATGTTTATGCCAATAGGAACTACAGCCGTAAGCTCTGATGGTTTAGAAAGGTCCGGTTACCTTTGGTACTACCCTGAAAACTATTATGATGAGGTATTAAATAAAGATGTAAGCGATAATATTATTCAATTTGATCATAGAAGATTCAGCGATTCTGATCCAATACCAGGAGACGAGTTAAACGTAAGCTATGCCCTTCCAGCAAATCTTAATTATAACAGCTTAGGTACATATAGACTTTTGATTCAAAAGCATCCGGGAAAATCATGGGGAGAAAAATATATTTTAAATTTTTATCATAATAACAATCTTTATTCTGTTGAGTTTATTTTAGATCGTGATAAGGTGATAACATACAAAGATGGTATAATCTCAGTCGATAATTATGATCGATCGCTGGATTGGCTAGTCCAGCTTGTCAAACGAATAAGCCAATGAACTCATTAAACAAAAAACTACTAATAGATGTGACCTGCCTTTTTGACCAGTATGGTTACAGAGGAATTGGGAGATATGCAAAAGAAGTATTAAAAAGACTCATTCCAATGGTTATTGATGAAAAAGATTGGGAAATTGGTTTAATAGGTTTTTACGATCTTGCTAAAAATTTGATAGATTTAGGCTTTACTCCATTTAGTATTGATGAAATATCACCAAAGATTGAGTTTTTTTCTTTGGGAAGTCCCAAGGTATCGGGAATAAGAAATATTTTTCGTTGGAAGCAATACGATGAAATAATATTTGAGTTTGAACCTTCAATATATTTTGCCCCACATTTTGAAAGAGGTTTGCCATCTACCCCATACTTAAAGCACTCGTTTCCTAATGTTAAAACTGCTGTTACTGTTCATGATGTAATACCACTTGTAACAAATAAGTTCTCACAATACGGCACTTTGTCTAATCTGTTAAAAAAGCAATTTTACCAATTCTTGTGGCAAGGGGTTAAAAAAGCAGACGTGGTTTTTACCAGTTCTGACTTTTCAAAACTAGATTTAATAAAATATGGTCGGGTTGATGAATCAAAAATAAAGCGAGTTTATCTAGGAATAGACGAAAAGTTTTTTAACATTAGCCCTACCCAAGAAGTAATTGATTCAACAATGAAAAGGTTTGGATTGGATTCACATAAATATTTTTTCTATGATTCAGGTTTAGAAGGAAATAAAGGTATTAGTAATTTATTACTCACTCTATTCAGTTTTTGGAAAGAAAATCCAAAAAGCTCTATTCGCCATTTTGTAGTTACTGGATCTGATTTAACCCAAGGAGTTGGTGCAAATATTAACGCCAATAGCGAAAACGGAAAAACGTTTCTAAAAAAATGTAAAGAGCTTGGCATAATAGATCATATTTGTGCAACTGGTCGGATTGAAGATAATGATTTGTTAACAATATTATCTCAGGCAAAAGTCTATATTTATTTCTCTGATTATGAAGGCTTTGGTTTCGGCCCTTTGCAGGCTATGGCTGCTAAAGTTCCGTCAATAGTTAATTCATCTTCCTGTTTACCAGAGATTGTAAAAAATGGGTCAGTATTAGTGGATGCTAAAGATGTGACTAAAACAGTACAGCAAATTAGCAAATTATTAAAAATTAAGAATGAACGAGATTCTTTAATTAAAAAAGGTTACAAAATTGCAAAGTCTTACAACTGGGAAGACACAGTTTCTTCCACATGGGGCAAAATTAAAGAAATTGTAGTTGGATAAGACAAATTAATAAAAAGATTATAAAATAGTTTAGATTATTACTTAATTTACTCAGTTATGGATGATCCAGCGAAAAAACAATATTTAATTTTTTCTGCAGTTATTTCATTTATAGTTTCTTTTGTTATTAATTTCTTTTTTACTTCCGCTACAAATATTCCGCTTGCTGGAGGTTTCCCAATTACTCTCTATGGATCTGAAGGGATTGGACTGCTTTTCGGAAAAACCCTAAACACTCTAATAATAGGCTTGTGCCTTACCCCATTAATATATTTTGGCATACAATGGCTTCAAAATAGAGGCACAGGAGGCAGTAATTACTAACAACAAAATGAAACAACAATTAATTATCAAACTTGGAGGGTCTATATTATCCCCATCTTTAGACAAGTTATTTGATGTACAAGCTGCATTAAATATTAAAACCAAATTAATGCAAACAGACTACCAGTTTATAATCATTACCGGAGGAGGTACTCTTGCTCGCTCATATCAAAAACTTGTCCAAAAAAACAGTGGAGATGAAAGAGATGTGCATTGGATAGGTACTGCAGCATGTAACTTAAATGCAACTATGCTTAGAGCAGTTTTTAACGACAATGTTGTTGATGAACCACTTATATCAAAATCTATTATAGAAGACACTAAGCTTGAATTTGAAGAAAAGTTTTTGTGTGTTGGTGCGGTTGGTCCAGGCCATTCGAGCGACTACGATGCAGTTTTAATAGCAGTAAGATCCGGTGCCAAGAGTATAATCAGTATGAAAAATGTTAACGGTGTTTATACTTCTGACCCAAAAAACAATCCAAATGCCAAAAAGATTAATAAACTAACCTGGCAGGAATATTTTAATATAATTGGAAACAAAACAGACTTTGAGCCTGGGGGCCATTTTCCTGTAGATCCAAAAGCTTCACAGCTTGCAATGCAAAAAGGCATTAGTATTTTTATAATGGATGGAAGAAATCTTGACAACCTTGAAAAAGCTATACAATTTGATACGTCAATAGGAACCCTAATTGGTGATTAACATGCAAAATTTAAAAGTTTTAAAAAACCTTGAGTTTTGGTACTTCTCATTTCTTTGCTTAATTGTGCTTTTACCTGTCATCGCACCAGTACTTAGCTTTTTGGGGTTACATAATCCCGCAAAAGCAATATATTTCGTTTTTAGTTTTATGTGTCACCAGTTTGACTCGCGATCATTATTTATACTAGATCACCAGTATGCCTGGTGTGTTAGGGATATGGCAATATGGGGAGGCGTTTTAGCTGCTTCAATAGGATATAAAACCAAGTTTTTACCCGAAATCAAATTTGCATGGCTAATTATATTCTTGTTGCCAATTGCTTTAGACGGTGGTATTCAAACCTTAAATACAATTCTTTTGTTATCTCCAAATGGAACACTATTAAGTACAAATGCATATTTTAGCAATAGCTTGATGCGTTTTATAACAGGGATATTAGCAGGTATAGGACTCGGGTTATTTATTGCCCCTAAAATTTTAAAAAAAACAAAGGTCAAAGGAAAAATAGTATCAATAATGTTTTTAAAAAGATTTTTATTTGTATGTTTTTTACTCCTTGTAGCATATTTTCTCCAAGTACAACTTTGGTCACTAAGCAGCACAAGCGTAAAGCCAACCAATATTTTCGACAGTGTTCCAAAGGTTCAAAAAGAGTATTTTGTGCGCAGGGCATATGGTGAATGTAAAACAGATGCAACAAAAAACTTTCTTGCGCTTGATTGTTTTCTTGGTTTAAAGTAACTTGCCTATGCACTTTATGCCGTGTAGTATAAGTATATGAGTTTACTCCCAACTAAAGATATTGAAACCATAAAGCATACTAATTTCACAAGAGTAGTTGGCATTGATGAAGTGGGAAGAGGTTGTTGGGCAGGGCCAGTAGCTGTGGGAGCATTTTCCTATTTTCCAGGGGATGACATAGTAGAAGGTGTAAATGATTCTAAAAAAGTCTCTAAAATAAAACGGGAAAAGATTGCAAAGGAGCTTGCGATTTATGATTCTCAAGTTTATTACGGTAATGTTAACGATATTGACACTTTAGGTATATCACAAACAATAGAATCTTTAGTTATCAAGGCAATCGAAAAATATGATAATGGTAAAACATTTTTTGTTATAGACGGAGTATTTAAAAATATAAAGGCTAGTAATATTTTAATTTCACCTAAAGCAGATTCGAAGTTTTACAGTGTTGCAGCAGCTTCAATTTTAGCAAAGGTAGCTAGAGATGCATTAATGATAAAAAAAAGCTTAAAATTTCCTCAGTATGGATTCGAAAATCATAAAGGCTATGGTACAAAAATGCACTTGGAGTCTTTGCTTAAATTTGGTGTGAGTAATTTTCATAGAAAAACGTTTAAACCTTTAGTTGGTATGATTTAATAATATGAAAAAAAATGGGCTTTTCTTTCTTGGCATATTCCTAGCGTTAGTATCTTTAACTTTTTTTGCAACAACAACATATTTAAAGAATAAAGATATAAATAATCTAGGTCCAACACCTTACTCAAACGTACTTCCGCTTAACCCTTACTTTAGAGATATTAAACCGGTAAAAGTTGTAAAAGTAATTACAGGCGAAATAATTAGGGTAAATAAAGTACTTGATGGTTATGAAATCGTATTTAAATCTGTATCAACTACAAACTCTGATGTTGGTACTGCTGTTAATAACTTTGCAAATAATGATTCATTACAGGAGACAATATATCTTTCAACAGAATTTGAAAAAAATGGAATATATTTTGATGAGCTTAGTAGTCAGTCAGTAAATTCACCATTTGCACTAATAAATGAAGGTAATATAGTGCAGTTGACGGTCAAGACCGACATATCTACAGGCATATCTAATGTATCTCAGGCAATTTTAAAATCTTTATGATTAAACAAATAATTACAATCTCAATTTTTGTGATATCTGCAATAGCATCTATTGCAGGCGTTTTAAATCTTACTAGTATTTCTACTCTTCAAGGTTTTTCTGAAGGGAGCTTATTTGAGTATACTTTAGACCCTGCAAAAACTAAGTTAAGTAGAAGTCAGGAAGCATTTAATATTAAAATTGGCTCACAATTTGTTAAATTTGAATTAGATAATAATATTAAGTCACAACTTTCAGGATTTAGTTTTATTTCAACTTCAAGCCAGGATCTTGAGTACATTGTTCCTCCAGAATGTGAAACAATAAGTATTGGGGTTACTATTGAACAAACAAAAAACCAGCTAAAATATTTACAATGCAAAAAATTATAAAAACATTCAAATTCATTTTAATTACTGGAATATTGTTGCAAACATTATCCCTGTTTATTAGCCCTGCTCAAGCACAGTGCAGTGATGGCTCATGTTGTCCTGCGGGTTGGCATACAGAATGTACTATAGCTCGGTGTACAACATGGATTAATTGTACTACAGGTGCACACTTTTGTTATGATCCTGGTCCTTGTGGATGTTCTGCTTGTCCTCTTGGAACACCTCCTCCAGCAGTACCGCCACCCGGTTGTTCTCCAGCACAGCCATCTTTGCCAGTTCTGCAAATTTCTCCTGTTAATAACTCCACAATAACTGACAATATTACACAGTTAAGGTGGCGTGATCAAGGTGACTGGGGAAATTCGTGCATTCCTGGCAGTAATAGATTCATAACATATATTTCACCTGGCTGCACTGGTGTTTATGGAAATTACACTGCAGGAAGTCTGATCCAATATGGCGGACAGCAATATGGTATTTATACTAGAGAGTTAAACTGGAACACTGACTATTGCTGGTACATTAACAAATGCAATCCGCAAAGGTGTCGATCCTCTGCAGTATGGCGGTTTAGAACACCAGCTGTTGTATATGCAACCGAATCAGGGATCATTTCGGCGGATACCTGCGGCTTTGGCTATATTGGTCAGTTTGGAGAACCAAATGTTCATAATCCAATAACATACAGGGTTAACTTTACAGATCCTAACAGCAATTTGACCTTTAGAGAAATATGGGTGGGAATAATTCCCGATACTGGGCCTTTCGCAGAAAGAGGAGATGTGCCTGACGATACAATATTAAATCAAAAAATAGCTAATGCACGTACTGGTGCAGTAAGGATTAACCTAGATAATGGGCAGGTAAGCATGCTTGGTAACGGTGGCGCATGGACTGGTAATGCTTCTTCAGGATCGCTAAGTAATGCCTGGAATTCGTTAACTGTAACTAATATTGGGGGTAGTACAACTTATTCCAGAGTAGGTAACACTGCTAGTGCAAACTTTCAGCTTAGATTCGAAAATACTTTTCCTTCCGGAAAAATGAATGTTTATGTACTAGCTGTAATGGAAGACGCTATGGGAAACAGATTTACATCCTATGCAACAGCAACTGACTCAACAGTTTATAAGTTTAAAGGAAGTATAAATATTGATTTAAATAAACCGGGGGTAGTAGTAACAAATCCGCCAACAGTTGTTGGTGCTGGAAATGACTATCGCATAACACTGCAAATGACCGACAATAATACAGGGGATTCAGGAGTATCAAGTTTTTATTCGTCTATCCATGCAACAAGGCCTGGGCACCAAATGCGTACTCTTCTTTTCCAAAATAAAACTATTAACCCTGTGCCAACTAGCGAACCTGCTATTCCTAATGACATAAACTTTACTTTGGCCAGCCCGCTTTCTGCATATAACAGATCTTTGCGCTATTTTAATGACACCCCGGCTATTGGAGGTGATTTTTTCTTTAGCTATTATGCAAAAGATGCAGCATGTAATGTAACAAAAGCTGTTTCAAGTGTAGTTGCACCTTCGCCATGGGTTATGTCAGATGTCTCAATAATTAGTGCTCTAGGAGGATTTGTTGGAGTAAGTATTCCAAACATTTCATTTAGTGTCCCGTTAGGTTACTACTCAGGACAGGCTAATTTATCGGCGGATTCACTTATTAGCGGGAATAACTCAGTACCTTCCAGCCAAAGGTCTGCGAAAAATCAATTTGCTCAAAATTATTCTGATTCTGCAGTTACACCGCCAATAGATGCTAATAGTGCAAATTGGTTCGATCATTTGTTAGATAGGGTAGAAAAGAATAAGGGAACCCCCACAAGCGTGGTAGCTACTGTGCTTTCTGGACCAATAGTTGCAGCCTCTGGGCCTAATAAGCTTATAGGCTTAACAGATAGATATAACTCTTGGTTAGTAAATGGTAATTTAACTATTAATAGTGGGAGCATTTGTAATGCCCAAGGAATTATTTTTGTAAATGGTAATTTAATAATTAACCCAGACTTTACCAATTCATCTACTAAAAATGCATGTCTTTTTGTTGTAAGTGGAGACATGACAGTTAATGCTGGAACTCAAAAGACCGCGCAGCCTTTGGCATCAGCAATCCCTTCGGACTATGATGTACTTGAAGGAGTATTTATTGTTGCAGGTACTGTTAATGCTGCAGCAGATAACTTACCTGGCAATTTAAACAAATGGGATGGACTTACAATTAAAGGGGGAGTGTATTCTCAAAACCTTAACTTTGCGCGTAATGTAAATGGTAGTGCTAACTCTTCACAACCATCTTTAATTTTTATTTATGATCCAAGGTATAAATTACTTCTTGCACAAGCTTTAGCAAGCAGAAACTATTCTGTAAGAGAGGTACTTAATTAAACTTTAACTTGTGCTAATAACTATAGATGGGAATTTCAGAAGCAAGAAGCATAATTTCACTAGCACTTTCAGGAATTGAATTTAATAAACTCCAACCTGCATAGATATCATTGGAGTAATTAACATTAGCACCACTTGATGTTGACCTCTCTGGAGTCTTTTGAGAAACAAGTACTCTTGGGTTTGACCCACCCACTAACAGGTATACAAATTCGTTTTTAATAAAAAAGTTTTCTACAACGACTTCAGGAATTTTTACATCTAGGTCTTCGAGTATAGAATTATCGGCCACACGTACTATTGAATTTACACCTAGCGCATTTGTTAAGAAGTAAAAATCCTTATAATCGTAAAAAGCATACTTTATTTTTATAGATTGGGCATTACTAATAATTAGAGTTGCACTATCTTGTGTATTAATTATTTCAATTCCATTTTTACTTTCACTTACTGTTTTATAATAAATGTTTGAATTAATGAATGGACATTTAGCGTCGTTAATAATTTTTGTAACTAAATCTATGTCATAACAATTTGATTTGTCTTTAGACCGCAAAAAAATGCGGTTTTCAGATAATGAAACAATTTCTGACTCATTTTTTACACCAGCAAGACTAATACTTTTAATTTCTTTTCCGTCTAAAAAAACTATTGAAATGTATGATGTAGTATCTTTGTCAACGAAACTCATATAAAAAGATTTTGTATTATTGTCAAAAATGTAACTAATTAAATTTCTTTCGCTTAAATTAAAATTCAATAAATCGATTGTTTTTGCAGCATCTCGTAGTACTAAAGACTGATCTCCAAATGAGTTTTTTGTTTCGACGTAAGATATTGATTCATCGGAATATACTTGGATCAATTTTGTTGTAAGAGGAACTTTATAAAGTTCAAAAAAATTATCTTGATTGTCAATAAATCCCACACTTCTTACGGAGTCTTGCACAAAAGAGATATATGTTCTTGACTTGCCTGCAGCAGGTGAAAAAGAGCTTTCGATTAAATCTCCCCACTTTTCGCTTTTGGCATTTGAAGTAATTGGAATAAAAAGATTTTGTGGTGAAGAAGCAATTGTCTTTTGTTGCTGGGCTGTAACCCCTTGTACATTTTGTGCGGGCGTATTTTCACTTTGGGCAATAAAGTACGCATGGGTCAATAGTCCAATGCCTAAGCCAGCGAACATAAATGCAGTCAGGAATATTGCAAATCTTCTTCTTAAGTATTTATTGGAACTCCCAGTTTCCATACATTTACAATAACATTTATAACGATTTGTGTGAATGAATTTGTATTGCTATAAGTGAACAAACATATTATAATTCCCTGCATTAATTTTGAGAAATGGCAAAAACACAAGGACCAACATTTAGACCAAGCAAAACGAAAAGAATTCGAAGCCTTGGATTTATGAAAAGGATGCAAAAGTGGACAGGAAGAAAAGTACTTAAAAGCCGCAGACTAAAAGGAAGGGTGTCTTTATCTGTTTCTACCGAGTTTGGGTCAAAGGTAGCAAAAAACAAAAAGTTCACAAGGCGAAAGTAACCGCAAATTCGTTACTTATTTAATTTCTTTAGTTCTAAAAGTATCTGTTGCATTTCTTTGATAGCACTTTGATCTTCATCATCTAATGAGAGCTTTGTTCTGAGCGCAAGGACTTTCGAATTAAGCTGGCTTTTATAAAGTCTTTTGCAAAGTTCTTGTATGTCTTTTTTGTCAAGATTTTGAGGTAGCTCCATAATAATTAAATCAGCATAAGTTTTTCTCACTTCGTCAGAAAGTGATTCGGTAATTTTAGGGTCAAGCTCTGATTTAACTTCTGCAAGTACTTCTTGAAGCTCGTTGAGTATTAAGTCGGAAAACTCTAATTTATATAAAAGTTTATTTCCAAGCCACTTTTTTTGTATTGCTGCAGCTAGTAAAAACTTTTCAAGCTCTTCAGTGGATTGTAACGCTTCTTTAGGCACCAAAGGCATGTTTGTTTCTGGTTTGCTAATTGTTTGCTGTTCGTTTTTTATTAAAGATTCAACGTCTTCAATTGTAATTTCCAGCAAAAGAGAAGCCTGTTTTATATAGTGATTTCTCAATACAGGATCTTTAATGTTTTTTAATACCGGCAAAAATTTTGATTGAAAATAAGATTTGCCTTTTGCAGAACCCATATCAACCTCTCTTGTATAAAACTTTTTAAGGTATTCAAGCGATTCCACTGGGTTTTTAACAGCCTCAATCCACATTTTAGGATCAAGTGATACAAGGTCATCTACATCATGGGCAGCCCCAATATCTACAACCATATGTTTTAGACCTACATTTTCTGCAATCTCTATTCCTCTTTCGAGCGCGTGAATTCCTGCATCATCAGTATCAAAACTAAAATAAATAGTATCAGCATAGCGTTTTAGTAATAATGCTTGGTTAGAAGTTAATGCTGTACCCAAGGGTGCAACTATATTTTTAACACCCGCTCTAAAAGACGACACAACATCAAGATTTCCTTCTACAACTATGGCAAAGCCGGTTTTTCTTATTGCTTCTTTCGCATGAAAAAGGCTGTAAAGCTGATTATGCTTATGGTAAACAATAGTGTCTGGGCTATTTAAATATTTAGGCGCCATATCACTTGTACCTATGTACCTTCCGCTAAAGCCAATTACTTTGCCGTCAGTATCAAAAAGTGGTTGCATAAGACGGTTACGATATTTATCAATTGTATCTTTGTCACGTTGTACAATAACTCCTGCAGAAATAAGGTCTTTAACTGTAAAACCTTTGCCAAGTAAAAATCTTTTTAAGTTATCATATCCATTTGGGGCATAACCAAATTTAAAAAGCTCAATTTCGTTTTTTGTAAGTTTTCGTTTTTCTGCATATATTCTCCCAGCCTCACCTACTTTATGAGAAGTTAAAATATGGTAAAAAAATTGGTGGGTAAGATCGTTTACTCTGTAAATTTTTTGTTTTAAGGCAGTTATAGCTGGGTCTTCTTTGTTAAATTCATTTACTTCAACCCCTGCAAGTTCTGCAGCTTTTTTAAGAGCATCAATAAAATCAAGTTTTTCGTATTCTTGTATAAACTTTATTACATCTCCTCCTTTACCACATCCAAAACATTTGTAAATTTGAAGAGACGGATTTACCATAAATGATGGAGTTTTTTCGTTGTGGAAAGGGCAGGGAGCTTTGAAGTAAGCACCAGCTTTTTGAAGTTGAATATATTTACTTACTACATCAACAATATTTAGTTTTTGTTTTATTAATTCAATATCGGCCAAGTGCAAAACTAGTAAATTAAAAATCCTTTTTTAGTTTTTATCTAATCTGTATTATACTCTATGTATGAAAGTATTCATTGCATCAGACCATGGAGGCTTCGCTCTTAAACAAAAAATTATACAATCCAATCGTATTAAAAATCTGCAAGATTTAGGGCCACAAATCTACAATGAAAAAGACGATTATCCTGACTTTGCAGAGCGTGTGGCGAAAGAAATCTCAAGTCTGGGTATGGATGAAAACTACAACCATAATGCCTTTGCGATACTTATCTGTCGCTCCGGCAATGGAATGTGCATTGCTGCAAATAAAGTCAAAGGTGCGTATGCTGCATTATGTTTTTCTGTTTCTCATGCCATAAAAGCAAGAGAACACGACAATGCTAATATTTTATGTCTTGATTCAGATTATGAAGGGGACGATCCAATCGATATTGTAAAGGCATTTACTTCTGCTTCTTTTGCTGGTAAAGACACAAGGCACGGTCGAAGATTTCAAAAAGTTTTAGAGATTGAACAAAAATATTAGAGTAGTATTAGATAATAAATATGTCAGATTTATCTGCCAGGATTCAAGAAGGGCCTAACGTTAATGATGAATTTGAAAAATACTTTAAGGCAGTAGAATACTTCTTCGAGGATATAAGTTTCGATGGTTCAACGGATCTAAGAAAAATCCTTGTCCGTGTCCGATCTAAAAGAGAATATCATCAAGATATGAAAAATTCTATTACTGTTGCACTTCAAAAGATGGGAAATTTGCTTTTGCTTTCTGGTAAGACTACTAATGTTTCAGATGCAATTGAGTACTTTAGCAACAGTCCAGGTCAGATATTTGAACAAGGTGATTTTATGAAACTTAAAGATTTTGGAAAGGTTCGTTCACTATCTGCTGCAATAATTCTAAAATATTTTAAAGAAAAACCGGCAAAAATTCCAGAGCCTTAGAGTCAAAATACTTTCATGACAGCACTTCTTTTGCAATTCGATTTAACTTAGTAAAATAACCACCACTTTATTTACCCAAATTAAAGAAAAGCTTGCAGTCACCAGTACTTTTTGCTATAGTAAACACATTTTCCAACCCGCCTACAATGGGACTCGTAGCCTATTTTCATATAATGTTTTTTGCAGCTGCAAGGTTTCTTCAGTATCCTACTGAAGTTTTCGCAACTTTTTTAAGAAAGCTTACCACCCTTGGATTCTTAGTTTTTTTCTGGTCTATAGTTGCAAAAAGTAGTGGGCTTAATGAAACAACCCAAAGCCTTGTGGCTTACTTTTTACTGGCAGACGGTATAAGTACATTAATTATGGCGTATACATTTGATTTCGGAAAGTACGTGAGGCACGCCGTAAGAGACGGTAATATTGCAAACTATTTTATTAAACCGGTAAGAATAATACCTTATATTTATTTTACGGTGCTAGGAGATAATGCCGTAATCAATGTGGTGTCAATAGGGTCGATAATTTTAGGAATTACTCTACTTGAAAGTCTTTCATTATTTTCATTTTTTATTTTCGGAGTATGTTTTATTAATGCTTTATTTATTAGCCTGGCTTTTAATTTGTTAGAGGCAAATCTGTCTTTCATTATGACGGAAACAAGTGGCGTAAAAAACGCTATTCGACATGTTGTAAGACTTTTTTCCGGGCTTGTTATACCAATATCTTTTTTCCCGGAACCTTTGAGACAAATCGCGCTGCTTAGTCCTTTCCCTGCTATGGTATATGGTCCTACTCAGGCTCTAAAAGAGAGCACTTTTACTATAGAAGTTCAGTTGTTAGTTGTTACAGGATTATTTTGGTCAATTTTGCTAATGGGTTTAATGTTACTGTTATGGAGAAAACTTACTCGACAGTTCGAGGCGGTAGGGCTATAAAGTTTAGTTTCTAATAAAATATATGAAAAGCATAAAAAATTATTTTTATATAAGACTTGTTATTCTTAAGGCAAGCATTGTTTATTCTTTCCAACAGGAAACTGCTTACTGGTTAAACAATTGGGGCAATCTTGTTTCTACGTCTATTTTTATAATAACTCAAGTTTTGTTTATAAATATTATTTTTTACAATGTTACTGAAATTGCTGGATACAATAAAAATGAGATCCTTTTCTTTACTTTAGTTGGGCAGTTTTGGTTTTATATCTTTGTTGGTATTTTGCTAAAAAATCTAGATAGATTTAACAGGAACGTAAATACAGGTTACCTTGACTTAATTTTAATAAAGCCTGTTCCATCCTTATTTTACGTGAACTTTAACACTATGCCTCTTTTAGGTTTACTGCGTGATGCTTTACCTCCAACATTAATACTTGCTTCTGTTATAAACTGGTCAGGTCTCACTATAAGTTTGGGTTCGTTGTTAGCAGGATTATTTATTGTTGTTTTAGGCATTATTTGTACAAACTGTATTGAGCTAATTGCTACACTTCCCGCGTTTTGGATTGGAGAATCATCTTCACTAGGTGCAGTAGCTTTAGACTTTGAATATTCTGCAGGTCACCAGTTTCCATTAGAAGGATGGGAAGAACCGCTAAAGACTATTTTTATAACAATTTTACCTGTTGGTCTTAGTAGCGGTTTGGGCAGTTCAGTTATGCTTGCAAAAACAAGTCCTTTCCCTGCCGTTTTTATTGCCATTTTCGCAACGGGATTATTTTTATTTCTACGAAGTTTTCTGTGGCATAAAGCTTTAAATCATTACTCCTCAGCAAGCTCATAAAGTTTTCGTTAAATATGAAAAAAGTAATTACTGTTCAAAATCTTTCTAAAAAATTTAAAGTTAAGTTGAAAACTAACAGCTGGTTTCGAAACATATTTGCACCAAAATTTGAGTCGATTTACGCAGTTAATGACATATCCTTTAACATATACGAAGGGGAATCCGTAGCTTTTTTGGGCCCAAATGGAGCAGGCAAAACCACTACTACAAAAATGATGACAGGATTGATATCACCTTCTAGCGGTGTTGCTAGGGTACTTGGGTTTACACCTTTTGACCGAAATCATGACTTTTTAAAGAATATTGGTCTTGTAATGGGTAATAAGGCTGGTCTTAACTGGGATTTAAGTGCAAGGCAGAGCTTTGAACTTTATAAAAACATTTATCAAATACCTAAAAAGAGTTTTGAATCTTCTGTAAAAAAACTTACTAATATGTTAGAAGTTGACTCGTTGTTAGACAGGCAAGTAAGAAAGCTTTCATTAGGGGAAAGAATGAAGTTTGAACTAATCGGTTCCATATTACATAAACCTAAAATACTGTTTCTTGATGAACCAACAATTGGCCTAGACATAAATGCGAAACAGAAAGTTAGAGATTTTCTTCGAGAAATTCAGCGGGATTCAGGCATTACTATTATTCTTACAAGCCATGATATGGATGATGTTGAGAAAGTTAGTGATAGAGTAATTGTTGTAAACCATGGTAAAAAAGTTTACGATGGAAAAATTGAGGCCTTAAATAAAAAATATCAAAAAGTAAAATACATTAAATTTTTCTTTGAATCTGAATCACAAAAAAAACTTCATCAAATAGAGTTCCCGGCAATCGAATCAGTATCAGAAAAAGACCTATTCGTAGTTTATAAAGTTAAGAAAGATGATGTACCTAGCTTTATTGCTGCAACTACTGCTAAGTTTAACCTTGTAGATATAGATATTATTACAACTCCGCTTGAAGATATTTTGAAAGATATTTTTGTTAAGACTTAGCTTCTTCAGATTTTTCTTCTGCAGTAGCACTTTCTTCTTTGTCTGTAGTTAACTCACTTTCTACTTGTTCTATTTGCTTGTCCTCAACAACAGGCTTACCAGGTTTTACATACAAAGCAGCCTTACCTATTCTTTGCCTTAGGTAATAAAGTTTAGACCTTCGTACATTACCATGTTTTAATACTTTTATATCTTTAACATTTGGAGAGTAAAGAGGTAAAATTTTTTCTACACCAACACCATAGCTGATTTTTCTCACCGTAAAAGTCTTAGAAATACCTGCGCCATCAATACTAATTACTATACCTTTAAATTTTTGAATTCGTTTTTTGTCACCGTCTCTAATAACAGTATCTACCTCAACAGTGTCTCCTACTGCTAGTTCAGGCCTTTTAGCCATGAATTTTGATTGAATATTTGCAATTTTGTCTTCCACCTTTTACTACTAAAAATTAAAACGGAGTAGAGTGATTATAGCAGGTAAACATCAAACCTGGTAGTACTATAAATCTAAATCTACTGTTTGAGATATTAATTTTATTTCCTGCAGTTGCTTTCGTATTTCTCTAAGCGCTACTTCCACAGCTCTCAACCTTGAAGCAACTTTATAATCTTTTGGATCTGCCCCAAGAAAATATGCAATTGGTTTTTTAAATAAATCAGCAAGTTGAATAAGTTTATCCACTGGCGGAGCAATACGACCTGCCTCGTATCCACTAATTGTTTTATCCGATACCCCAAGCGCTACTCCAACCTGTAATTGCGACATTCTTGCCTCATCTCGTGCGGTTCTTATTCTTTGTGCCAATTCAGTCATTAGCTTATTCTTCCGTTCTTCATCTGCTCTGAAAACTCCATCTGCGGTGGTGCTTCTTACGTACTTCATATTTTTGTATACTAATAGTATAAGTGAGGTGATTTTAACAGAGAGTGCCAATATGCACAACAACATAAAATGAATTTTGTCTTAATGCTATCATTAACAATATGAAAAGCGTTAAATCATTGCATACAGATGAATTTGGGAGGTGGAACGGGTACCTGCTGGTTAACAAGCCTGTAGGTATTACATCTCACGATGCGGTAAATCACTTAAGAAAAAAACTAGGCACAAAAAAAGTTGGCCATGCAGGTGCTTTAGATCCTTTTGCAGAAGGGCTTTTAATTTTACTCGTGGGTAAGGCTACAAAAGAATCAAATAAATTCCTTTCACTAGACAAATCATATTCAGCAGAAGTCTTGTGTGGTATTTCAACTGATTCAGGTGATATTGAAGGTAATATTACCCATGTTGATTTGAAGTCTAAACCTAAAGATGAAAATATTAAAGAAGCATTGCTAAACTTTATGCCTCAATATTTACAATACGTCCCTGTGTTTTCTTCTGTTAAAGTTGGAGGAAAAAAATTAAGAGAACTTGCAAGAAGTAGCCATTCTTTTGAAATAAAGTCTGCGAAAGTTGGGAATAATACTTCTAAAGTTGTGGAATTTAAAGCAAAGGATGGTAAAGTTTTAGAACTTGAATTACCTTCAAAAGCTGTAAAGATAAAGGATATTGAATACTTGGGAATAAATAGAGTTTCTACTAAAACAATTGGTAAAGATAGTTGTGTTTCTAAAAGTGTAAACGATGCCATAAGCAAGGCGAAGGACATACCTCAATTCAAATTTAATGTATCGTGTTCAAAAGGAACTTACATACGGCAGCTCGTTATGGATTTAGCTGAAAAAACTCAAATACCAATGGTGTTATATCATCTAACAAGAACAAGGATTGGAAGTTTTTCTATTAATGAAGCAAGCACCTTAAGCTAAAGGTTAAATAAACTGGCAAGCGCTGAGTCATCTTAGTATGGTAATATAGATAGCAGTTAATAATAATTATGGATCCAGCTACATTTTTTTTACACTTTTTCTTTATTGCCTTTGTTTTTGCAAGTGGGTTTGCAATTGGGGTTAATTATGCTTTTAAAAAGTTTATGGCATCAGGTAAGGGAAATAGTTACCGCAAAAAGTAAGCTTAGTAAAACTCCAATAGTAAATCCAGTAAGAACTTGTCTAATTGAATGACGACCTGCTACAACCCTTGCAATACTCACCAGCAGTATTAATGGGCTAAGAAATATAAACACTGCGCTTACTGACAAAAGCATTCCAATAACAAGTGTATTCATACCCACGTGAAAGCTGGGTTTGTGATTGTAAGTAAGTATTAAGTATAAAACTACAGTTAAAAACAAAAAGATATTTATAAAGATTACATCTTTTACCTGAAATTGCAGAATAGGCAAAATATACAAAACCATCATGAACTTTAGAAATACTGCCCGTTGTTCAATACGTGAGATATCCAGGTCAGATATCTGTTTCTTAAAAGCCAAGAAGAGAGTTAGCATAACAGGTAAAAATGCCTGGAAAAAAAGGGCAAAAGTGAAGTATTCTAATCCTAAGTTTGGATACATCAAAGCAGTAACACCTTGAAGTATAGGAATGAATATTAAAACGGGATGAAGAATCAGGCTGATTGTTTTACTCATAAATCATTTATTCGTTCAAAACAAGCTCCATGAGTGCTTGTTCACTGGCATTATAACTACCCGAAACTTCAAAAGGTTCTAAAACTTGAATGCAAACAGAATCTGCGTTTTCCTGGACAAAGCTTATCTGCAAGCTGACTTGTTCGGGAAATGACTCTAATACTAAGGCCTTAACAACAACTTCATGACACGGTGTTGGCTTGTTGCCCGCAATTATATATTCCCATTTATTATTTTCAACATAATTTGAAACTGCTGTTATTTCGTCAACAACATCAACTCTGTCACTTGTATTTATAAGATCTTCAAGCGGTCTGCCTTCAGGTGCAACCTTGGCAATCTCCATGTCCAGCAAAATATTTTTGTCTGCACTAAATTTCCCACTCAGTTCAACTTCTGAACCTGCATAAACACAGCCCTTAAGCGAGTTTTCTTCTGCTTTAAGTTCTAAAGTAAATATTACCCCTACAGGAAAGCTATTTTCAGTACTTACACGCACTTGAGGAACATAACATAAAGACTCTTCTTCAGTTATAACACTGTTGTCTAAGGTACCTTTGATTAAATAATTCCAATCTCCATCGTTATTTGCAGTAGCAGTTAATATTAGTCCTGACTTTTCCACACTAACTTGTTGAGGTTTTGAAGAAATTTGTATAAGCATTAAAGCACCAATGCCAAGAAGTAAAATAGAACTAACTACAACAAGTGCTATTAACTTGGGTTTCCTGATTTCTTCTGGTGAAGAGGTTTCATAAGTGTCTGAAGATTCTTGATTCATAATTTTTTGTTTAACAATTAAAAGTCTACCAAAGTAATATTTGCATTTCAAAATTTACACAAAATATCATATAGTTATATTAAAGTTCTTAGTAATATTTAAAACTTCACAAACACAAATGAAAAAAACTTTATTGGTTTTAGTTGCATCTACTACGTTGATACTGCTAGTTGTATTTTTGCTTTTTGGGAGACCTGTAGAAGAGCAAGAAAAAGCCCTTTTAATCCCGCTTGAAGCCGAGATAGAAACTAATACAATAGAAACGTATGAAGGTTTTGCAACTCTACTAATTAAAACTAACAAGGAGATAGCATTAAAACCTAATTCAAGACTTAATCTCGTGAAAGTATCAGATACCCATTTTGTTCTCGAAATAAACACAATTACACCAGGTAGCTCTAAACTAAACTTTACAGTAGAAGATCAAGATCAAAATCAAAAATCGTTTGAGGTTCAAATACAACGGGAACCGGGTTTTTCTTTTATGGGAAAAGATTATATTCCACTTTGGCCTAATACCACATATGAAATTGATGGGGACAGCCTAGCGGCTTTTGTAAATAAAGGGCGGAGGCTTTTAACTGGATATGCCCCTACCGACCTTATAAACTTAAAGGAAAGCTACATAAATCTATTTTTAAACAGTGCAGATTTTGAACTAAGAAAAGAAGCAGCGGCCAAGCTTAATGAAATGCTTGAAGATCTTTATGCTGCCACATCAAAAAGAGTCGTTATTGTTTCAGCCTATCGTTCTTTCGAAGAACAAGCATCGGTATATACCAGCTATGTCAGAAATAATGGGCAAGATGAAGCAGATACATATTCCGCAAGGCCTGGGTATAGCGAGCACCAGTTAGGAACTGTTGTAGACTTTACAAATGAAGACTCAGGGTTTCAGCTTACATCAGATTTTGACTCTACAGTTGCGGGCAAATGGCTAAAGGAAAACTCCCACGTTTATGGGTATATTCAAACTTACCCGCAAGGATCAGAACAAAAAACAGGTTATAGTTACGAAGCATGGCATTATAGGTATGTTGGAGCACAAAATGCCTTAGAGCTAAAAGAAGCAGGGCTTGTATTTACTGAGTGGATGCAAAGTAAAATATTAAACTAAAAAATAGATGAAAGGAAACCCTCTTACAAATCTTGTTTGGATAGATATGGAAATGACAGGTTTAGATGAAACAACCAACTCAATAATTGAAATAGCCTGCATAATTACAGACAAAGATTTAAATGAGATTGCAGAAGGACCTGTAATTCAAATATTTCAGCCTGAGCTTCTACTTGCAAAGATGGATGATTGGAATGTAATGCATCATACAAAATCGGGCTTACTTGAAAAAGTTCGTAATTCTCAAATAGATATAACTACCGCCGAAAAAGTTATCCTGGAATTCGTTCAAACTTATGTTGATCCTCAGTCATCTCCCCTTTGTGGTAGTTCAGTGCATGTAGATAGGCGGTTTTTAAGAAAATACATGCCAGGGCTAAATGAATATCTTCATTATCAAATAATTGATGTAACAACAATTACAGAACTTTACAAAAGGTGGCACCCAGGCGGTCCAAGATTAAGAAAAAAAAATTTGCATACGGCACTGAGTGACATAAAAGAAACTATCGATGAATTAAGATATTTTAAAGCGCAGTTTTTCAAGTAAATCTCATTTTCCTCTTGATAAATTCGCAGTTTATTGGCATAATCCAAAGTGCTTTGACTTCAATTTCACAATCAAATGTGAAGTTGTTATAATGCTTTACGCAATTTAAATTACTTTATTTATTATAGAAAACAAATGGCAGACTTTAAAAGAAGCAAGCCCCATGTAAATGTTGGTACTCTTGGTCACATTGACCATGGTAAAACTACACTTACTGCAGCACTAGTAGCTTATTCAGCAAGGCAAGGCTGGACAGATGGAGGTAAATCATATGCTGAAATTGCAAAAGGTGGAATAGCAAGGGCAGGATCAAACAAAATCGTGACAGTAGCATCTTCACATGTTGAATACGAATCAACAGAAAGACACTACGCACACATAGACTGTCCAGGACACAAAGACTATATTAAAAACATGATTACCGGAGCAGCACAAATGGACGGTGCAATCTTAGTAGTTTCTGCAGCAGATGGACCAATGCCTCAAACAAGAGAGCATGTTCTTCTTGCTAAGCAGGTTGGTGTAGATAACATCGTTGTGTTTGTAAACAGATTCGAAGATAACATGGACGAAGATTTAATCGAGCTTATTAAAGAAGAAGTTAAAGACATTTTAAAGCAATACAAGTATGAAGCTGAAAAAGTTCCATTTGTTGTAGGTAGCGCATATTATGGTACAACAGGCGAAAAAGATGGAGATGAAACAATGGCAGCTTTACTAAAAGCAATGGATGAAACAATTCCATTACCAGTAAGAGATCTTGACAAGCCTTTTCTAATGGCAGTTGAGGATGTATTTAACATTGAAGGTAGAGGTACAGTAGCAACAGGAAGAATTGATAGAGGTGTAGTTAAAGTAGGAGATGTTGTAGACCAAGTTGGCTTGATGGAAGATACCAAACAGTTGACAATTACTGGTGTTGAAATGTTTAAGAAGTCATTAGATCAAGGTCAAGCTGGTGACAATGTAGGTCTTTTGATTAGAGGTATTAAAAGAGATGAAATTGAAAGAGGGCAGGTCTTAGCAGCAAAGGGCTCAATAAAGCCACATACTAAGTTCAAAGCTCAAATCTATGTTCTTTCAAAAGATGAAGGTGGAAGACACACTGCATTCGGTTCTGGTTACAAGCCTCAGTTCTACATAAGGACTGCAGACGTTACAGGCTCTGTAACACTCGATGAGGATGCAAAGATGGTTATGCCAGGCGAAAATGTAACTGTTAATGTAGAACTTGTAACTCCAGTCGCAATTGAAAAAGAAATGACATTTGCTATAAGAGAAGGTGGTAAGACAGTTGGTGCTGGTGTAGTTGTTGATGTTGTTGCTTAAAAGCATTGGAAGGGCTCGTTAGGGCCCTTCCAAAATAATTTAAAGAAAATTAATTTAATAAAAAATGCAAAATAGACTTAGGGTAAAAATTAAAGGGTACGATCACAGAGTTGTAGATAAGGCTGCAGCACAAATCGTTAAAAAGGTTGTAGATACTGGTGCCAAAATCAAAGGTCCTGTTCCTCTTCCAAATAGTAGATGGAAAATGGCCGTTCATAGAGGTCCTCATATTGATGCAAAGTCAAAAGAACATGTAGGTGCTACCGAACATCGAAGAGTACTTGATATTATTGACCATAATTCCAACACAATAGATGCTCTTACCCACATGCAAATCCCTGCAGGAGTAGGTATTGAAATAAAATAAAATAATTGTATAATTGCAAAGCAAAATTTGTTAGTTACGCTTAGCTTTTAGTCGTTTTTTGAAAACAAAACTTGTATAAAAATGGATAGAATTTTAGGTAAAAAAATTAAAATGGGGCAGATTTTTGACGAAACCAAAGGTGAAGTCATACCTGTTACATTCGTTGATGTGTCTAACAATATAGTAGCTAGGGCTTACACTGGTAAGAAATCATCCGAAGGTATTCACTTTATTGAGCTAGGCAAAGATGTTAAAAAACATCCTGTTAAATCCCTAAAAGGTCAATATAAGAACTTTGTTCCAAGGTTTAAAAGTACATTTAGAGTTAGTACTATAGAGGGCTTGGAAGAAGGTTCCGAAGTTAAAGCAGAATCGTTTTCAGCAGGTGATATTGTAGATGTAAGAGGTGTTAGTAAAGGCAAGGGCTTTGTAGGTGTGATGAAAAGACATGGCTTTAAAGGAGGAAAAGCAACCCATGGGCAATCAGACAGAGAAAGAGCGCCAGGTTCTATAGGGCCAGGTACAACACCAGGAAGAGTGCACAAAGGTAAAAGAATGGCAGGAAGGATGGGCAGGGAAAACGTTACTATAAAAAATCTCAAGGTTGTTGAAATTGATAAAGAAAATGGAATTATGCTAATAAATGGAGCTGTCCCAGGAAATAATGGGTCATACTTAACAATTACAAAGAAGAAATAATGAATCTTGATGTTGTAGATAAAAACGGGAAAAAAGTTAAGTCCATAAAAGTTGACGACTCAATTTTTGGGGTCGAGACCAAACAGGAAATACTTTCTACATATGTATATGCATATCTTTCAAATCAAAGACAAGCCAATGCAAATACAAAAGATCGATCAGAAGTAAGTGGGGGTGGTCGTAAGCCTTGGAGACAAAAAGGTACAGGACGAGCAAGATTCGGTTCTTCGCGAAACCCAATTTGGAGAGGTGGCGGTATAGCTTTCGGGCCAACTTCAGATAGAAATTATAAAAAGAAACTAACCAAGAAGTTTATAAAGGCTTCAATGAAACATGCATTAAGTTATGTTGCAAAAAGTAAATTAATTAAAGTCCTTTCTGATATCGATGCTACCAAGCTTGACTATAGTACAAAACAGGCGGTATCAATGGCAGAAAAAATTAAAGAAAAAAGTAAAAAAATGATGTTAGTAACAGCAGGACAAAAGAATTCAGTTGTAAAGTCATTTGCAAATGTTGCAGGTACAACAGTCGTAAGAAGCAGCGATTTAAATACATACGATGTGCTAACTTCTGGACTATTAGTAATAGAAGAATCAGCTATTAAAGAACTATCTGAAAGATTAAAAGGTAAAAATGAAAATAATTAAAAGACCTGTTTTAACAGAAAAAAGTATTAAAGAGTATAAAGAATCAAACAAAGTTACTTTTGAAGTTGATTTAAATACTAATAAAAATATAGCTTCACAGGTTTTAGAAAAAGTTTACGGAGTAAAAGTCGAGAGTGTGAATGTAGTAACAAGATTAGGCAAAACAAGAATAGGAAGAAAAACTAGGAGGCCAGAAGCAAAAAAAGCAAACTCAAAAATAATGGTTTTTAGATTATCATCAAAAGATAAAATAGATATATTTGATCAATAATGGCATTAAAAAAGCTAAACCCAAAAACAGCAGGTACAAGACAGGCAATTCTTATAGATAGAAGAGAGCTTTCTAAGGCAAGGTCGTTCAAGAGTCTATCTAAAAATCTTGCAAGGTCCCACGGTAAAAATAATACAGGAAAAATTACCACTAGGCACAAATCAGCTGGGGTAAAAAAACTTTATAGAACTATAGATTTTGGTAGAGATAAAACTGATATTAAGGGAGTTATAGAAACTATTGAATACGATCCTAATAGAACAGCCTTTGTAGCATTAGTCAAATATGTAGATGGGGAAAGAAGATACATTCTAGCTCCTGATAACCTTAAAGTGGGTGACGAAGTAGTAAGCGGCGCTGGATCTTCAATTAGAATAGGTAATGCTATGCCTTTAAAGAACATACCGCAAGGTACTATGGTTCACGCAGTAGAACTTTGGCCAGGTAGAGGAGCTAAATTAGGAAGATCTGCTGGTACATCTATTCAAGTTATGGGAGGTGATAAAGGTTACGTTCAACTAAAAATGCCAAGTGGTGAGTATAGATTAGTTAAAGAGAATTGTTTTGCAACAATAGGAACCGTATCAAACCCTGATCAAAAAAATGTAAAACTTGGTAAAGCAGGTAGAAAAATTAGAAAAGGAATAAGACCAACAGTAAGAGGAGTTGCAATGTCATATAAGCATCCACATGGAGGTGGACAAGGAAAATCAGGTAGGCATGGTACAGGTGGACCAGCAAAAGACTTGTGGGGTAATAAAGTTGGTAAAAGGACAAGGCGTAACAAAAAAGTCACTGGCAAGTTTATTGTAAAAAGAAGACCATCAAAAAATAAATTTAAATCATATAAAACAATAATTTAATTAATAAAGAAAATGGCAAGAAGTTTAAAAAAAGGTCCTTATGTAAATGTGAAGCTTTTAGAGAAAGTCAAAAAGGCAAGACAAACTGGGTCAACAGGTAAAGCGATAAAAACATGGGCTAGAAACTCAACAATAACGCCCGATATGGTGGGAATTTCGTTTGATGTTCATAATGGCAGATGGTTTTTAAAAGTATTTGTTACAGAATCTATGGTTGGTCATAAGCTTGGTGAGTTTGCACCAACACGAAAATTTACTGGTCACAGTAAGAAAGGCAAAATCGCTAAAGCAATGGGTTCAACAGGTAGAGTAGCTGAATAAAAATATGGAAATTATTAAATCAATATCAAAAAATGTAAGGGGCTCGGCAAGAAAAGCTAGAATACCAGCACAAGTTGTGACTGGCATGAAAGTAGTTGAGGCACTTCCAATCCTACAGTATATGGAAAAGAAAGCCGCTCGAGATGTTTGGAAGGTAGTTAAGGCAGCCCAAGCAGACGCTGTTCATAACTTCCAACTCAATGGAGATGACCTTGTTGTAAAGTCAGTTAGGGTTGACCAGGCAATGCGAATAAAAAGATTTAAGCCAAAGGCAAGAGGTATGACGAGACCAATAGCTAGGCCTTTCTGCCACATAACAGTTGAACTAGTAAATCTAACAGATAAAAAACCAAAAGAAGTAAAGAAGAGTGAAAAAGTAGTAAAGAAAAAAAGTAAATAACTTATTTTATTATAAACGCTGTATACTAAAGCAATTGTTTGCTAAAATTGGAAGCAAAATAAAAACATATGGCAAGAGGAGCACATAAAGTAAATCCAACAGGTTTTAGACTAGGAGTAAATAAAAACTGGAAAGCAAGGTGGTATGCAAATAAGCATACATATGCTGATACTTTTTTGTCAGATAGGCAAATTAGATTGTTTATTGATACCAAGCTTAAAAGTGCAGGCGTAGCTTTAACAGTAATAAAAAGGTTAATGAATAAGATTATTGTTGAAATTCATGTTGCAAGGCCAGGTGTTGTTATTGGAAAGGGCGGTACAGCAATAAATGACTTAAAGAAATCACTTGAAAAGATTGCAAAACAAGAAGTCGAGCCAAAAATATTTGAAATAAAAAAGCCAGAAGTTGTTGCAAAGCTTGTTGCGGAAAATATTGCAATGCAATGTGAAAGGAGAGTAGCTCCAAAAGTAGCAGCAGAAAGAGCTATTCAAGGAGCAATGAATACTCGGGAGATTCAAGGTATTGCGGTTTGGATAGGTGGAAGAATAAGAGGTGCAGAAATTTCAAGAGTTGAAAAATTTGCAAAAGGAGTTGTACCAAGACACACATTAAGAAACGATATTGACTATGCTTTTGCAGAGGCACAAGTCCCGGGAGCAGGAAAGCATGGTATTAAAGTATGGATCAATAAAGGAGAAAAATTAAGTTACTCATTAGATTAAAAATGTTACAGCCAAAAAAACGAAAACACAAAAAGGAATTCAGAGGAAAAATGGCAGGAATAGCACAAAGAGGTAATTCCGTAGTTTATGGGGAGTTTGGCTTACAGTCATTGGATCGAGGTTGGATTACAGGCAACCAAATAGAATCTGCCAGGAAGGCAATAGTAAGATTTACAAAAAGAAAAGGGAAAACTTGGCTTATGATATTTCCACATAAACCTACAACTTCTAAAAGTGCTGAGGTAACAAGAGGTGGAGGCAAAGGAGAGGTGGATGGCTATGTTGCTGTAATTAAACCTGGAAGTGTAATTTTTGAAGTAGGTGGTTTACCTCAAGATGTGGCACAGGAATCTCTTAGGCTTGCATCTCAGAAACTACCAGTAAAAACAAGAGTTATCGAAAAATAATAAATGGCTAAGGCTAAAAGTAAACAAATAAAAAAAGAAGACGAATCAAAGCAAGCGAGTGTGTATCAAATGAAAATTGAGCTACAAAAACTTGCTTTAGATGTTAAATCAGGTAAAGAAAAAAACACATCTAAAATTAATAAGCAAAAAAAGGCTATAGCAAGATTATTGACTAAAAAGTAAAAAATGAAAGAAAAAAATATAAAAAAAGAGCAAAACACTAAAAATACAGTTAAAAGAACTATGCTTGCGGAAGTAGTAAGAAATACAGATCAAAAGACATTTGTAGTAAAGGTGGAAAAGAAGTTCCCACACCCAAAATATGGGAAAATTGTGAAAACACATAAAAAATATAGTATTCATAACCCAGAGTCAGTAGCTGTAGAAAAAGGAGATATAGTTGAAATATTGGAAATAGCGCCAGTATCAAAAACAAAGTCATGGAAATTAAATAAAATTGAAAAGAAAGTAAATCAAATATGATTCAGAGACTATCAAGACTACAAGTAGCAGATAATAGTGGTGCCAAAGAAATAATGGTTATTCAAGTTCTGGGTACAAAAAAGGGCCGAATGTTTCAAAAAACAGGAACAGTAGGAGATATTGTAAGTGCAAGCGTAAAAAGATCAATACCTAATGGAAACTATAAAAATGGTGATGTTGTACATGCTGTTGTTGTTCGGGTAAGTAAAGAAGTGAGGAGAAAAGACGGGAGCTATATTAGGTTTGATGAAAACGCAGCAG
Source organism: uncultured Candidatus Saccharibacteria bacterium (assembly GCA_964620955.1). Taxonomy (GTDB): domain Bacteria; phylum Patescibacteriota; class Dojkabacteria; order J137; family J137; genus CAZUKH01. Next base: position 33,794 of record CAZUKH010000001.1, on the reverse strand, counting down.
CATTAATATCAAAAGATACTAAAGAACCTAAAGGGTCAAGAATCTTTGGACCGGTTGCAAGAGAACTAAAAGAAAAAGGTTTTAACAAGCTTATTTCGCTAGCACCTGAAGTATTGTAAATAATAGACTTTATAGAAAATGAATAAGATCAAAAAAGGTGACAATGTAAAAGTTATGCGAGGGAAAGACGCTGGTAAGCAAGGAGAGGTTTTAGGATTTAAAAAGCTTAACAGAGGAACTCATCAAAGACATATGGTTATCGTAAAAGGAGTAAATATTGCTAAAAAATCTCAAAAACCTGTTCAACAACTAGGAATAACAGGCGGAATAATTGAGATAGAAAGACCAATTGATATATCAAATGTTATGGTGATTGCTGGTTCTAAGGCTACAAGGGTAGGAATTAAAATCGACAAAGATAATAAAAGTAGAATATCTAAAAAAACTACCAAAAAGATTTAATAAATGACAGATTTAGAAAAAAAATACAACGAAGAAATTATTCCAAAGATTATTAAAGAATTTGGAATAGAAAATATTAACTCAGTCCCAAGAATTGAGAAGATAGTTGTTAATGCAGGCATAGGAACTGAATTTAAAAGTAATTCAAACGCTGCAGATGAAATGGCAGCTGATTTAGCTTTAATAACAGGGCAAAAACCAGTTATAACTAAATCGAAATTAGCAATTGCCAATTTTAAGCTTAGAGAAAATATGCCAAATGGTGTTATGCTTACTCTTCGTGGAGATAGAATGTGGAACTTTCTTTCCAAGCTTATAAATATTGCTTTACCGAGAGTTAAAGACTTTAGAGGCGTTCCTTCAAATTCTTTTGATCCACGTGGTAACTACACTTTGGGTATTAAAGAGCACTCAATATTTCCTGAAATTGATACAACTAAATCTATTAAAATTAGACCTTTTCAGGTTGTTATAGTTACTACTTCGGGTAGTAAAGACAAATCAAAATTTTTACTTAAAGAACTTGGAATGCCCTTCCAAAAAGAAACAAAGCAAAACATTTAGGGTATTGATTAAAATCGCAACAAGCAATATAATTAGCAGTTGATTTATATGGCCAGCAAAGCATCTAAAGCAAAACAATTAAAAAGAGAAAGACTTGTAAAAAAGTTTAAGCAAAAACGCGCTGATCTTTTAGAACAAGGAGATTTTGAGGGCTTGCAAAAGTTACCTAAGAATTCTTCACCTGTAAGATTAAGAAATCGATGCGCTATTGATGGAAGGCCAAGGGGTTATGTCAGAAGGTTTAAGATGAGCAGAATAAGGTTGAGAGAAATGGCTCTTAACGGCGAGTTGCCAGGAGTCAGAAAAATTAGTTGGTAAATACTTAATAATTAATTTAGAAGTAAATGGTCAATGATTTAATCTCAGATTTTCTGAGTAGAATAAAAAATGCTCAGGAACGAGAAGAAAAAAATGTGGTCGCACCTTTTTCCAGGATGCTTCTAAGACTTGCCGATATTCTCAAAGAAGAAGGTTTTATTGAAGGCTATGATTTAGTAGACGAAGGTGAAAATCAAAAAAACATTTCAGTAAATTTGAAATATATTAATGGAGAGCCAGCAATTAGAGAGTTAAAAAGAGTTTCAAAGCCTGGTATACGAAAGTATAGAGGTTATAGAGAAATCAAGCCAATTAAAAATGGCCTTGGTATTGCAATTATATCCACTCCAAAAGGTGTCATGACAGGTGACAAAGCTAAAAAGGAAAAAGTGGGTGGTGAATATTTATGTGAAATTTTCTAACCGTGAGTAGAATAGGCTTAAACCCAATAAAAATACCAGAAGGAGTAACCATAAACATTGAAGATGGTGGTACTTATCATTTTAAAAAAATTATTGTAACAGGTCCAAAAGGATCAGTAGAAGAATCTTTAAGAAGAGGCGTAACATTAAAAATTGATAATGGAATACTTACAATAAGCAGAGATTCTGAATCAAAACAAAATAAATCTTATCATGGGCTTTACAGATCATTAATCCAAAATATGGTAACAGGAGTTACAGATGGTTTTGTTAAAAAGCTTGAGATAGTAGGTATTGGTTACCGAGCCGAAAATCAGGGTAACAAGGTAATTTTTTCGTTGGGGTATTCTCATAAGATTGAGCTTGTTCCTCCAACAGGAATAGAAGTTACTGTAGATGAACAAACAAAAATTACAGTAACAGGAGTAAGTAAACAACTAGTAGGAGAAATAGCAGCAAAAATCCGATCATTTAGGAAACCAGAGCCTTACAAAGGTAAAGGTGTAAGATATGCAGATGAAGTAGTAAGAAGAAAAGCTGTAAAATCTGTTTAAAAAAAATGAAAAAAATAATCGAAAAATTTCGAAAAAGAAATAGAAGAAAAAGCGCTGTAAGAAAAAGAATTACAGGAACAACCGAAAGGCCAAGGGTTATAGTCCATAGGACTAATAAACATATTTATGGCCAGGTTATTGATGATCAAAAGCAATTAACAATAGCAGGGATTTCGGATTTAAAATTTAAGAGTAAAGAAAAGCCTGTAGCTGTTGCTGCAAAGATGGGAGAAGTATTGGGAGAGATGGCAATTAAGAAAAAAGTTACAAAAGTAGTTTTCGACAGATCTGGTTATAAGTATCATGGCAGAGTTAAAGCATTTGCTGATGGCCTAAGAAAGGCCGGTTTGGATTTTTAATTATAAAATATGGAAGCAAAAGAACAAGAAAACAAAAGTAATGCATCAGTAAATCAAAATACACAGGGTACTGATTATAGAAGAAACAATTCGCGAGTTAAATCTAATCGAAGAAGAGATTCAAGACCGGAACAAAATAAAGACGATGGTTTTGATAGCAGAATCATTGACATAAGACGAGTATCAAGAATGTACAAAGGTGGAAGAAGGATGCGATTAAGTGTTTTTGTAGTAGTAGGTGATGGAAAAGGCAAGGTTGGACTTGGATTGGGTAAAGGTTCAGATGTAAGGGCAGCACAAGAAAAAGCAATCGCAAAAGCAAAAAAGAATTTGATAACTGTTCCACTAAAAGGAAATACTATACCTCATGAAGTTACCCATAAATACAAAGCAGCTAGAATTTTAATAAAACCAGCTTCTCCAGGAACAGGAATCGTTGCTGGATCTTCAATGCGAGCTGTTGCTGAGGTTGCAGGGGTTAAAGATATGCTCGGAAAAATTATGGGTACCAATAACAAAATTTCAAATGCTTACGCATCTGTACAGGCATTAAGTATTTTAAGAAGTACAAGACTATAGAATAAAATGGATCTACCATCACCAAAAACAACTAATAAATCAAAAATTGTCGGGAGAGGTATAGGAAGTGGTAAGGGCGGACATACAACTGGAAGAGGCACGAAGGGGCAAAAGTCCAGGTCTGGTTACAAAAAACCAAGGCCAGATTTTGAAGGAGGTCAAAATCCAATTTCAAAAAGATTACCAAAACTTAAAGGATCTCAAGGAGCACATACTAGAACAAGAGGCTTTAAAACATCTAAAGTAAGAAAGGTAGTTGTTAAGTTAAGTACAATTTCAGAAAAATTTGACAAGGGGAGTAAGATTAATATGGAATCACTTTTTAAGGCAGGTTTAATAAAAGAATACACTCACAAATCTACAAAAGTAAAAATTCTTTTTGATAAAGAATTAGATAAAAGTCTAGAATTTTCTGGTCTAAGTGTTTCTAAGCAAGCAACTCAAGCTATAGAAAAAGCAGGAGGTAAAGTTTCTGCAGAGTAAATTCAATGATAAAAAATCAAATAGACTACGACAAACTCTCCGATGTTGATTCACCTGAAAGGCGTACTAGGAGTGCACGCATAAAAAAATCAACTCAAGAAGTAAAAAATTCAAAACGAGCAAGAAACTTTTTAGGAGGAAAATTTACAGAACTGGTACGAAATAAATCTTTAGTAAATAAAATTCTTTTTACTTTATTTATAGTATTTATTTACAGATTACTTGCTTCTGTTCCTTTGCCGGGCTTGGATATGACTGTGTACGAGCAATATTTTGGGCAGTCTACCGCTTCAGAAATAAGTTATCTGTTTTTAATTTTTACTGGTGGTAGCTTAGATACTCCAAGTATAGTAGGTATAGGGATTATTGCCTATATAAATGCTTCGATAATAATGCAATTATTGACACCAGTAATTCCCAAACTTCACTCTCTTTCCAAAGATGGAGCACAAGGTCAGCAAGTAATTAACCAGTACACAAGGTATTTATCGGTACCATTGTCATTTGTATATTCATTTGTATATTTACTAATAGTGTCTCAAAACGATTTGGCAGCTGGCGGGTCTGGTGGTGAAACTGCAAACCCAGCGTACCTGGTTCCGCATGAAGCAGGAAGCAATTGGCCAAGCATATCAAAGCTTTTGTTTATGGCCCTTGTGCTCACTGCTGGGGCTATGCTTTTAATGTGGCTTGCTGAATCAATAAACGAGAGAGGTATAGGAAATGGTTCTTCAGTAATAATTAGTGTTGGTATTATTGCTTCTTTACCGACTTTAATTTCTCAAGACTTTTCTTTACTTAATATTCCAGCAACAATAACAGAAGTTTTCGCAGGTAATTTTACGTCTTTACTGGATCCAGCATTATTATCATTGCTTGGAGTAATTATTGGAGGAATAATATTTTTAGCCCTAGTGATATTTATTAGCGAGGCAACAAGAAAAATTAAAATTCAATATGCCAGGAGGTCTGTACTTACAGATGCTGCGGAAGATACTAGCTTACCAATTAAGTTAACTATAACAGGAGTACTTCCAATGATTTTTGCTTCTTCAATATTGGCAGTTCCACAATTGATAATTCCTTTATTACAAAATACAATTGATCCAGCTTCAAGAGTAGGCCAGTGGATAACATCTATTCAAAGTAGTTTTCTTTTCGCTTCGGTTGACTCGAATGTGGACAGCAATGACTTGACTTATAGTGTTGTATATTTCTTACTTATTGTAGTATTTAGTGTATTTTATTCGTTCATTGTCCTTAAGCCTAAAGACACAGCCGAAAATTTACAAAAAAATTCCGCATTTATTCCTGGTGTAAGACCGGGTAAATCTACCGAAAACTACATTTCTAAAACTCTTATCCGAATGGCTTTTGCGGGAGGAATATTCTTAGGTTTTGTGGCTTTAGCGCCATTACTAGCAAGAAATTTAATATTAAGTTCTACTGGTATTAACATGGCAGTTCTTTCAGGTATTGGTGGTACAAGTATCTTGATTATTGCAAGCGTATTTCTAGATACCTTCAGGCAGTTTAAAGCCTTGATGGTAAGCAGAAAATATGACTCATTTAAATGAAAAGCCTCTTTAAAGATAAGCTGAGTCAACAAAAAGTTCGAAAAGCTGCCGATATTTCTATGCAGATTTTACTTGATTTAAGAGCGCATACAGTTGAGGGTTCTTGCCCTCTAGAAATAAACAAACTGGCTTTGAGCCTTTGTAAAAAAAATAAAGTAATCCCCTCGTTTCTTGGCGTACCTGGAATAAAAACAGATTTTCCCGGGAACCTTTGCGTTTGTGTAAATGATGAGACTTTGCATGCAATTCCTTTTTCAAAAGTACCGTTTAAATCAGGAGATATTATTAAAATAGATTTTGGAGTAATCTATGAAGGGATTTTTACAGATCATTGTGTAACTGTAGGACTTGGTCATTTGGATAAAGAAGAAATACGATTAATTGAGACGACAAAGCTGGCCATACAAACTGCTGTAAAACAAGCATATGAAGGAAACCATGTAGGCGACATTTCAAATGTTATTGAACAAATATCTACTTTAGCAGGATTCCAAAGTATTCATGGCTATGCAGGTCATGGAATAGGTTACAGCATACATGAAAATCCAAGCATCCCCTACACAGGTAAACCAAATACTGGGCCAAAACTGGAGAAAGGTATGCTTCTTTGTATTGAAACACAACTTTCACTCGGGACGGGTAAACTATCACTGGATAAAGATGGCTGGACACTTCGAACAATAGATGGAGCAAAGACAGCTATGTTTGAGCATATGGTACTCGTAGACTCAAAACCTGAGGTCTTAACTGCCTTTTAGTGTTTAATAAAAGAATTTGCAGTCACTTTCGTAAATTTGTAGAATGGGGTAATTATCTTTTTAAAATATATGAATAGCGATAGATACATTACTCTTATTCGTTTAAGCTTCTTTTTACTAATATCATTTATGTTGTTAGTAGGGGTAGTTTTAATTGCTACAGATTCTAACCAAACAGCTCCAAATGACTCGTCAGTATCTGAAGTTAACTCTGCTATTATATGTAAACCTCTTGATGTTAATGGTGATGGCAAGCTTACTCTAGTAGATTTTAGTGAATTTGCAAAAGTTTACGGTAAAGTTTGTACTGAAAAGCAGGACGATTCTGAAGTAGTAAATCCAACAGGAACAATTAGTGTAACTTATAACCTTCGTGCCAAAGATGTTCCTCAGGGGAGTAACGCAGTATCTTTAGACGTTGCAGTTTCAAATGCAACAATTACTAGTTTTACAATAGCTGAAAACGAAGGTTGGATTGCTCCTCTTGGCACTTGTGTAAGTAACAACACTACGCAACAATTTACCGCTAGCAAAGTTTGCGTGGCGGTTGCGAAAACAGATCCACTTAGCGAGGGAGATTTAATGGGCACAATGGTTTTAGAGTATGATCCTGATGATGTTCCTGTAATTGAAACCACAAATTCTAATGTTTATTCTGATGGTTTGGTTGATGTTGTTGCAAGCGGTGAATTAGATTCTTTAGCAACAGAAGTTACAAGACAAGATCAACAAATTAGCTATGTGCTTAAAACTTCAGGGATTGTTGCTACAGACACATTTAATGCATACAACGCTGATTTAAAAATAACAGGAGCAAGAGTAGTAAAATTTGAGCCAAATACCTCACTACCAACAGTTGGAGGTTTTCTTGGTAGTTGTAATCCTGGAGATTCAACAACAACATACACACAAGATAGAGTTTGCGTTTCGCTCTCGAAAAACACGTCAATTATTAGTGGTGAGACAATAGGTACGATTGTGCTAGAATTTGCATCTAATGAAAATATTGTAATTGAAGCAACAGAAGATAACTATTATTCAAATGGTGTAACCTCAAAAAGAGTTTTCGGAGTACTTAACGTTTATACTCCAGCCCAAATAGTACTTAATTGTGGAAACCAAGATATTGACGGCAATAACAAAATCGATATAAAAGATTTTGCTAGTTTTGCAAAAAAATGGGGTCCAACAAAAACTTGTATAATCAATTAAGTTCTAAATTAGATTGAATATTTAAAGCCGCAGCAAACCAATCTTCATGGGTAATAAGAATTATCGTGCCTGAATAATTCTGAAGTGCTTTAGCGAGTGCTTTTTTTGAATCTAAGACTAAGTGGTTCGTAGGCTCATCTAAAATAATAACTTCGAAGAACGATATGCGAAATAAGGTTTATGTCATACTACTTGTCCCGCTTGCGGGGAGCTCTTTTGGGATTAAAAATTGCTTTATCTAATGCTATACTTGCTAATACTATCTTTGTTATGAAAGAAAAGTTAAACCCTATCGATTTTGAAAAAAAGTGGCAGAAAGAGTGGCTTGAAAAACAAATCTACAAAAAGAAGCCACATACGTCATCAAAAACAGATAAATTTTACTCACTGTATTCTTTCCCTTACCCATCAGGTGATGGGTTACACGTTGGACATGTTATTGGAATGGTCACTAATGACATAGTTGCAAGGTATTATCGTATGAAAGGTTATAATTCAGTTATGCCAATGGGCTGGGATGCCTTTGGTTTACCAGCAGAAAATTTCGCTATAAAAACAGGTATTCATCCAAGTGAAAATACAGATAAAGCAATTGAAACTTTTAAAAAACAAATAAACGATGTAGGTATTGGAGTTGATTGGGATACGGAAGTTGGTGCACACAGAGAAGATTATTATAAATGGACCCAGTGGATATTTTTACAGCTGTATAAAAAGGGCTTAGCATACCAAAAGACTGCACCTGTAAACTGGTGTCCAAAAGATCAAACAGTCCTTGCTAACGAACAAGTGTTAGGAGATGGAACTTGTGAAAGGTGTGGTACACAAGTTGTCCAAAAAAACCTTAAGCAGTGGTTTTTTAAAATCACAGCTTTTGCTGATAGGCTTGTTAACGATTTAGACAATGTAGACTGGCCAGAAAGCACAAAGAGACAACAAAGAGAGTGGATTGGTAAAAGTGAAGGCGCTGAAATTAAATTCGGCACAAGCACATCCGAGATTAAAGTTTTTACAACCCGTCCGGATACGATTTTCGGAGCAACATTTATAGTGTTATCCCCCGAACATGAGTTGATAAAAAGTTTTCAATTAAGAATTAAAAATTGGGAAGAAGTGCAAAAATACATAGAGCAAGCTAAAAATAAAACTGATTTAGAAAGGCAAACTGCAAAGGACAAAACAGGAGTAAAATTGGAAGGCATAACTGCTATTAATCCTGCCAATGAAAAAGAAATTCCAATATTCGTTGCCGATTATGTTTTAGCCTCTTATGGTGCCGGGGCAATTATGGCAGTCCCTGCGCATGATCAAAGAGATTTTGAATTTGCTATGCAACACAACATCGAATCAGTAAAAGTTGTAGTTCCAAAAGAAAGCCAAAATAATAATGAAGTTTTTGAAGATGAAGGTGTATTAATTAACTCAGGGCAGTTTGACAATCTTACAAGTATTGAAGCCAAAGCAAAGATTACTGAATGGCTTGAAAAAAAAGATTTTGCAAAAAAAGTAACAATTTATAAATTGCGTGATTGGCTTCTTTCAAGGCAACGTTACTGGGGATGCCCAATTCCTCTGGTTTACGACCCTTCCGGGAATCCACATCCAATAGATGAAAAAGATTTACCCTTAAAACTTCCAACAGATGTTGACTTTAAACCAACAGGAGAATCTCCAATTGCAAGGTCAAAAGAGTTTAAAGAAATGGCCGAAAAAAAATATGGTAAAGGCTGGCATTATGAGGTAGATACAATGGATACATTTGTTGACTCAAGCTGGTATTTCTTCAGGCACATTGATTCGCACAATTCGGACAAGATATTTGATAGTACAGCTGCAAATTATTGGCTGCCAACAGATTTATATATGATAGGTGCGGAACATATAGTTCTTCATTTAATGTATGCAAGATTTTTTACAAAATTCTTTTATGACGAAGGATTAATCGATTTTAATGAACCTTTTTATAGAATGAGGCACATGGGACTTATTCAAGGGCCGGACGGCAGAAAAATGAGTAAAAGATGGGGTAATGTAATAAATCCAACAGACGAAATTAGTAAATATGGGGCAGATACGCTAAGAATGTACGAAATGTTTATGGGACCAGTTGAAGAAGCAAAACCATGGAATGATAGTGCAGAATCTGGAGTATTTAAGTTCTTGGAAAGAGTCTGGAACTTAAAGTCTAAAGTAGTTAACGAAATAGCCGAAAAATCACATATTTATAATACTCAGTTGAAGTTAGTTCACAAGCTTGTTCAAAAAGTTGAAGATGATATTCCAAAACTTTCATTTAACACATCTGTTGCTAAGTTTATGGAGTTTGCTAATTTTATGCAAAAAGAAGCCAAAATCGCTAAAGATGTTTGGGAAATGTTTTTAAAAGCGCTTGCACCTTTTGCACCATACATTACAGAAGAATTATGGAGTATTGCTGGCAACAACTTTTCAATTCATCAACAAAACTGGCCGGATTTTAATGAATCTTTGACCAAAGATGAAAAAATTAAAATTGCAGTACAAGTTAACGGTAAAACACGTTCGGAAATAACAATTTCTGCAAACGCTCAAGAGTCCGAGGCAGTTGCAACAGCCATGGAAGATGACCGAATTAAAAAGTACGTTAATGAACTTCCTCGAAAAGTTATTTATGTTAAAGGCAGGATACTAAATTTGATTGTTTAGTCATAAAGCTGCAAAACTGTACAAACTTTGTTTTCTAAATTACAATTAGGAAACTCTTTTTTAGATGATAAATAAAAAATACTTACAAGATATCAAAGAATTTCCCCTGCAGTTTGGCAAGTCTTTAGATCTTTACTCAAATATTAAAATTTCTGGCACTTTTAGTAGGGTAGTGATTTTTGGAATGGGGGGCAGTTCGCTTTATGTGGAGTTGATAAATAATCATCTGAATGAAACCAGTTGCAAAAATCGTTTGCAAGTATGCAGAGACTATGAAGTTCCCAATTATGTGGATGACAATACACTTTGTATTGTTGCATCTTACTCTGGAAATACAGAAGAAGTTTTAGAGGTATTGCATAAACTTACAGTTAAAAACTTTAAACCCATTGTAATTACATCAGGGGGAAAGCTTAAAGAAATTGCTGGCAAATCTAACTTAAAAGTGTTTCCCGTACCTGCAGGAATTCAGCCGCGTTTATCTATTGGTTATTTTATTTCTGCAGTTTTACATATACTTCAACAAATCGAATGGGTTGAAAAGTCATATTTTCAATTACTAAATGCAATAGGTATACAAATAAGTACAGCTATTGATGAAAATTTTACAAAAGGTATTGCTGCAAATCTTTTTAACAAACTACCTGTTGTATATGCAACAGAAAACGTTTCATCAATTGCAAGAATAGCAAAAATCAAATTTAACGAAAACTCTAAATCACAATGCGCTTACGATACTTTTCCTGAGCTAGACCACAATGAACTGGCAGGCTTTACGAACTTAGTTACTAAACCTTTTTTCCTAATATTTCAGTCAAAATTAACCTTTGAGAGAAACAAAAAAAGGATAAAAATTTTTGCCGACACAATGCTTAAAATGGACTTAGGGGTTATGGTTATTAATATGCATGGTGATAGTGTTTTAGAAGAATTAATATGGGCTTGCTATTTTATAGATCACGTAAGTTATTATTTAGCAGAAGCTTACAAAACTGACCCAGAAAAAGTTCCAATGATTGAAGATCTTAAAAAGCAAATGAATTCTTAGTTTACAAAATAGGGTCAACTAGCGTAAAATCCTTTTGTGTTAAGGTGTGTAAGTTATTCAATTATTTAATAAATATTGTGTTATGGCATTTACAACAGATATACGTAAAGGAATGGTGATTATGTACAATAATGAGCCCACACTGGTTCTAAATAGAGAGTTTTACAAACCTGGTAAGGGTGGAGCATTTAACCGTACAAAACTAAAAGGATTAAAGTCAGGAAAAATAGTAAGTCAAACATTTAAAACTACCGAATCAGTTGAAGAGGTAGAAGTAGAAAACAGATCTGTACTTTTTAGTTACAACGACGCCGAAAACGCATATTTTTTAAATCAAGAAACTTTCGACATGGTTTCAGTACCGCTTGATATGATAGACGGTGGTGTAAACTACCTTATGCCTGAAGCTAAATACGTTTTAATGACTTTTGAAGATTTACCAATTTCTATTCAACTACCGGCAAAGTTAACCCTCACAGTAACAGATACAGCTTCAGGTGGCGATAGGGGTAATACGAGCGCCAATCCAATGAAAGAAGCCAAGCTCGAGACAGGCATGAGTGTTTCTGTACCTCTATTTGTAAATACAGGAGATAAAATAATCGTAAGCACTGAGAGTGGGTCTTATGTCTCAAAAGCTTAGAAAAGCATAAACGCATTACACACAAACGAAAATCAAAGTATGAAGACTTTTCAGCTTTTACGTAGTAACCCTTTACTTTTTTCTCAATATTTTGTTAAAGAGTACACAATAAAGTCAGTTCGTAAATTCTTCGAAACCCAAAACTATCATGAGATTGAAAGCCCAATTCTTACCGATGCACTTCCGCAGGAAAGATACCTAGATGTTTTAAGCACTAAAATTAACTTTGCCAATGGAGAAACTAAAACAGCTTACCTACTTCCTTCTACTGAAACTTTCAACAAAAAAATGCTAGTGGCAGGTATAGGAAATCATTTTGTAATAACAAAAGTATTTAGGGGACTTGAAGAAATAAGTCCAAATCACTCGCCAGAGTTTACAATGCTTGAATGGTACCAAGTAGGTGAAAACTACTTCGATCTCATGGACACGACAGAGAATTTATTTAGAACTATTCTAAAGAATCTTAATAACAAACTCCCAAAGAAGTTCCCACACAAAACAACCTTTGAATATCAAGGACAAAAAATTAATTTTGGACTAAAAAGCCAAAGATTTAGTGTAAGGGAGCTACTTAATCAACATTGTAAAATCGAACTAGAAAGTATTCAGGATGTTTCCAAATTCTACAGGTTATTGAAAAACAGAAGCTACAAAGTTAGTAAAGAAGATGATTGGCAAACTTTGTTTGAAATACTGTTTTCTTCCGAAATTGAAACAAAGTTTGCCACGGACAGACTTACGTTTGTTTACGACTATCCGAGAATACTTTGCCCACTAACAAAAGTAAAAGAATCCGATCCTTTAGTTTCAGAAAAAGTAGAAGTTTATCTTGCCGGTAAAGAGTTGGGAAACGGATATACCGAACTTACGGATTGGCGTGAGCAAAAAAAACGTTTTGATGAAGAGCAAAAAGCAAGAGCTAAAATGGGGAAAGAGACAATCGCTTATGATTACGACTTTATTGAGGCTTTAAAATTAGGAATGCCGGAAGTTGCAGGAATAGGCATCGGTCTAGACAGGCTGATAATGATTCTTGCTAATGTAAAAAATATTTCTGAAATTAACTTTTTCCCTCCTAGCGAGTGGGCATAACAATATGAACCCCAATGACCCTACAGCCAGTTACTATGATATAGTATATTCCGAAATTAAAGGTAAAGAAGTAATTAACGAAGAGTTACTGCTTATTAAACGAATACTTGCAAGTAACAAAAAAGCAAAAATTCTTGATATAGGTTGTGGCACTGGTAGGCATTTTATTCCTTTAACGCAGGAAGGCTTTAGCCTAGAGGGTGTAGAGCCATCTAAAGGCATGAGAAATCTTTTGAAACAAAAAGCCACTGTTAAGCCGATTATATATTCTAAACTTTTTCTTAAAGCAAAAATTGAGCCTAAAATGTTTGATTTACAGATTTTAATGTGGAATGTACTAAACGAAATGGCATTAACCATTGAAGATTTAGATTTAACTCTAAAAAAGATTGCAAAACTAAAAAACAAAAAAGGCAAAGTATTAATAAATATTGATGATGTAACTAAAATCACTTTGCCTGATATAAGCGATATATACTACTTCCAAACGCAAGGCAAAAAGTACAAGTCAATCTTTGAGTGTATTTCATATGACCCACAAGTAAATACAACAGTATCCAGAGAGACTATCGAAGTTTATGATTTAAAAACCGAAAGACTGTTAGAAAGTGTTTCTACCGAAATTACACAAAGATGGTGGAGCAAAGAAGAGCTAAAACAAAGTGCTGCAAAAGCGGAGTTAAAGTTTACTAAAACATACAACATTAAATCCAACGAAGAACTCTATCTAATATTTGCCTAAGTTGCTCATAGAGTTTAAGATTGAGTATGACAATAACTGTAGCTGGCTGGCCTGGAGCTGGCGCAACAACACTAGCCTTATTGCTTGCTAAAACACTTGAGTTTAAATACTTTTCTACAGGTCAAGTTTTTAGATATATTTCTGAAAAACTTGCCTATGAAAATACAGGCATAGAACGAATAAAAGCCGATGAATACCTGGAAAAAAGTTTTGGAGTAATTCTTGATAAATATACAGATACATTGATACTTACTAAAACATCTAGAGTAGTTATAGACAGCGATATTGCAGCATTAAGAAACGGCTTGCAAAAGAAATTAATTTCAGTGTTTCTTATTGCCTCTCATGATGCCAGGTCAAAAAGACTTCAAGTAGATAATAGAAAAGAAGATGTAGCTGAACTAGAAAATCGAGAAAAAGCCAACCAAGATTTTTATAAAAAACTTTATGACATAGACTGGCTGGATTTGGCGCTTATAAAAAAGACACACTCAAAAGTAATTGACAATACATCAATTTCGATTGCTACAGAACTTAAACATATTTATCAAGTATGTTTTCAAAAAGGGTGGATAACTGACGTAAAGCTAAATTCGCTAAGCAATAATGCAGATTATTTTGAACAAGAATTTTGGGATAAAGGTAAAACAAAGTACATTGCTGATTTAACCAATGCTGAACTACTAATAACTCCGGAGTTTTGTATAAAAGAAATTATTAAGCTTTATCCCGATAAAGTAGATCAATTGCCAAGACAGGTTAAAGACATTTTAATAAATAGTTAAAAATCTGAACAAATGACAGTAGAACTCTTGGTATTAATTTTGCTCTTTTTTGTGCAAATTATTCTTTCTATTTACAGTAAGTTTTTAAACTATAAACTCCAATTTCGATACAGATTTGAAACTTCAAGTGGAGTAGAGCCGGTTGAGCTTTTAGAAAAATATTCTCGTATTTATCAAAAAATAAACTTAAAAGTGAATGCTCAAATATCACAACCCGCTATAGCGATTAACAACTTAGTTTTGGTCAATCGAAATGAAATGTACAAGCCAACTCTTTACAATAACTTTATTGTATCACTGTCGCTTGTCGAGGCTAAAATAGCCAAGGTAATCCAAAGAATACATACTTTCCAATCAGTTATTTTTCTCGTTCAATTACTTAATTTCACTTTAGCATTTAATATTTCAAGCGTAAGTTATAGCTATTTTGTTTTTGGAGGAATAGCTTTAGTAATTTTTCAGCTGTTATTATCAACAATGGTACTATTTTATAAAAGAGGACTGTTACTTAGGGCTTTGGAAATTACCCAAGATCTTGCTGAACTTACACAAGAAGAAGTTGAAACTTTGTTAGATTTAATATCTAATTTGCAATTTACTCCGTTTGAATATCCAATAAACTTACTGACGTCAATAGTTCTTTTCTTTATCCCATAATGTTATAATTAAATGGTCCATTCCAAAGAGTGGCTCAAAATTTTGCCTAAAGCAGAATTTTGGGAGGAAAGTCTGGACTCTAATTCGACTCCGTATGCTTTAGGGTAACGGAGTGCGTACCATTAAGTCTTGTACGTGTTGTGCAAGAAAAAGTGGCTGGGAGCAATCTTAGGGTGCAAACTTATTAAGAAGCCTAAGAGGGCAACAGAAAAATACTTCCTTTAAGGCGTAAGCTTTGGAGGTAAAGGTGAAATGGTGGTGTAAGAGACCACCGGCTTTAACAGTAATGTTGAGGTGCTGGCAACCCCTACGCAGAGCAACCCCGCAGAGCGGGGGCAAAGATAAATCACTCTTTTAAATACAGAATCCGGCTTATGGAATGGACCAGCAAAAGAATAGACCTCGTTTTAATGGATCAAAATCCTGTGTGGTCGCGTTCATTAATCAAAAAGTTTTTATCTAATGGCTTTGTGAAAGTAAATGGTAAGACTGTTTTTGCAAATTTTCACCCGTCAATAAACGACAAAATTGAAATTGATACAAAAGCTATTACAAAATTTATGAGTGATTATGGTAAAAAAGTTATTGAACCAACTTCTGATAAAAAGTTAGAAATTATTTACGAAGATAAAGATCTTTTAGTAATAAATAAAAATGCTGGTATATCTACACATCCGCAAAATGAGCAAGATAGCTCTAGTGCTTTAAACCTTGTTTATGGTTTTATTAGCCAAAACCAAAATATTTTCAGTTATAAGATTAGGCCAATTCACCGTTTGGATAAAGACACATCTGGAGTTTTACTTTTCGCAAAAACATACGAGGGCCACAGGTATTACAGTAGACTTTTTGAACAAAGAGCAGTTAAAAAAATTTATTTAGCTCTTGTGGAGTTTTCGGATAAAACAAAATGCCTCCCTTCTAAAATCTTAAGAAATATTAGTGAAAATAAAGATTCCAAAGGAAGATTTAAAGTCACTTCAGCCAATCAAGGTACATCTGCTTATACAGAGATACTGTCCAAAAAAGTTGTCATTTACAATCAAAGCAAGTATATTCTGCTTAAGATACGCTTACACACAGGGCGTACTCATCAAATACGCGTACATTTAAAAAGTTTAGGAACCCCCATTGTAGGCGATACTCTTTATGGAGGTAAATCAGCAAAAAGGCTTATGCTGCATGCCTCAGAGGTTATACTTAAAACAATAAATAACGAGGAAGTACACTTTGAGGCAAAATGTCCATTTAAAATTTCAGCTTGAGTATTCGTCAACAACTTGGCATAATGAATCAAATTAAAAAATACTCCTGTCAGCAGGCAGGTTAATTTACATATTTACTAATTTATACTATGGCCTTATTTCGAAACCAGGAAGAGAACGAAAATGAAATTGAAGAATCTCCATTGCTTGCAAGAAGTATGCAGTCACAAAGATCGCAAGAACAAAAAAATGTGCAAAGCACTATCCATCCTGAAAGGTTTGACATGTCCAGGTTTTCAGACATGAATGAAGAAAAAGAAAACTCTTTTAGAATAATAATTTATGTTGTAGTAATAATTATTGTAGGCGTTGGTGCAACTCTCTTGGTAAGAAGCTTAATCTCCAATAATAATCCACAAGAAACAACTGAGCAAACAGATAACACAACGACTCAAACACCAAGCCCAGTTACAATAAATGCTACTCCAGTTTCTGATTCAAACGCGACAGATATTCCTTCAAATGAAATTTTAATTGATTCAGCATTACAATCACTGGGATCAGCAACAGTAGATGCAAATGGGGTAACTGTTGATACACTTTCTTATAATGCATATAGTTCTTTTGGCAGGCTGGAATTCGGAATGGGAGGTATTGATTTAGGACTTCCAAAACTTACTGTTGAGTTTGATAGCTTGGGTACTGAAATGAAGCTTACTATCCCAACTGGTGTTACTGTAGCTAATGATTTAACTGCAGAAATACTCATCGATGACATTGTGGAGTCAGTAACTTTCGATTCAAGCACAAGTGTTTTTACAATAACTCTTTCCGAACCATCAAAATACCGAACTCTAATAAAAGACAATAGTTTAGTAATTGACTTTAAATCTATAGCTCAAATTGAAGAAGATGAGCAGGAAGCTTCAGAGCCAGTAGAAGAACCAGTAGTTGAAGAACCTGTGGCACCAACTACAGACCCATCAAAGCCTACAGGTAACAGCTATGACAATGTTTTTTCTCGAAATAAACAATATGTTACAAGTTCGTTGACAGGGAATACAATTGGAATGAATGAAACATATTTTGAAGATACAGGTACTCATTTTGAATTAGCCTGGGGTGCAAAAAATCTCGTTGGTGAGTCTTATATTCCTAATGCAACTGCAGAAATGATTACTGAAGGTGGAAAGACATATATTGATGTGACAATAGAAAATCTATCAGCATTTGTAGTTGCAAATAGTCTTGATCAAAGTAAAATTCCATTTACGCTTGCAACAGCTAACTTTGTTAGCTCAAAGGTTGTAAGTTTCAGTAGTGGTGTTGCAAAAATAAGGGTCGAGCTTAAGAATGCTGCCGACTTCAGGCTTGCATCAGAAAAGACTATTTCAGGTCAAACACAAGTGCTTGTTTTGCAAATAAAAGATTAATGATTAACAGCACCGGTTATGATGCGTACTCTAATGGTAAGTATAGTGGTTCTTCTTATCTTGCTCATTGCTGGAGGAGTAGGTCTTTACGCCTTTGCAGATCAGCGAAGCCTTGAATTTGTCCAACGCAATAATGAAAGAGCTTTTTTAGATTTTGAATCTATTTCTAAAATCGAATCAACAGAAAGTACTGTAGCAAACATTGAATTTGCCCTTGGTTTTTTAGATGAATTAAAAGCTATTGTTTCCGACGAGAATTTCGAATCAATACAACAATCGCTTCAAAGTCAGGCGTTTACATACCTCAAAGATTACCTATTGGATTTTGAAAAAGATGAGTATATTGCAAAAGATACCCAAGAAGCAGAACCATTAGATAACCGTTCACCAACTCTAATACAATTGATATCTCCTTATATGGATGGATTGTTTCAACAGGGTAGGGTTGTGCTTGATAATGAGTCACAAAATGAGTGGGTTTTTAAGTTAATTGATGTTGAAGTGTTAGCAAGTATTTCCGAAATGCTTTCAGAGCCCATAGTTGAAGAAATTACCGGCAACCAATCACTTGCAGCAGAGGCATTTATTGATCCTCAAATAAGAGAGCAGGGTGTCTTTGATATATTTATTTCTATTAATAAATCAAATTTCGTAATTTCTCAAGTGCAAGCAGTAGCAACATCTAGCATTAAAATTAAGTATAAGGTTAACCCAATTGGAAGTTTAGGAATACTCGTGGGAGATATTGACGAATTAAGGTTAAATTCTACGCTAACACTTGAAGGGATAAAAATAACCCAGGTTTTAAATTCAGTTCAGTTTTACGAAGGCAAAGAGATACCAACTAACCCTATAATGCTATTCCTCAAGGCTGAATTAAATATTTAAGCTGCAAAAATCTTTTGGTGTAATGACTTAGCCTTTGTGTCTCCAAGGTTTAAGTAACTTACTCTTATAGTATGCTTTGTCTTCTCTCCCACTTTAAAGCAATCTACCTCTTTCCATTCCCAAATAAATTCCAAGTTATTTTTAAGCATTAAATCAACTTCTTTTCGTAAGTCTTGGTTTTTATCAAGGATTATGTTGGTATCTAAGGTTACAATTTTATCGCTAAGTTCAACTGCGCTAGTGCTTCGTAATTCTGTAAGTTCGCAAAGCTTAGTAAAATTTACTTCGCAAACATATGCCTCAGTCTCTGCATTAATTGCATTAGTTTTCCCAATTATCCCAATTTGTTGTTCTCCAGTGTAAATATCATAAACGTCAAACGGATGTACAATCCCGGGTACGATTTTAGCCTGCTTATAAAAAATATCAACAATTCCCAAAGTCCTAATTATGCTTTCAATGTCAAGTTTTAATTGTTCAATCCCTTCGTAAGAAAGCATGCCTAAAGACTCAAACTCAATATAATCATCTTTAAAACCGAAAACTTTTCCAAACTCAAAAATCTTAATTTTAGGTAAAAATCTTTTTCTATAGTTAGAATCTTGCATAAGCAATGACCCAATAATGGTTTGCCGCAAATACGGTAAATCCTCGTTAATTGAATTCTCTACTTCTATTTGTACATTATCGTAAATATTTGAAGTCGCATTTATTTTCTTATCTACTAGCACATTAGACCTTACTTCATCATAGCCTTTCGAAGCAAGCATATTTAATGCTACTTCAGCCATTTTAATATTTTTAGGAGTGACTTCTTTTGTAATTATTGTATTAGGCGAAGATATTGGCAGGTTGTAAAACCCATACATTCGAATAATTTCTTCATAAACATCTTCTGCTATCTCAATGTCTAGCCTGTCATCCGGTCTTAACACTTTAAGAACCAAGTTTTCTTCTGAAATAATTTCAAATCCAAGCCTTTGCAAATATTCTTTTGCTTTTGAAACTTCAATCGTGACACCTGCAACTTGTGAAACTTTGTTTAAATCTATAAAAATCTCTTGTTTGGGATATGAGGTTAAAGTTTTATTATAAACATTGTAAAGAGTTCCTCCACAAATTTCTATTATTAATGCACTTAGCATATCAAACGCATAGTCTAAAGTCGCAGGGTCTAAAAATTTTTCAAGGCGCATGCCTGCTTCTGTTAAAATTTTATAGTGTCTTTGGTTACGCCTTACAAGTCCTCCATCATAAATTGCCATTTCTAAAATGACATTTACCGTTGACTCATCTAATGCGTCTTCTTTGCTACCAATGAAAGATAAAGACAAAGGCTTTTGATCATTTGTAATTATTAGTGTATTTGAATCTATATCTAACTCATCTCCGTTTAAAGTAAGAAACTTTTTAAATTGTGAGTTCATTTCCCATATTAGCTTGTTGCCTACTTTGTCTTTATCAAATGCATGAGAAGAATGAGCTGTTTCAAGCATTACAAAATTAGTTATGTCTACAAGATTATTTATAGTGTTAATGCCGTTTACATTCAGGTATTCCTTAAGCCATTTTGGTGATTCACCTACTTTGACGTTCCTAATTTCTCTTGCAATAATTTTTTTCACAGAATCTTCTGCCCGTACTTCAATAGATAAATCACTACCTTCAACAGAATTTAGTTCAAATTGTGGTAGTTCTAAGGGAATATTATAGTAAGCGCTTAATTCTCTTGCTAAACCAATAA
Organism: uncultured Candidatus Saccharibacteria bacterium; assembly: GCA_964620955.1. Lineage (GTDB taxonomy): Bacteria > Patescibacteriota > Dojkabacteria > J137 > J137 > CAZUKH01. The sequence continues at coordinate 13,581 of CAZUKH010000001.1, read as the reverse complement.
CTCCAAAACAGTCGGCCCTGTTTTGCCTAACTTCTAAATCCAATAAATAGTCTTTTTGACCTAAATAAGTTACTTCCTCTGCTGGTCCATCGAGCATATAGCCGATCATTGAAAACACTTCACCAACTTCGCCATGAGAATGTGAAAGTTGTGGAAGATACTTTTTAAGTTGACTAAATAATACTTTCATTAATTAAATTACGCTAAATAAAATTTGCTTAGATTTTAACTCTCTTTCTAAAACCAGTTCAATCCAGCTAACATGCAATTTTAGCATGTTCTTTTGCTCATCTGGAGCAAGATTGATTGCCAGTGATTCGTTTATTCCGTGATGTTCTATAAATCTTTGAGTTTTAAAGATTCTTTCATTAAATTCAAAAATCGGTGAAGTTTCTTTAGATGTGTAACCTGCAAAGTCTTTACTAGTAAATATTTTACCAGGAAAAAGCTCTTTACCTGTTTCAACGCACTCGTTAAGCTTTGGAAGATTGCCTGTATTTAAAAGTAGCCTTTCTAAAAATATTGCTGAAGCAAAAACGCTCTTTTCAAAGCTACCTAAAACAGTAATAAAGTCATTATAAATATAAGTTTCGTCACTTTCTAGCTGAGCAAACTTGTCAATAATCTCGCACAAAAACTGTAAAATTATTATTGATTTGTAATCGTTTTTCCAAGAACTAAATTCATTAATTACTCTTATTTCAGTTGCTATTAATACAGAGTAGCCGTCTACGGCCTTAGTTTCGATTAAGTTTCCAATTTCAACTGTACCTGCTTTTTTGCTTAGGGGTTTTCTTCCACCTTTAACTGAGATTGCTTGCTTAGAACCATTTGTGTCTAAAACATATGCAATTTTATCTGCATCTTTGGATGAGAAGACCCTATAAACTATTCCTTTAATATTCTTGTATTTAGACATTTTTGATTATATCAAGATACAACGTGCTAGAATATTCAAGTTAAAATTTTCTTATGAAATATTCAAAGTATGTTGTTGGTCTTATTCCACTCATAGCAATAGGGCTCATTTTATTTTACTCACCTACATCAAATCAAAATATGAGATACGACCCACCTAAACAATCAGAACCATTTGTAAGTCAGCTTGTTAATCAAGATAGCTATCCTGTCGAAGTTTTAACTACGCAAATCACTGAACTTAACTCAAAAGTTTTAAGAGAAGGACAGGGAGATTTAACTGTGCAATCAGGGCAAACTGTTAGAGCCAATTATCGCGGGTGGTTAGCTACAACCGGTGAAATTTTTGACCAGTCGTTTAATTCTACTGATCAGGGTATAGAGTTTAGTCTTAACGCAGTTATTCAGGGATGGCAGGAGGGTGTGCCAGGTATGAAAATTGGAGAAGTAAGACGATTATATATACCCTATATCCAGGCGTATGGTGAATCTGGTAGCGCAAGCATCCCACCAAAATCAGACCTGATTTTTGATGTTGAGTTAATCGAAATTCTTTAGTATTGAAGTATTAATCAGTTTGTTGAATAATGTGTCGTTATGGATGAACAAAATCCTTTTTTACAACAGCCTATTGTTCGGAAACGTAATGTCCTTGTAGATATTTTGCAGTCAGTTGCAATCGCTGTAGGGCTTTCAGTTTTCTTATATCTTTTTATAATTACGCCCAATGAAGTTGATGGGCCTTCAATGCTGCCCAATTTCGAAACAGGTGATTTGCTTTTTACAAGCAAACTACACAACTGGTTAGGTGGAACTGACTTTGGCAAAAGCATTGCTTTGGATTACTCAAGGGGAGATATTGTTGTTTTTCAAAAACCAGGTTTTGATGATTTCGTTAAGCGTGTTATAGCCCTTCCTGGTGAAACAATTCAAATGATAGATGGAGATCTTTACATTGACGGTGAAAAGCTTGAAGAAAAATATCAGCTTAATAATAGTTTAAGGCGAGATGGTCAAATACTGGTTAATAACGGCAAAGGAGTAAAACTTGAATCAGATGAGTTTTTTCTAATGGGAGACAATAGAGATGTGAGTTATGACTCGAGGTCACTAGGTGCAATAAAACGAGATTGGATAAAAGGCAAGGTGTTATTTAGATTTTGGCCATTGGATAAATTCGGCATAGTTTCTTCTGGACAATACACTCTATAAAGACAATAAATCAGTTTACTCTGTCAAACTTTGGTTTAAAGTATTAAAATAAGATATGAAAAAATTTTCATTCTTAATTATTTTTGCAGGAACCCTAGTAAGTTCTGTATTCTTGCTACTAAGCAGTGTTAAAGCTCAAAGTTCATCCGTTGATATTACAATAGTTGATTACGAGGTAAGTATAGATGTTGACGATAATACTAATTTTACCGTCACCGAAAGACAAACAATGAGGTTTAATGGCAACATGCACGGGCTTCGAAGAGACATACCTTTAGTTAACAATGCATGCGCTGGTGCAACTGACTTAACCTGTGGAGGGTTTGAAATACTCATACCATTAAGCATAACTGGCGCTAATGGCGAAGATTTGAGCCAGGGAAATACAAAAGTTTACGAATATACAAACGAAGATGACTCTAGTAGATACTTGCGATTCGAGTGGGAAGTTTATCCTGAAGGCAAGTATGTAAACGAAGAAGAATTTACTTGGGAAATAAAGTACGAGGTTGTTGGGGGCATGGCGGTAAAAAGTGACTTTTTGGGTGATAAATTCGTGTACTTTTATTGGAATCTTTTTGGAAATAGTAATAATCCATCACCTATTTATAATGCCAAGGCAAGCATAAAGTTTCCTCAAAGAGTAAACCTTTCTACAGATAACATTGTTGTTTACTCCAATTCTCCGCATGATCAAAATATTAATAATGTTACAAACACACTCTTTTTTGAAATAGAGCGACTCGCTGCTTTTGATGAGTTCACAATGTCTTATAAAGTTAAACCTTCGCAAATAAAAGTGCCTGGAAGCCTAACTCTTAACTTTCTTACACCCTATATAAACAATACAATTTACTTTAACGGTTACGAAGTTTTTACAACAAGTGGAAACGAATATTTTCAAAACTTTCCAGTTGGTGAACATAAATTTAAAATTGAGCATATTGGCTACGAGCCAGGTGAGTTTTCAGTTGAGGTTAAAGAAGACAAATCAAGCGTAATTGACATTGAGTTAAAGCCAGTTTTTTGGATGAGCAGTTTGATTTCTTTAAATACTATACTCACTTTAATTGGAGTTGTTGGCATACCAGGTGCAGTTTATTATGGATACTTAAGGTATTTGAGATTTGGAAGAGATAAAGACCCAATTAAAACAGTTATTCCTTTGTTTAAACCGCCTAAAGGCGTACATCCATATTTGCTAGGCTCAATAATTGATGAATCTGCCGATCCCAGGGACATTGCGGGTAGCATTGTAGATTTAGCTTACAGGGGTTATTTAAAAATTAAAGAGATAAAAAAAGGCTCAAATTATGAGTTAACAAAACAAAAAGATTTTGACACTGATGAATCTTTATCTCAGGTTGAAAAATCACTTTTGAAAGCAATTTTTGGTTCAAAAGACACTGTGCAAACAGTTAACCTAGCATCAAGTATTGAATATGCCAAAGCTATAAAAGATATTAAATCAGAAATGTACTCAGAAATGGTTGAAAAAGGCTATTTTCACAAATCACCTGAGACTGTAAGAAACCGATACTATGCAGGAGGTTTAGGATTAATATTTACAGGAATAATCCTATTTGTTGGAGTCAGTTTTGCTATAACCAGTTTACTTGGGTTTATAGCAATATTTACTGGAGGAGCTGCTTTGGCTGTGCTTGGAGTTGTTTTTGTATTTATTGCAAGATTAATGCCTGCAAAAACCAGTTTAGGTTCTAAAGTCTTAAACCAAATACTGGGTTTTAAAATGTATCTTACGACTGCCGAAAGATATAGACTTCAAAATCTTACACCTGATCTTTTCGAAAAATACTTGTCTTTTGCCATTGTTTTAAAGATAGAAAAGCAATGGGCAGCTAACTTTAAAGATATTACTATTGATAAACCCTCTTGGTACGAGGGTAGTGGAAATCTAACAGATGCCATCATATTCGCAAATCTTTCTAATAGTTTTGCAAATACCACCGAAACAAATATTCGAAATCTTGCTACTAACACTGCCTCTAAAGGTGGAGGGTGGAGTGGAGGAGGATCATTTGGGGGATTTTCGGGTGGCGGAGGCGGTGGAGGATTTTCAGGTGGTTGGTGAGTTGTTTTATAGCTCCACAAGAACGCATGAGACTTTTGAATGTTATCTCCTAAAGCAAACTCCCTTGATATGTTTTCTAAAGATCTATAGAATAGTCTATACTGAAAATAAATTACATCAAACGGCTAAAGTGTATTAAGGATAAGGTCTAATGAAACTAGTAATAAAAAGTTTTTTCACAAGTGTGTTTGCTTCTCTGCTTATACTAGCAGGTGTTTCAGCTGCTAATGCGGCTACTTTTAATATGTCTCCCACTACAAAAACATTTGAACGCCAGTGTAATAGAAGTGTACTTGTAGAAGTTGATGCTACAGGACAGTCTTCAAATGCTGCAGAAATTGAAATTGCTTACGATCCTGTGCAGGTTGTAATTCTAGACTCGGATCCAGACACCTCAGGTGTTCAGGTAAAAACAGGCAATGCTTATTCAACTTATTTTTATAACAACGTAAACTCATCAACAGGAATAATCAAAGTTGCAGCAGCATCTTTTGTAGGTACACTCAGTTCTAAAAAAACTTTCATTGAAATTGAGTTTAGGGGTACATCAGTAGCAACTACAGCAAACTTTAATATTGCTTTCGATGGATTTGGAGCTACTACAGATAGTAATATAGCAGATGCAGTTACCAGTCAGGATATTTTATCCAGCGTTGCAAATGGCACTTATACATTTATTTCCGGCTCTTGCGATTTAGATACACAAGCACCAAATATTACTTTTCAATCTCCACTAAACAATCAAACAGGTGTAGCGCCTGATTCCAATGTACTATTGCGAATTACTGATGATCTTTCAGGGCTGGTTTTAAGCTCAACTCAGTTTGTTGTTAATGGGGTTACCTATACACCTTCAGATTCGCAAGTAACTTATACAGGTAATGACAGAGATTACGCTTTCACAATTAACCCTGATGCAAATTTCGCTGCAGACCAGGCCAGTACTATTATTGTCAATGCAACTGATAATGCGGGTAATTTTCGAACGCGTCAAATAATTTTTAATGTACCTCAATCTCCAGCACCTCCGCCTGATACACCTCCTGCACCAGTAGATTCGGACAGGGATCAACCAGTAGTTAACTTTATTGTTCCAAGAAACTTAGACGCAAATATTTCTAAATCTGCAACACTTGTAGTAAATATTATTGATGAAGATTCAGGTGTAGATTTAAACAATGTGAAGATTTTCTTAAACGGTAAGCAGTACACACTTTCAGATGATGT
>CAZUKH010000001.1:0-8103 GCA_964620955.1 uncultured Candidatus Saccharibacteria bacterium | reverse complement strand
GTTAACTGCAGACGCAGGGGTAGACAATGATGTTACCTTTAATTTATTTCCTGATGCGAGTAATCCAATTTTAGAAGGTGAAATAAATTTTTTGAGGGTAACTGGAAGTGATGTTGCAGGTAATAATTACGACAGACAAATCGTCTTCAACCTTCCTACTCCCAGCTCGCCACTACAATGTCCAGGCCTTAATGAACTTATAGAAGGTGATCCTGGTGCTTGTGTTACTCAGGCACTTTCCAACCCAGACAGCGAACAAGTACAGATTTTTGTAGGAAGCATTCTTGGTAACAATAATAAATTATTTGCAAATACACCGCTTGAAGGCTTATCGCAGCAAGTTGGTACAAGTGGTCTTGCTGCAATAGTTTCAACAATTCTATTGCTTTTCAACTTTATTCCTTTTATTACAATTCCTGGTTTAATTATTCAGTTTGTTGCAGTTTTAATTGGAAAAAGAAATCAAAACCCATGGGGTGTTGTAACAGACTCGATTAGTGGTAAACCAATTCCCTTTGCAATATGCCAGCTTTTTGTTTCGGGATCTCAGTTTAAAATAAATCAAACAGTAACTGATTTAGACGGAAGGTACGGGTTTACTATCTCCCCAGGAGATTACAGATTAGAAGTTAAACAGTCAGGTTATGATACTTATACTAAAAAAATAAATGTAACAGATGGTGACACTAGTCATATTTTTGATGTTTCACTTAATCCTGTTGGTAATGCTCCAAGATCCGAAGAGTCGTTCTTAAGGCTGATTCAACGAAAGGCAAGAATGGTTTACCTTGAGGTTTCAAAAATAATATTAGGGTTTGGATTTTTCTTTTCACTTATTGCTGTTCTTATAACTTTTTCGTTTTTGAATGTGGTAATTTTTGCTCTTTACTTATTTATGGTTGGACTTGTAGTTATAAGACGAGTGAGTCGCAAGCCAAAATTTGCTTCGGTTGTAAACTCTCACAATGATTTACGTGTTCCATATGCTCAAGTTAAAATTTTTGACCCAAAGAGTTGGAATTTAATAGATTCTATTGTTTGCAACTATAACGGACAATTTGATTTTTATGGAAAGCCAGGAAAATATGGTTTACTTGTTGTAGCAAGAGGGTATGAGTTTCCTTCAGGTAAAAATAATTTCCCAGTTGCCAAAGAAAAGTTTAACAGTATAGTACTAGTAAAACTTAAATCCGGAGGTAACAAGCTGGATCTTTATGTTGATCCGATTTATACCGAAACACAAAAAGAACTTGCTGAAGCTGGTGGCAATATGTCATCTCCATTTAGTTAAGTCTTTTATTTTAGAGTCGTGAGTAAAGTATTCTTCGAACTTACTGCCCTCGTTTCAACAGGCTGACAGGCTTAGAATTGAATAGTAAACTATTCACTTTTTGACTCACCTAAAATAGTCTTCATTACATTTGCTGGTACTTCAGCGTAGTGACTTGGTTCCATATTTGGTGCTGCTGTCCCGGAAGTAAGGTTTCTTAAGTCGGAAACATAGCCAAAAAGTTCACCTAATGGAGCTTCAGCATTAATTTCTTGGGTTTTACCTCTTGCAACCATATTTTTTATTAAGCCACGACGTCCAGAAAGATAACCAGTTACAGATCCAACATGCTCATCAGGTACGTTTATGCTTACAGTCATTATTGGCTCGAGTAATACAGGTGTAGCTGTTTTCATAGCTGCTTTAAACCCGTAAAATGCACAGGTTTTAAACGTATCTGTATTGGAGTCAACTTCATGGTAAGAACCATCTGTAATTTCTACTTCTACATCAACAACTGGGTAACCACCCAATGGGCCAGATGTTAGTGAATCTTGGATGCCCTTATCTATTGCAGGAATATATTCTTTTGGGATAGAACCACCTTTAATGCTGTTTACAAATTTGTAACCTGCACCTCTTTCTCGTGGCCTTACAAACATTTCAATATCTGCATACTGTCCTGCACCACCTGTTTGCTTTTTCAAAAGCTCTCTATGCTTAGCTTCTGTATTAATTGTTTCACGGTATGCAACCTGTGGTTTACCTACATTTACTTCAATCCCATAGTCATCTTTGAGTAACCTTATTTTAACTTCAAGGTGAAGTTCTCCCATGCCAGCAATAATTACTTGGCCAGTTTCAGTATTTGTTTCTGCTCTAAATGTTGGGTCTTCGGATGTTAGTTTGGCAAGTGCCTCTGCAAGCTTTTCCTGGTCCGATTTAGTTTTTGGCTCTACAGCAAATTTTACGACAGGTTCTGGGAATTCGATGCTTTCCAATATTATTGGTTGTTTTTCATCGCAAATCGTTTCACCTGTTTTAGTATCTTTAAGACCAACTATAGCAGCAATATCGCCTGCTCTTACTTCAGTAATTTCTTCACGATGGTTTGCGTGCATCATTAAAATTCTTCCGACTCTTTCTTTTGTTCCCTTTACACTGTTGTAAACGTAGCTTCCTGCTTGTAGTTTTCCTGAGTAAACCCTAAAGAATGCGAGGTTGCCAACATGTTGATCTACAGCAAGTTTAAATACCAATCCACTAAACGGTTCGGTGTCTTCAAGTTTTCTTGTAATTATTGAATCGTCTCCAGGGTTAATTCCTGGCACTTCTCCTGTAAATACTTTTTCTTCTCCTGTTTCTTTTTCGACTTTAATATATTTTTTATCAGCAGGGGAGGGTAAGTAATTACAAACTGTATCTAGCATTTCTTGCACCCCTTTATTTCTTAGTGAAGATCCTGGCAAAACTGGGAAAAGTTTGTTAGAAAGTACTGCTTTGCGAATGCCTTCTTTGAGTTCTTCTACTGATATTTCTTCACCTTCAAGATACTTCATTGCAATTTCGTCATCACTATCCGATACAATTTCAATTAATTTTGCTCTATATTGTTCAGCTTTTTCTTTATATTCTTCAGTAATTTCATGTTCTACAATCACTTTTCCTTCATCATCTTCATGAATCTTCATCTTCATTTCTACTAAATCGATTACTCCTTTGAACTCGTTTTCAATGCCTACTGGTAGGCTTATTGGAGTTGCTCTATCTGAAAGATGGGCTACAATGCTTTCAAATGATTTATAAAAATCTGCTCCAATATTGTCAAGTTTGTTAATGTAGCAAAGCCTTGGAACAAGGTATTTTTCGGCCTGAAACCAAACTTTGGATGATTGTGGCTCAACCCCCATTTTGCCGTCAAATACAACTACTGCACCGTCAAGTACTCTTAAAGATCTTTCAACTTCTGCAGTAAAGTCCACATGCCCTGGGGTATCAATAATATTTATTCTATAAATTTGATTATTTGCTGTCCAAAAAGCGGTTGTAGCGGCAGATTGTATTGTAATTCCTCTTTCTTTTTCCTGCTGCATAAAATCCATTGTTGCAGCACCTTCATGGACTTCACCTACTTTGTGCTTTTTACCTGTGAAAAATAAAATTCTTTCAGTTGTTGTGGTTTTACCTGCATCTACATGCGCAATTATCCCAATGTTTCTATAATGTTTGGTATCTTTAACTTTAGTGTAATCTGTACTCATAAATAAAATTAGTAAATAAGTAAATGTTTGAAAAATAAACTTACAATTGTTGGGCTTATATTTTGTATTAAGGCCTAAATTGCTTTGTAATGTTAGCAAAAAGTAAGGCTATTGGCAATTGCAAGAAAGGTTACTTTCTTAATAACCTCCTAAGTAGTCCTTTAGGTTTTAAAGCTTTTTCTTCTTCTGCCTGTTTTTCTATTTCTTCTTTTAGTCTTATGCTTTCTTTGTATACTTCTTCTAGCTCTTTCCAGTACTCAAGTTTTTATCTTCCAAAATTAAAGCTGCCGTAACTTTCCCATTTGCACTACCACCATAGTTATTACTTGTTAATTTCTAAAAATGCTTTTACTAATTCTAACTCATTCTTAAAGTCGTAGTTTTGCACCTCAGTACTATCTGATAATTTTATCTCAATGCTAGTGTTTATAAACTTCTTAACCGCAAACTTATATATGAATAGTTTGTCACTTGTATTAAACCCATCAACTTCAGGATAGTCTAATAGTTCAGTGTAAAATTTGCATTCAGTTGTATTGTCTATGTTACTTCTAATGCACAAAAACTTTAGTGATTCCTTGTCACTTAGATATTGATTAGCATTACTACTCCTGTCTAGAATCACGCCGGAGTCATCAATACTCTTTAAATCTAACCAAGATATGTCCGTAATCGGTAACTTCTTATCAGATAAAGTAATTGTTATGTTACTCCTTCCGTCTATCGAATTCACTATAATCCCTCCAATGTTTTTATGTTCAAAAGGATTATCTGTAGGGATGCTCTTTAATTCAGTAAAGTTTACCAATTTCCACTTACTAACATCTATTTCAAACTTCACTTCTTCCCAGTAATAGCGTTCAGTATTAACTATGCCATTCATATGCCAGGTAAGGAAAAGTGAAAAGAATATAGTTAATAGGATTAGAACAAATAGTTTATACTTCATTTCCAAATAGTTTATTCAAGAGTAATTAATGATGCGAAGTTAATTATTTTAGTATATTGATATTTATATATGGCACCGTTACCTTTGAGTGAGTAATCAGCAGTATCTAACATTATGTTAGTCCAAGGGTCATTAACTATTACTCTATCAGGCTTCCCATCCTTATCGTCGTCTGTGTACCCTTTGATAAGTATGATATGTTCATAATACCCACTACTTGAAATAACTCCGGATAAACCCTGAATAGCTCCCCCTCCCTCATCAACAGCTGTTTTAATATAATTCATGTACCCTTCTTGACCCAATGCGGGTACCATATCTCCGTCGTAATATTTAGTATTTAAGAAGAAGCCATCTAAATAAGCTTTCATATATGGCCATACACTTGCCGCACATTCGGACAAATACTGATCTTGCCAATCGTTACCTACAAAACTCCAAGAGCCACCTACATTATACATGTGATTACCGTTAAAAACATCATTAACCCAATCGCAGTGCCTATAAGCAGGAGGAGTTGTAGGTGTTACACCATTATCATTATAGGTATAAGTTTTTAGATCATCAAAGTTATTGTATGGTATCTGTCCCATACCTGAAGCAGCCATAATGACTGAATTCGCACCGCACATAACGGTACCTGCGGCTGGTGTTTTATACCCTCCGCCAGAAGAATTTAACGCCTGATTAATATAAGGAAAGTTATTAATTCTTGCACATGTAATGTCATTAGGGTCGTTTGGGTTAATGTATTTTTCCATACCAATAGCTTTACACTCGAATTCTTTTTTATCCATACACATTCCACTTTCTGGGTCTATTACTTCTCCCTCAGGACATTTTGGTGCTGCTTTACATTCTCCTGCTGTTTCGTCCCATTCTTCTCCTATACTACACTTTGCTTCACACATTCTTGAACACCATTTTTCTCCATCGCATTGCTCTCCTTTTTCTACTTTCCCGTTTCCACACAATAGATTTAATAAAATTATCTAGCTTTTTCATAAATTTTTAATCATTACAAAAGAAGTAATATCATCAATTTATTTTGCATTCTGAATATCTTTCTGGATTTGTAAAACTGTTAGTAATGTATTTAGTTCTGGATATTGACTACTTTCAATTTGAATTCGCAAGTTAGTATTATTCATTCCCATCAAATTCAGTTTTGACTCAAAGTAATAGTTTCCATTTTTCAATTCATCACCATAATTGTATGCGCTATTATAGTTCTCAGTAACAGGAAAGCAGGTAACTTTTTCAGTAATCATTTGACATAAAATGAAATCAAAGCCAAATCCTATGTTTTTGACGTTATATAACTGTAAATTGGGGCTATTTTTAGGTATCGGATTAATATCATTAAAAGCATTGCTTGGAGGTAGCTCTTTATCTTTAAATTGATAGTTTATTGAATACCCTGAGTCATTTGTTTTTAGAGAAATGATTCCAACTTTATATTTTATGTTATTAAAGTAAGTGTGATCCTGAGTATCACTAATCGAGACAATATTGTAAACATTTGCATCATAGCTAACTTTGTAATTGTTTAGTTCAAAGGTTTTTATACTATTTCTGCTATACAAAATTAATATTCCAATAGAGGTCACTGCAACTAAAAGTATGAGTGCAATGCCAACATTTTTTTTATTTATTTTCATAAGCTAAAGTTATAATAACTATAAAATGTTATTCCATCAGAATTAAATTTATAAATCGCTCCATTTCCCTTTAAGTTATAATCCGTACCAGCTTCAACAAGGTTTCTAATGAGTCATTTACTATTACTCTATCAGGGATTCTATCTAAATTATCATCTGTATATCCTTCAGGATAAGGTCTTTCTGATGTGTTCCTGTAACTATCGTTTACAACATACTCCCCAGTGTCAGTGTATCTCTTAATCACAATTATATGGCCAAGATCACCTTGTCCATAAGCAACTATTAATGGGTGTCCGTAATCAATAGATCTAGTAATAAATTCACTTGTAGGCTCAAAATCATTAGTGTTATGCCAAATTATATTATGCTTTAGCTCGTAAATTTCCTCCATTAATTAATCCCAATAGATTGAAGAATAAAATAGATTTCTTTCTTCTCTTCTATGCTTATACTAATTGGTGGAGTGACTATAACAATATCCACATACTTCTCATCATTTAATCTAAAAACTGTAGTGTATATTGTGTTTTCAGATGGGACTGGTTGTGATATGAAGTATAAATTAAAGATGTTGTACTCCTCGTAAATATCTCCTAAAGATAGGCTCTCCAAATTCAAATCAGGTATAATCAAGTATTGGTCATTGATTTTTACTGATTGATTCTGTCCATATCGCATTAAAAAACTATCATCAATTATTCCATTTGGGTAGTTGTCACCAGATTTCTCTAGGAATTTGATTTCGATGCCTTCCGTGGATCTTAAAATGTGGAATTTCTCATCCACCCTACTTAAGGTCCAACCGTCAATTACGCTAACTGTTATAGCACCCATGTCACCTTTCCGCTCGTTTGTACTTAACTCCTTTGCTTCAAACCAAAGTTTTTCACTTTCCGATATAAAATAATCATCAATTTGATGTCTACTTGTTTGCAATATATATACTAAAAAAACAGTTACGATCACAATAAAGATTGATAAGAAAACTGGCCTCATATTTTTTCTCATAGTATTTTTAGTAATTATCAGATTGAAAAGATTCCCTTCTTCTTGCAGATTCTGGTAGTAACAAGTCATCCTCAGGAATGTTCCACTTCGGTGTCCCTTTATACCTGGTGTTACACACAGATGGATCATTAAAAAGCGTTAGTTTTGATTCCTGCGAGTATTGATTGCGAAGTGTGTAATGAAGATGGGCACCATCTATCCAACCGGAAAGACCAACCCTTGCAACTACCTCTCCACGTTTTATTGTAGGTTTATTCTTTACAAGAATTGATGAAGCCATTAAATGAACATACATACTAAATTCATCGTCGTTGTGTTTAATTATTAGATAGTTCTCGAATCCAATAAACTCTGGTCCGTTGCCATATGTATAACTGTCATCTTTAGAGAAATAGTACTCTCCATTATTCACTGCAGCAATTTCCCCTCCGTCCGGAATACCGAAGTCGATAGCATATTTTGTCGATGGGTTAGACGGATCATGACTACCACCGACATTTAATATGTCTTGTGTGACATAATAACTCTTACCTCCAGGCCACGGAAGCTTATATGAGCTTTGTTGGCATTCAAGTTTATCCATACACATTCCACTTTCTGGGTCTATTACTTCTCCCTCAGGACATTTTGGTGCTGCTTTACATTCTCCTGCTGTTTCGTCCCATTCTTCTCCTATACTACACTTTGCTTCACACATTCTTGAACACCATTTTTCTCCATCGCATTGCTCTCCTTTTTCTACTTTCCCGTTTCCACACATTGGTGCTTCTCCTGGACAATATATCTCTTCTAAATCTTTATTTGCTTTAGCTTCGTTTGATGGCCAATATACTTCTATTTTTACTTCTTTTTCATACTCCTGCCAGTAGTATGTTCCTATTGTGTTTGTTTTTTCATCTCCTGTTGGCATACCAAATTTTTGTTCTGCTCCATTATTAAAGTAATAACTCC